>NZ_JBBMEO010000001.1:0-431243 GCF_040096515.1 Faecalibacterium tardum | reverse complement strand
GGCGCCGCTGCACTTTTTGGTGCAGCGGCTCCTGTTATTTGCGATGATCCGGTTTTACCACTCGTCATATTCGCCGTTGGCGTTTTTGGCGGCAGCCACGCGGCTGCGCTTGAACATGCTTTCAACCACGGCGCAGTACTTATCAGCAAGGCAGACGATGATGGCCTCGCGGCAGCTGGGCACATGACGGAAGGTCAGCGGCCACATGTGGCTGGAAATGATGCTCTGTTCCTTTTTGGTGATATGGAACACCTTTTCTGCGTTGACGCAGGCGCAGCCCGGATGGGAGAAGCCGTGCATCTCGAACAGGCGACGGATACCATGGAAGGTACCTTTTTTATGCCAGTCGTACAAATAAAAATCGTGCAGGAAAGCACCGACAGCCAGTGAGGTCTCGTCTGCACCCAGATGCAGCCGATGGTTCAGCCACCAGCTGACCAGCACCACGTTCTTGCAGTGCTGATAGGTGGTAACGTCCCCGTGCTGGATGAACTCCCGCATCTGCTGCACCTTGGGATTTTGATCATATTTTTCCAAAATGGCATAAAGCTGTTCGCGTTCCGTAACAGAAAGCTGCATGAGCAAAATTTCCTTTCAACTCAATACGTTAACGTTTGTTCAGGAGCGGAGCTGCACCGGGTTAGAATTACCGAAGTTTTCAGCCTCGGAAGGGGTTGCCCGCTTGAGGGTCAAATCTACCAGATACTGCTTACCGTCACCCAGCTCTTCCAGCTGAGCAAGCTTTGCATTGGCAGAAGCCTCGTCCGGGTACCACTGGATGAGGAAGAAGTTTTCCGCTTCCACCCCGTAGTACAGCCAGAAGCCGTCCGCGCGCAGCAGATCGTCCAGATGATCCACCTCTTCGCCATCCGGCAGGCCAAGGCCTTCCTCTGCGTAGAGGTTTTCCGGCTCCACCTGAAGCATCTCAATAACCTGAATGGAGCTTTGCAGGTATTCGTCCTGCGAGGTGCTCTTATCGGAGCGCTCCCAGCCGGTGAGAAATGCCTGCATAAGCAGGTCGCGCACCTTAATGCGCGGCAGTGTGGGATCCATAACCATTTTTGTTTCCTTCTTTCGTGGTTTTATCCCCGTTGGACAGTATACGGCATACACCTGTGCAAGTCAACGGTTTATTTGTGAATTTTTTGTAGGTACGGCCAAAATTTACAAACGCTTTTCCTGTTTCAGTCGGTTATCTCAGGCATGGAAGGAAAAGGTATCGTTCAGCCACTCCACCGCAAGCTTGACCCAGTGGTGGCGGTGGGCGCTGTCGGCATCCACCTCCGGGGTGGAGATGCTGGTGCCATGGCATCCCTTTTCAAACAGGTGCACTTCGCATGGCACGCCTGCCTTGTGCAGGGCGCTGAGCAGCAGCAAGGTGTTTTCCACCGGGACAGTTTCGTCCTCCATGGTATGCCAGACGAACACCGGTGGTGTGGCGGGGGTGATCTTATCCTCCAGCGTAAAGCGCTGGTGGGCGGCAACATCCTGCGTGCCTGTCAGCTGCACAAAGCTGTCCCTGTGGGCGTATTCTCCGGCGGTGACCACCGGGTAGGCCAGCAGCAGGGCGTTGGGGCGCGGCTGGTCTGCCATGCCGGGGATCTCCCACACCGCACCGGACAGTGCCAGATGCCCGCCGGCAGAAAAGCCGCACAAAGCGATCTGATCCGGCAAAATATTCCACTGTTCTGCGTGCTGCCGCACAAGGCCGATGGCCTGTGCCAGCTGCCGCATGGGCAGCGCATCCCGGGCGCTCTCCCTTACTGCGTAGTGCAGTACCGCCGTGTGGTAGCCAGCTGCCGCAAATTGCAGCGCTACGGGGTCGCCCTCCCGGGGGCTGACGTGGGTATAGCCGCCGCCGGGCACCACCAGCACCAGCGGGCGCTGCCGGAAATGCGGCATGGCCTCCACGCTCTCCCGCAGGTAGAGCGTCAGCGTACCGCCGCCGGTCAATTCCAGTTGTTCAATCTGCATTCAAACATCCTCCTTATAAAATCCGTGCCGTCCCTCCGGGTGCGCCGCAATAAATTCTGCGCACAGGTCGGCGCAAATGCGGCACAACTCCGGGCAGGGGCGCTTTTTATAGTAGTCTGCGGTGCGGTCCTCTGCCGCTGTGCCCCCGGCAGGGGCAGCGCCCGCCTTTGCCAGCAGCTCCCGGCAGATGATGCTGCCGCCGCCGTTGCGGCTGCGGTACTGCTCTGCCGCCTGCTGCACCAGCGCGTACATCCGGGATTTATCCTTGGGGTCGGCGGGGTCAGCATAGACCATGCTCAGCACGGTCACCACACCGCAGAACGCCCCGCACACCTCCCGCATCCGGCCAATACCCGCGCCAAAGCCTGCGGAAAGGCGCAGCGCTGTTTCTTCGGTCAGGCCAAGCTGGGGTGCAAACGCCGCCACCACGCTCTGGCTGCAATTATAGCCCTTTAAAAACCATGCGTAAGCGGCATCGCCCTGTTTTGACATTTTCTCACATCCTTCCGGCATACTCGCTCCATTATAGCACAGTCCGCGCAAAAGTGGGAAAGCTTTTCAGGAAAAATTTCGTTCTTTATATAACAAACGATCCCGGCGCGCCATTTCGTGCACCGGGGCAGCAAATCTTTTACTTTTTTAACTTTTTATGAAAAGCCTTGATTTTCCCTGCGAGTCGTTGTATATTAGCACTCAGAAGTTATGAGTGCTAAGTGCCCTGGCAGTTTACCGGGTACGGCGCACCAAATATGTGATAAAAGAGGTTTTGTATTATGGCCAAGAAAGAATTTCAGGCAGAGAGCAAAAAACTGATGGACATGATGATCAACTCCATCTATACCAATAAAGAGATCTTCCTGCGGGAGCTGATCTCCAACGCTTCGGACGCCATTGATAAGCTGTACTATAAGAGCCTGACCGACACCTCCGTGGGCATGAACAAGAGCGATTTCCGTATTCTCATCACCCGCGATAAGGAAAACCGCATCCTGACCGTGGAGGATAACGGCATCGGTATGACCAAGGAAGAGCTGGAGCAGAATCTGGGCACCATCGCACACTCCGGTTCTCTGGATTTCAAGAAGGACAACAAGGACGAGAACATTGATATCATCGGTCAGTTCGGCGTGGGCTTCTACTCCGCCTTTATGGTGGCCGATAAGCTGACCGTTATCTCCAAGGCTTATGGCTCGGACGAGGCTTGGCAGTGGGAGTCCTCCGGTGTGGACGGCTACGAGATGACCCCCGCCCAGAAGGATACCGTGGGCACCCAGATCATTCTGCACATCAAGCCGGATACCGACACTGAGAAATACGACAACTTCCTGGACGAATACGGCATCGTGGCTATCGTGAAGAAGTACAGCGACTATGTGCGCTACCCCATCCAGATGGAGCGCGAAAAGAGCCGTCAGAAGCCGGAACCGGACCCCAAGCCCGATGACTACAAGCCCGAGTGGGAGACCTACACCGAGCTGGAGACCCTGAACAGCATGATTCCCATCTGGAAGAAGCAGAAGAGCGAAGTGACCGATGAGGAGTACAACAGCTTCTATAAGGATAAGTTCGGCGATTACGCCGACCCCGCCCGGGTCATCGTGAGCCGCACCGAGGGTACTGCCAACTACAATGCCCTGCTGTTCGTGCCCAGCCACCGCCCCTACGACTTCTACACCAAGGACTACGAGAAGGGTCTGGCGCTGTACGCTTCCGGTGTGCTGATTATGGAAAAGTGCGCCGACCTGCTGCCGGATTACTTCAGCTTTGTGAAGGGCATCGTGGACAGTCAGGATCTGAGCCTGAATATCAGCCGTGAGATGCTACAGAAAGACAGCCAGCTGAAGCTGATCCATAACGCACTGGAAAAGAAGATCAAGAACGAACTGCACGCCATGCTGAACAATGACCGTGCAAAGTACGAGGAGTTCTGGAAGGAGTTCGGTCGTCAGATCAAGTTTGGTGCTTATTCTGACTACGGAATGCACGCCGAGCTGCTGCGCGACCTGCTGCTGTTCTGGTCTGCCAAGGAGCAGAAGATGGTCACCCTGCAGGAGTACATCGACAAGATGCCCGCAGAGCAGAAGTACATCTACTTTGCCGCAGGCGACTCCACCGACCGTCTGGCAAAGCTGCCCTCCGCAGAGCTGGTGCTGGACAAGGGCTTTGACGTGCTGCTGCTGACCGAGGATGTGGATGAGTTCTGCCTGCAGATCCTGCACAGCTACCCCCGCAAGGATGCCGAGGGCAAGGACGGCACCGTGGAGTTCAAGAACGTGAACAGCGGTGATCTGGGTCTGGAATCCGAGGAGGAGAAGAAGGCCGCCGAGGATGCCACCGCCGAGAACAAGGCACTGTTCGATGCCATGAAGGACGCGCTGAACGGCAAGGTGAAGGAGGTCAAGGTCTCCACCCGCCTGAAGGATCACCCCGTCTGCCTGAGCTCTGACGGCCCGCTGTCCATTGAGATGGAGAAGGTGCTGTCCAAGCAGCCCGGCAGCGAGGGCGTGAAGAGCGACAAGGTGCTGGAGCTGAACGTGAACCACCCCGTGTTTGCCGCCCTGAAGGCCGCACAGGAGGCTGGCGACACCGAGAAGCTGAACAAGTACAGCGCCCTGCTGTACGCACAGGCACAGCTGATCGAGGGTCTGCCCGTGGATGACCCCGCCGCTTATGCCGAGGCCGTTTGCAGCCTGATGAAGTAAGTTTTTCACGCACAGAAATACCCCCTTAACAAAAAGGCCGCGCTCCGCTATAATAGAGTGGAACGCGGTCTTTTATTTTTATCTTTCTGTGAAAGGAAATCTGTTTCATGGAGCCGAGAAAACATTATTTTGCAAAGATTCCCACCATTGCCATCTTTATCGTGATGGCGATGTCCGGGCCATTGGGGGTGCTGTTGTTTATCCTGAAAGGCATCGACCAGAAGGTGCAGAAGGAAGAACAGGAAGCTGCCCGTGCCCGGGGTGACTACCGCCCCGCCCCAAACCCCGCACCCACGCCTAAAACGCCGCCTTTCCCCGGGCAGGATGTTCCCACGGCAGAGCAGAAGAGCGCCAAGCAATGGCACAAGAATATTGCCACCCTCTGCACCATTATGGGTGCTGTGTTTCTGTTTGCCGGGGTGACGGATGCGGTGGATATCATCGGTGCATGGCAGATTCTGCCCGACCCCGGGGAGCTGTTTTCCGATATCGTCATGGCCATTGGCGGCGGCGGCGCGCTGCTGACCGGTCTGCGGATGAACCGCACCCGCAAGCTGGAGCAGCTGCTGGATAAGGTTGTGGGCGAGCGCGATAATATCCCCCTGCCGGAACTGTTTGCCGCCGCCGGGGTGGACGCCGCCCGGGGACGCACTGCCGTAAAAAGCGCCATCGAGCACGGATACTTCGGCGCGGATGCCTACATTGATAACCGCACCGACACGCTGGTGGTGCGGGGCGCAGCGCCCCAGCCGAAAAAGCCCGCACCTGCTCCGGCGCCTAAAGCTCAGCCCGCTGCAGAGGACGAGTACGCCGCCCTGCTGCGCCAGCTGCGGGAGGTGAACGATGCCATCCCCGACCCGGTGATGAGCGGGAAGATCTCCCGGCTGGAAGAGGTCAGCGGGCGCATTTTTGCGCTGGCGCAAAAAGACCCGGACAAAAAAGCGCAGCTGCAAAAGTTTATGAACTACTATCTGCCTACCGCGCTCAAGTTGCTGAACACCTACGCCAGCCTTTCCGGGCAGGCAGTGGAGGGCACGAACATCACCGAGGCCAAGCACAGCATTGAACGCAGCATGGACCTGCTGGTGACCGCCTTTGAAAACCAGCTGGACAAGCTGTTCCAAGCCGACGCGCTGGACGTGAACGCCGACATTGCCGCACTGGAAGGAATGCTGAACCTTGACGGCCTGACCGGCAGCGAATTTACCCGCTGAACCACACCCCCGCACCCGATGGCTGCATCGGTGCGGGGGTATTTTTTGTGCAAAGTGCAATTTTCCATCCCGTCTTTTTTGGGCGCTGCGCTCAAAATTCCGGGATTTGTGTGCATTTATGCCAAGCATTTTGATTTGCCCGAAAAACTTTTATTTTATTTGTTCGACAGCAGTCGATTGGGCTGCACAGACGCTTTTTGCAACTTTTCATCGAGATGCAACAATAACACATGGTTTTTTGCGCTGCATTTGACTATTATAGAAGCAGTTACGGCAGCTGCGAACGGCTGCATCGACTTTTCCGATCATAATAGTAGGAGGAAATTTCCATGATGAAGTCCATTTCCACCTGGAAGCAGGAACTGACCGAGGGCGCACACGCTGCGCGTCTGGCTGCGCTGTACTGCTGCGCCCCCGACGAGACCCCTGCACAGGCAGCCCGTTATACGGCTGTTCTGGACGGGTTAGAGACCACCTTCGGCGCACACACCGAGGCCGGTCTGTATAGTGCCCCCGGCCGCACCGAGATCGGCGGCAACCACACCGACCACCAGCATGGCCGTGTACTGGCTGGCAGCGTGAACATTGACATGATCGCTGCTGCCGCCCCCAACAGCCTGAACCAGCTGCGCGTGCAGAGCGAGGGGTACGACCTTTGCGTCATCGACCTTGACGACCTGACTGCCCGCAAGGAGGAGGAGAACACCACTGCTTCCCTACTGCGCGGCGAGTGTGAGGCTTTCCGTCAGCGTGGCGCAAAGCTGTCCGGTCTGGACGTGTACATTTCCTCTAACGTGCCCAAGGGCAGCGGCGTTTCTTCCTCTGCCGCCTTTGAGGTGCTGGTCGGTGTGATTTTGAACGACTGCTTCATGGATGAAAAAGTCTCCCCCATTGCCATTGCACAGATCGGCCAGTGGGCTGAAAATGTCTACTTTGGCAAGCCCTGCGGCCTGATGGATCAGATGGCCTCCAGCGTGGGCAACATTATCACCATCGACTTTGCCGACAAGGCAAACCCAGACGTGGAGCCGGTGCAGGTGGACTTTTCCAAGGCAGGTCTGGCACTGTGCATTCTGGACTCCGGTGCAGACCACGCCGACCTGACCGACGAGTACGCCGCCATCCCCAACGAGTGCCGCGCTGTGGCCGCTGTGTGCGGCGGCGAGGTGCTGCGGGACGTGCCCTTTGAGACCTTCCTTACAAATATCCCGGCCTGCCGCAAGCAGTGCGGCGACCGCGCTGTGCTGCGCGCCTTCCACTTCTACGCCGATAATGACCGCGTGCCCCAGCAGGTAGCTGCCCTGCGCGAGGGCGACTTTGATGCCTTTTTGCAGATGGTGACCGCCTCCGGCGACAGCAGCTGGGAATACCTGCAGAACGTCATCCCCGCCGGTTACAAGGAGCATCAGGAGGTGGCTGTGACCATCGCCGCTGCCAAGCATTATCTGGGCGGTAAGGGCGCTGTGCGCGTGCACGGCGGCGGTTTTGCCGGTACGGTGCAGGCCTTTGTGCCGGTGGAGATGCTGGCAGACTTTAAGGCCAACATGGAAAAGATCCTCGGCGCTGGCCGCTGCCATGTGCTGAGCATCCGTCCTGAGGGAGGTGCTGTGCTGTGATCTCCACCGCCATCCAGCAGCTCGTGAACTACGGGCTGGACACCGGGCTGATTCTGCCCGATGACGAGATCTATATCCGCAACCAGCTACTGATGACCATGCAGCTGGACGACTTTACCGCCCCAGACGGCGAGGTGTGCTATACTGATCTGGAAAGCATCCTCAAGACCCTTGTGGACGATGCCGTTGCCCGCGGCGTGTGCGAGGATAATTCCACCGCACGCGATCTGTTTGACACCAAGCTGATGGGTGTGCTGACCCCGCGCCCCAGCATCGTGCGCGCAAACTTTGAGGAGCGGTACGAGAACGAGGGCCCGCAGGCCGCCACCGACTGGTTCTACAAGTTCAGTCAGGACACCGACTACATCCGCCGCTACCGCATCAAGCGCGATCTGAAGTGGGTCACCAAGACCGAGTACGGCGAGTTGGATATCACCATCAACCTGTCCAAGCCGGAAAAAGACCCCAAGGCCATTGCCGCCGCAAAGCTTGCACCCCAGAGCGCTTACCCCAAGTGCCAGCTGTGTGCGGAGAACGAGGGCTACGCAGGCCGCATGAACCACCCCGCCCGCGAGAACCACCGCATCATCCCGCTGACCATCAACGACAGCGCGTGGAATTTGCAGTACAGCCCCTACGTTTACTACAACGAGCACTGCATCGTGTTCAACAACCAGCACACCCCTATGAAGATCGAGCGGGCGACCTTCCGTAAGCTGCTGGATTTTGTGGGTCTGTTCCCCCACTACTTTGTGGGCAGCAACGCTGATTTACCCATCGTGGGCGGCAGCATCCTGAGCCACGACCATTTCCAGGGTGGTCACTACGAATTTGCCATGGCTAAAGCCCCCATTGAAAAGGCTTGGGTATTCCCCGGCTTTGAGGATGTGGAGGCCGGCATCGTGCACTGGCCCATGAGCTGCATTCGCCTGACCTGCGCGGACGATGCACGCCTTGTAGAACTGGCTGATAAGCTGCTGACTGCATGGCGCGGCTACACCGACGAGAGCTGCTTTATCTTTGCCGAGACCGACGGCGAGCCGCACAACACCATCACCCCCATTGCCCGGATGCGGGACGGCAAGTATCAGCTTGATCTGGTGCTGCGCAACAACATCACCACCCCGGAGCATCCGCTGGGTGTGTATCACCCCCATGCAAAGCTGCACCACATCAAAAAGGAGAACATCGGCCTCATCGAGGTGATGGGTCTGGCCGTGCTGCCCAGCCGCCTGAAGCAGGAGCTGTTTGACCTTGCCGATGTGCTGGTGGCACACCTGCCCACCGCAGAGTACCCCGAAGCCCTGCAAAAGCACGCCGAGTGGGCGGAAGAGATCCTTGCAAAGCACCCGGAACTGAGCGCCGACAACGTCCACACCATCCTGCAGGACGAGGTTGGTCATGTGTTTGCACAGGTGCTGGCCGATGCCGGTGTGTACAAGCTGGATGAAGCAGGCCGCGCCGGTTTTGTCCGCTTCCTTGAAAGCGTAAAATAAACCATAATTCCCCGAGGCTGTTGCACATATCATGGCGCAACAGCCTTTTTTAGAACACAGCATCGAACAAAAGCACTTTTCTTTTGCTTTCCCCTGTAAAAAAATCAATGGGAAAATCCGCAGATTTTCCCATTGATAAATTAAAGTATTCATTCCGCTGAAAATGGCCAAAGCAGCGCGACGGCCATTCAAAATCATTTTTTGTAGATGGAGGTATCGCTATGCACTGCACTTTGGAAGTTTGCGCAGACAGCACCGCCAGCGCGCTGGCGGCAAAACGCGGCGGCGCTGACCGGTTAGAGCTGTGCGCCGACCTTATTATCGGCGGCACCACCCCTTCCCCTGCCCTGCTGCGTCAGGTCAAGGCTGAGACCGGTCTGCCGGTGCGGGCGCTTATCCGTCCCCGCTTCGGCGATTTCTGCTACGACCGCTACGAGCTGGCACAGATGGCCGAATGCGCCGCCGAGCTGGTAGCCGCCGGTGCCGACGGCATCGTGACCGGCGTGCTGACCCCGGCGGGGGCGCTGGACACCGATGCTCTGCGCCCTATCTACGCCGCAGCCCGGCAGGCAGCAGAAAAAGCACACCGCACCGTGGACTGCACCCTGCACCGCGCCTTTGATGTCTGTTGCAACCCCTTTGCCGCACTGGAAGCCGCAAAGCAGCTGGGGCTTGCCACCATTCTGACCAGCGGACAGGCCGCAAGCGCCCCGCAGGGCGCTGCCCTGCTGCGGCAGCTGGTGGAAGCTGCCGGGCAGGAAGTGGAAATATTGGTAGGTGCAGGCGTATCAGCTGACAACATCCCCGCCCTTGCCGCTCAGACCGGTGCCCGGGCGTTCCATCTTTCCGGCAAGCAGGTACTGGACAGCCGCATGACCTTCCGGCGGCAGGGCGTGCCCATGGGTCTGCCGGGCTTTTCGGAGTTTGAGATCTGGCAGACCAGCGAAGCAAACATCCGTGCCGCCCGTACCGCATTGGACGCGCTATAACTGCAAAACAAAAAGCTTCACTGGTCTGCCGGCAGTGGCTGTTTTCCATTACGTTCCCTCCCGTGAAAATGCAAAATCGGGCAGTCCGCAGGCTGCCCGATTTTGCTCTATTCAAATGATTTTTCCGCTGAATATGTCCAAAGCAAAGCGGAGAGCATTCCCAATCATCCCACCTCAGTGCAGGGCGGCAAACCGGGCTGCACCGCGGGTGCACAGCCAGCGGTGCAGCAGTAAATCCAGCCCCAGCAGCACCGCCAGACAACACCCCTGTGCTGCCAGCGGCGGCACGGCGTAGTCCAGTAAGGTCAGGGGCAAAAACAGCACCCCGCCCGCCAGCAGCCACCCGCCGAACATCGCCAGCATACTGGCGGCGCTCCGCTTGACCACGGCGGCTTCGCTGACCCAATGGAGGTTGGGCAGGCACAGTCCCAAAGCCAGCCCCAGCTGCGCCGTCAGCCACACAAAAGCTGCCAGCACAGCCAGCACCGGCAGTCCCTGCCCTGCCGGAATGCGCAGCGCCGCCATGGCACACCCGGCACACAGCCACGCCGCCGGCAGCGTGAGCAGCAATTGCAGCTCTGCCTTTGCCCGCAGTACCTGCTGCGGAGACACCGGCAGGCTTTGCAGCAGCCAGAGGGTGCCCCCCTCCAGCGACACCGACGGCGCTGTGATAAAGTTCATGGCGGCTATGGCGCACACCATCCCGCACACCAGCATGGGCAGGCTCTCCGGCAGGTAAGCAGCAGTAAAGGCGCGCAGGTCTGCGGCCTTCCACAGTGCTGCTGCGCCCAGCACCGGCAACAGCAGACTGCTCAGTGCACAGTTGAGCAGCCACATGGGGCAAGCTCCCAGATGCAGCAGTTCCCGCCGCAGCAATGCCCGGCGCGGGGGCTGCTTTTTTTGTATCTTTGCGCGGTATTCCGCTTTGGCTCTGCCCGGTTCAAAGGTCAAAAGCCGCAGATAGGGCTTTGCCAGCGCCTTACCGCACAGCGCCATACAGGCCGCAGCCAGCGCTAGAAACAGCAGCAGCGCCGGGACGTTGCCCACTGCTGCCAGACCCAGCAGACGCAGCGGTGCAGCAGCACGGCTTGCCGATGCGCCCGCCTGCACGGCATCCAGCGCAAGGGCATCTACCGCGTTGCCCACCCATTGGAACACTGCATAGTAGACCGCCAGAAACAGCAGCGTACCGACCACGGTGACAAGGCTTTTGTGCCGGGCGCGGCGGTTGAGCAGCGCCACCGCCCAGCCCAGCAGAACGGCCAGCACCATGGAAACTCCCGCCAGCGCCAGTGCCACCGGCAGCGCTGCCAGCAGGGCTCCGCCGGGGCGGGGTGCTGCCAGTGCATAGCAGACCACCGAGGGCACCCATGCCAGCAGCAGATAAATCAGCCCGGTCAGGTACACCCCGCCGCAGCGCACCGCAAAAATAGCGCCCGGCGGGATGGGCAGTGCCAGCAGCTGCTGGTTATCCCGGCAGCGGAACAAATGCCCGTAGCTGGTAAAGGCACTTGCCAGCACGCTGACCATCAACGCCGAAAGCTCCATCAGCACAAAATAGAGCCAGTCCAGCTCCTGCGGCACCAGCGTTACCGCCAGCGGCAGCGCCATTGAGCCAAAGCTGAGCATGACCAGCAGCATCAGCACCGCAAACAGCAATGCGTAGCCAAGCGTCCCTGCCCGGGAGCGCCGCTTGCCCGTTTTGCTGCTGCGCACAAAGGCCGCGCCCAGTTCCAGAAGCTGTTTTTTGAGCAATGCACGGATCATAGTGCTCCCCCCGTATCCTCCAGTTCCAGAAAGACCTCTTCCAGCGTGTCATCGCCGCGCACCTGCTCCATGGCTCCCTCGCGCACCAGCTGGCCTTTGCGCAGAATAGCCACCCGGTCGCAGAGCTTTTCGGCCACTTCCAAAACATGGGTGGAGAAGAAGATCGCGCCGCCCTGCGCACAGAAGGCTTTCATCTGGGTCTTGAGCTGATGGGAGGCTAGTGGGTCCAGCCCGACAAAAGGCTCGTCCATTAAAATCAGCTTTGGCTCGTGCAGCAGCGCCGCAATGATGGCAAGCTTCTGCTTCATGCCGTGGGAGTATGCCCCGATAGACTGCGCAAGGTCCTGCGTCAGGCCAAAGGCATCGCCGTACTGCCGGATGCGTTGCACCCGCTGTGCGGCGCTTACACCAAAGATATCCGCAATAAAATCAAGGTACTGGATGCCGGTCATATACTCGTACAGCTGCGGGTCATCCGGCAGGTAGGCCAAGCGGCGCTTGCATTCCAGCGGGTCATCCCGTACAGAAATACCGTCCACATAAATTTCGCCGGCATCGAATTGCTGGATGCCGCAGCAGCATTTTAAGGTAGTGGTCTTGCCCGCACCGTTGTGGCCGATAAAGGCGCACAGCTCCCCCGGTCGGATATGCAGGCAAAGGTCCTGCACGGCGGGTTTGCCGCCGTAGGTTTTGGTCAGATGTTCTATCTTTAACATGAGCTGCCTCCTTGCTTTCAGTTTTGAGCCAAGTATACACCTTCCAACGGGGGGAAGGTCAAGCATTTCTCCGGTTTTTCTTGCGTTTTGTAAGGGGCTGTGCTATACTTTTTGTCGAACTGAACAGAAAACAACAGGTGCGTTCCGTCACTTTGCCCCATCGGGCGGCGGCAGGAACGTTAAAAGGGAAGCGGGTGCAAATCCTGCACGATCTCGTCACTGTGATAAGGGAGTCCACTGTCAGGGTGCTTTTGCACCGGTCACTGAGCCATCCGGCTTGGGAAGGCGGCAGCGGGCGTTGAGCTTTGAGTCAGGAAACCTGCCTGCTGTTGGTACCGGGGCTTTGCCGCCCCAGATCACGAGGAATTGGTTGTACCAAAAAGCCTGTAAGATACGGGGCCTTTTTGCTTTGCCATTTCGCAAGCAAAAGGCCCCGTTTTTTGTAGGTTCTCTTTCCTGTACCCTTCTGTTCGGCGCCGTATTTCACCCACATCAGGAAAGGAAAAGCAAGATGAAAAAACGCAACATCCGCAAAACGGCGGCCGCTCTGACCGCTCTGGCTCTGTGCGCCGGTGTACTGACCGGCTGCGGCGGGGCTACTTCCAGCACGGCTTCCTCTGTTGCTGCCAGTTCTGCCGCCAGCAGCGAGGCTTCCGGCGCAGACGCTGACGCACTGGCTGCACAGAACGTGGCAGACCTGATCGATGCCATCTATGTGCAGCAGCGCACCGACGACACCGATGCCCAGTGTGAAGCCGCAAAGTCTGCATGGGACGCCCTGACCGATGCCCAGAAGGAGCTGGTGGAGGGCGAGAACGCTGACCCCGACTACTTCGGCCGCGACACCGGCGATGCCTCCAAGGACGATGCCCGCAACGCCGATGACATTGGTGAGAACGAGCTGCTGGTGGTGTCCTTCGGTACCTCCTTCAACGACAGCCGCGCTGCCGATATCAAGGGCATTGAGGACGCCTTGCAGGCCGCCTACCCCGACTGGAGCGTGCGCCGCGCCTTTACCGCACAGATCATCATCAACCATGTGCAGGCACGCGATGGCGAGAAGATCGACAACATGCAGCAGGCGCTGGACCGCGCTGTGGCAAACGACGTGAAGAACCTGATCGTGCAGCCCACCCATCTGATGCACGGTGCAGAGTACGACGAGATGAACGAGATGCTGGACCAGTACCGCGACAAGTTTGAGAGCGTTGCTGTGGCTGAGCCCTTGCTGGGCGAGGTGGGCGCAGATGCTTCCGTCATCAATGCAGATAAGGAAGCTGTTGCCAAGGCCGTTACCGCTGCCGCTGTGAAGGAAGCCGGTTACGACAGCGCCGCTGCTGCCGCTGCCGATAAAACCGCTTTCGTCTTTATGGGTCACGGCACCTCCCACACCGCTAAGGTGAGCTACAGCCAGATGCAGACCACCATGCAGACCTTAGGCTACGACAATGTGTTCATCGGCACGGTGGAGGGCGAGCCTGAGGAGACCTCCTGCGAGGCCATCATCGAGGCTGTGAAGGCTGCCGGTTACACTAAGGTCATTCTGCGCCCGCTGATGGTGGTGGCAGGCGACCACGCCAACAACGACATGGCCGGTGAGGACGCCGACAGCTGGCTGAGCCAGTTTACCGCCGCAGGCTGCTTTGAGAATGTGGACTGCCAGATCTCGGGTCTGGGCCGCATTGCGGATATCCAGCAGCTGTACATTGCACATACCAAGGCCGCTATGGATCTTCTGAACGGCTAATGGATTCAGAAGCCCTCTCCGGCGCTGCCTTGCACACGGAGAGGGCTTCTTTTATGGGCGCGTTCCCCGCGCGAGGAGAACATGCCCCCTACCCCGGAAAGCCAAATTCCGGGTCAAAATTTATGATACTGAGGTATTTATTTTATGCGCTGCAAACAGTTTATTACCGTTTCTCTGGCCGGCGTGGTGCTGGCTGCTTCTCTGGCAGGCTGCGGCGGGACTGCTGCTCCCGCTTCTTCCGTTGCCGCAAGCTCTGAAGCGGCTTCCTCCGTGGTGGCTTCCTCTGCTGTGGCCGAAACCGCTCTGCCGGACGGCGTGTACACCGCTGATTTCGAGACCGACAGCAGTATGTTCCACACAAGTGAAGCCTGCAACGGCAAGGGCACCCTGACCGTGGAAAACGGCGTGATGACCTTTCACGTCAGTCTGGCTTCCAAAAAGATTGTGAACCTCTACCCCGGCCTTGCCGCCGACGCCGAGGCCAACAAGACCGCATGGCTCATCCCCACCGTGGACACCGTTACCTACGCGGATGGCTCCACCGAAGAAGTGTACGGATACGACATCCCGGTGGAGGCACTGGACACCGACTTCCAGCTGGCATTGCTGGGCACCAAGGGCAAGTGGTATGACCACACCGTGAGCGTGCGCAATGCCGAGCCTAAGACCGAGCAGACTGCTGAGACCCCCGCAGACGGCAACTACACCGCTGCTGTGGTGCTGGAGGGCGGCTCCGGCCGCGCCACCGTAGAAAGCCCTGCTGCCCTGACCGTGGCAGATGGCAAGATGACCGCTACCATCGTGTGGAGCAGCCCCAACTACGACTACATGATCGTGGATGGTGAGAAGTATCTGCCCACCAACACCGAGGGCAACTCTACCTTTGAGATCCCGGTAGCTGCTCTGGGCACCCCGCTGGCTGTTACCGCCGACACCGTTGCCATGAGCAAGCCCCACGAGATCGAATACACCCTGACCTTTACTTTGGAGTAACCTTCCATGAAGCTGACCCGCGCTCAATTTTTAAAGGCTCTGCCCGCCGCCGCGCTGGTGCTTGCAGGCTGCACGGCCGCACCCACCGCACCCGCCGATACGGACGCGCTGGTTTTTGACCACGCCTACCCGCTGGACTACGCCACCCAGTTTACCGCCGACTGCTACGCGGACGGCTCTACCCTGCTGACCATCCCGGACGCACAGGCAAAGTTCCTTATCCGGCCGGAGGGCGCTGCCACTCTGCGCACCGTGCCTGCCGGGGTGACCGTTCTGCAGCAGCCGGTGCAGAACATCTATCTGGTGTCCACCTCTGCCATGGACTTATTTCTCCATCTGGACGCGCTGGACAGCATTGCCCTTTCCGGCACCCGCGCCGAGGGCTGGTATCTGGACGAGGCAAAGCAGGCCATGCAGGCCGGGCGCATCGCCTACGCGGGCAAGTACAGCGCCCCGGACTACGAACGCATCCTGACCGCAAACTGCGGCCTTGCGGTGGAAAATACCATGATCTACCACACCCCGGAGGTGAAGGAACAATTAGAACGGTTCGGCATTCCGGTGCTGGTGGAGCGCTCCAGCTACGAGAGCAGCCCGCTGGCACGGATGGAATGGATCAAACTGTACGGCATCTTGCTGGGCAAAGAAACCCTTGCCGAGGAGGTTTTCGCCCAGCAGGCACAGCGCATTGCACCGCTGCTGGAGCAGCCCTCCACCGGCAAACGCTGCGCGTTTTTCTCCATTACATCCAGCGGCCTTGCCACTGTGCGCAAAAGCGGAGACTATGTGGCGCAGATGATCGGCATGGCCGGGGGCGAATATGTTTTTGCCCACCTTGCCGACAGCGGCAACAGCCTTTCCACCCTGAATATCCCGCTGGAAGATCTTTACGCCGGGGTCAAGGATGCCGATGTGCTCATTTATAACGGCACTATCGAGGGCACGATCTCCACGAAGGAGGAGTTGCTTGCCCGCTGCGCGCTGCTGGCAGAGTGCAAGGCGGTACAAAGCGGGAATATCTGGTGCACGACACCCAGCTTTTTCCAGCAGAGCATGGCACTGGCAGATTTTATGCTGGACCTCCACGCTGTTTTTACCGGGAAAACTGCCGACCCCGACACCCTGCATTTTTTGACCAGGATCATCTAAGGAGCCGCTTATGACCAGCCGCAAACGCCTTGTTTTTTCCTATTGCTGCCTTGCCCTGCTGCTGGCGGTGCTATTTGCCGTGAGCCTGTTCTGGGGCAGCGTTGCGCTTACCCCGCAGGCCGTGCTTGCAGCCCTGACCGGACGTGGACAGGACGCGCTGAGCGTAGGCATTATTATCCAACTGCGCCTGCCCCGCGCGGTGATGGCCGCGTTGCTGGGCGCTGCGCTCTCGGCGGCGGGCTATCTGTTGCAGACCTTTTTTGCAAACCCCATTGCCGGCCCCTTTGTGATGGGCATTTCCAGCGGAGCTAAGCTGGCGGTGGCGCTGGTAATGGTGCTGTTTTTGAACTACGGCCTGCTGACAAGCTCTGCCGTGCTCATCCTTGCAGCCTTTGCGGGCGCTATGGCGGCTATGGCCTTTGTGCTGGCTGCTGCCCGCCGGGTGCAGCGCATGAGCATCCTTGTAATCTGCGGCGTAATGATCGGTTACATCTGCTCTGCCATCACCGAGTTTGTGGTGGCCTTTGCGCAGGACAGCAGCATCGTCAACCTGCACAACTGGTCACAGGGCAGTTTTTCCGGCATGACGTGGGGCAACGTGCGCACGGCAGCGCTGGTGGTGCTGCCCGCGCTGGCGGCAGCCTTCTGCCTTGCAAAGCCCATGGCCGCTTACCAGATGGGCGAAGCCTACGCCCGCAGTGTGGGCGTGGATGTGCGGCGGTTCTCCCGGCTTTTGGTGCTGCTTTCCAGTCTGCTAGCCGCCTGTGTTACCGCCTTTGCGGGGCCCATCTCCTTTGTGGGCATCGCGGTGCCGCACCTTGTTAAGCAGCTGCTGGGCAGTGCCCGCCCGCTGTATGTGCTGCCCGGGTGCTGCTTGGGCGGGGCAGCGTTCTGCCTGCTGTGTGATTTAATTGCCCGCAGCCTGTTTGCGCCCATGGAGCTTTCCATCAGCGCAGTCACCGCTGTATTCGGCGCGCCGGTGGTCATTGGGCTGCTGCTGCGCCGCAACCGGGAGGATGTGCGATGAAGTACTCTGTTGAAACCAGCGCCCTTGCCATCGGCTACGGCAAAGCTGCCCTTGCCCGGGATATCGCGCTGGGCGCTGCCAAGGGGCAGGTGCTGGCACTCATTGGCCCGAACGGCGCGGGCAAATCCACCCTGCTCAAAACGTTGGCGGGACAACTGGCCCCTTTGGGCGGCGCGGTGCTGCTGGACGGGCAGGAGCTTGCCCGCATCCCCGGCAATGCACGGGCGCAAAAGCTGGCGCTGATGCTGCCCCACACCCGCCGCACCGAGCTGACTACCTGCTTTGAGTTTGCGGCGGCGGGGCGTATCCCCTATACCGGGCGGCTGGGCATCCTTTCCGCCGAGGACAAAAAACAGGTACAGAATGCGCTGGAGCTGGTGGGCGCGGCGCATCTGGCTGACCGGGACTTCAACTGCGTCAGCGATGGGCAGCGGCAGCGCATTTTGCTGGCGCGGGCAGTCTGTCAGCAGCCGCAGGTGCTTCTGCTGGATGAGCCCACGTCATTTTTAGATGTAAAAGGCAAGATAGAGCTGCTGACCATTCTACAAAAACTGGCGCATACGCAACAGCTTGCGGTCATTGTTACCCTGCACGAGCTGGACATGGCGCAGAAAATCGCGGACGTGGTGGTCTGCGTTTCGCCGCATGGCGTCTCTGCCCCCCTGTCCCCGGAGCAGGCCTTTGCCCGGGAAAATATCAAAGCACTCTACGGCCTGACCGAGGAACAGTACAGCGCTGTTTTTGGCCCACCAAAGCCGGAAAAGCCCCAATTTGAGCACTATGTGCGCAGCGGGCAGAAGCTGCTGCGCTGCGGCTACACCACCGGCACCTGTGCGGCGCTGGCCGCTGCCGGGGCTGCCCGGCTGCTGCTGACCGGCACTGCGCCGGAAACTGTCGCTCTGCGCACACCGAAAGGCATTGTGGTGGAGGTTGCCCCCCTGTTCTGCCGCACCGTTGCCGAGGGCGCGGAATGCGCCATTGAAAAGGACGGCGGTGACGACGTGGACGTGACCACCGGTCTGCCGGTGACCGCCACGGTGACGCTGCTCCCCGGCACGCCCGAGGTGCGCATTACCGGCGGCGCGGGAGTAGGCCGGGTGACAAAGCCCGGGCTGGACCGGCCGGTCGGGCAAGCCGCCATCAACCATGTGCCCCGGCAGATGATCACCGAGGCGCTGTGCCGGGAGGCGGAAACAGCCTGTTACCCCGGCGGTTTTGCCGTGACTATCTCCATCCCCGGCGGCGAGGAGGTGGCCCGGCGCACCTTCAACCCGCATATCGGGGTGGAGGGCGGGCTGTCGGTGCTGGGCACCAGCGGCATTGTAGAACCCATGAGCCAGCAAGCCATTCTGGACACCATCCAGCTGGAGATGAACCAGGCGGCACTGCGGGCAAAAAGCCACCGGCGGCTCATCCTTGCCCCGGGCAACTACGGGCTGGACTATCTGCACGAAACGTATCCGCAGTTTGCCGCTATCCCGGTGGTCAAAACGTCCAACTTTATCGGAGATACGCTGGATATGGCAGCAGCGGCACGCTTTGAACAGGTGCTGCTGGTGGGGCATATCGGCAAGCTGTGCAAGCTGGCGGGCGGCATTATGAACACCCACTCCCACACGGCAGATTGCCGCACGGAGTTGTTCTGCACCCACGCCGCCCTGTGCGGTGCTGATCGGGAAGTGTGCACCGCGCTGTACAATGCCGCCACCACGGATGCCTGTCTGGAGATTCTGGATACAGCCGGACTGCGGAAACCGGTGCTGCAAAGCCTGCTTGCCGCCATCCAGCTGCATCTTGACCGCCGCGCGGGCGGGGCGTTCCGGGTGGGTGCGGTGTTGTTTTCAAATCAGCACGGCCCGTTGGGACAGACCGAAACTGCCGCCCGCCTGCTGAACGAATGGAAGGAGTAACGCACATGGTACATTTTGTGGGCGCCGGGCCCGGCGCACCGGATCTGATCACCCAGCGCGGTGCAGCATTTTTACAGGCTGCTGACTGCATTATTTATGCAGGTAGTCTTGTCAACCCTGCGTTGCTGGGGCTGGCAAAGCCGGGATGTGCTATCTATAACAGCGCCGAGATGACGCTGGAGCAGGTACTGGACGTGATGCATCGGATGGAAAACGCAGGCAAAACCACCGTGCGTCTGCACACCGGCGACCCCTGCCTGTACGGTGCCATCCGGGAGCAGATGGATGCACTTGACGCAGACGGCATTTGTTACGATGATACCCCCGGCGTTTCCAGCTTTTGCGGTGCTGCCGCTGCGCTGAACGCCGAGTATACCTTACCCACGGTCAGCCAGACGGTCATTATCACCCGCATGGAAGGGCGTACCCCTGTGCCGGAGCGGGAAAGGCTGGCAAGCCTTGCCGCACATGGCGCGACCATGGTGATCTTCCTGTCCATCGGACTGATCGATAAGGTGCAGACGGCGCTTTTGCAGGGTGCGTACTCACCGGACACCCCCGCTGCCGTAGTGTACAAGGCCAGCTGGCCGGAAGAAAAAATCGTGCGGTGCACAGTTGGTTCTTTGGCCGAGAGCACCCGTGCAGCGGGCATCACCAAGACGGCGCTTATCGTGGTAGGGGATTTTCTCGGCAAGCAGTACGAGCGCAGCAAGCTGTACGACCCCGCCTTTACCACCGAGTTCCGCAAGGGAGACCCGGTATGACCCGCGCCTACCTTGCCTTTACGGAGACCGGCCTTGCGCTGGCAAAATGCCTTGCTGGCAGCCTGCCCGGCAGCGTTACCCGGTGCGGACAGAACGATATATCGCTGGCAGAATGGACAAGCGTACAGTTTGTGCAGTCGGATGCGCTGATATTTGTAGGGGCTGTGGGCATTGCGGTGCGGGCTATCGCGCCCCACTGCAAGAGCAAGACCACCGACCCGGCTGTGGTGGTGGTGGACGAATGCGGGCGCTTTGCCGTGCCCATTTTGTCCGGGCATCTGGGCGGTGCAAACGATCTGGCGCGGGCCATTGCCGCTGTATGCGGAGCCGTGCCGGTGCTCACCACCGCCACCGATGCCCACGGCATTTTTGCGGTGGACGAGTGGGCAAAGCACCAAAACTGCATGGTACTGGAGCCGGAACGCATCAAGCTGGTCAGCGGCAAATTACTGGCCGGGCAGCCGGTATATTACCAGGCTGATTTCCCGGTAACAGGCACTGTGCCCGCAGGGTTATTCCCCGCTGACACCCCGGAAAAAGCCGACTTTGCACTCACCCTTTGCCCCACCGGGCAGGCACTGCATCTTGTGCCGCGTATCGGGGTGCTGGGCATCGGCTGCAAGCGGTGCACTAGCGCTGACACGCTGGAAGCTGCTTTTGCCGCTTTCTGCGCCCGGCACGGTTTTGCTGCGCAGGCAGTTACCGCCGCTGCAAGCATCGACCTGAAACAAAATGAACCGGGCTTGCTGGCCTTTTGTCTGACACACGGCTGGCCGGTGCGGTTTTACTCTGCCGCGCAGCTGCGCAGCGCGCCCGGGCAGTTCACCCCCTCCTCTTTTGTACAGAGCGTGACCGGGGTGGATAACGTCTGCGAGCGGGCGGCAGTGCTGGACGCAGGCGGCAACTTATTTTACCCGAAATTTGCCTGCAACGGCGTGACCTTTGCGCTGGCGTGCAGGCCCTTTGCCCCGGACTGGAGGTGGCAGAATGCTTGACGTGATGGATATTGACATTGACCGTCCCGAGAAGATAGTCTATGTCGTGGGGCTTGGCCCCGGCGAGCCTTTTTATATGACCCAGCAGGCTGCAAACACGCTGGAAAGCGTTGACGCGATTTGTGGATACAAGGTCTATCTTGACCTCATCCGCGATGAATTTCCCTGCGAGGAATACTATTCTACCGGCATGACGCAGGAGATCGACCGCTGCCGCTGGGCTCTGGAAAAGGCACGCACCGGCAAGCGGGTGGCACTGGTCTGCTCCGGTGATGCCGGGGTGTACGGCATGGCAAGTCCCCTGCTGGAACTTGCCCCGGACTACCCGGATGTTGCCGTGGAAGTTGTGCCCGGGCTGACCGCTGCCCTCAGCGGCGGGGCAGTGCTGGGCGCTCCGCTGGCGCACGATTTCTGCGTCATTTCCCTTTCCGACCGGCTGACCCCGTGGGAGGTCATTGAGAAACGGCTGACCTGCGCTGCTATGGGGGATTTCTGCGTTGCGCTGTATAATCCCTCCTCCAAGGGCAGGCCGGACTATCTGGCAAAGGCGGTGCGCATCCTGCTGAAAAACGGCAAAAGTGCCGATACCGTCTGCGGCATCGTGCGCAACATTGGCCGGGAGGGTCAGACCGCCCGCGTTCTGACCCTTGCCCAGCTGGAAAATACTGCGGTGGATATGTTTACCACTGTGTACATCGGCAACGCTGCCACAAAGCAGCTTGGCGGTAAAATGGTCACCCCACGGGGGTACCGCAGATGAAGGCAGTGGTTTTCAGCGGCACGACCGAGGGGCGGGTGTTCTCCCGGCAGCTGGCAGCGCTAGGAGCGGAGGTTCTGGTCAGTGTTGCCACCCCGCTGGGTGCAGAGGAACAGGGCAAAGCAGACGACATCTCCGTGCACTGCGGTCGGCTGACTACCGAGGAAATGACCGCCCTTTTGCAGGGCGCTGCCCTGTGCGTGGACGCCACCCACCCCTATGCGGTGGACGCCACCAAAAACATCCGGGCAGCGTGTGCCGTGGCCGGGGTGGAATATCACCGGCTGCTGCGGGAAGAAAGCCCCTTGCCTGCCGGGAGCATGGTATTTGCCACCGCCACCCACGCCGCTGCATTTCTGGCCGGGTGCAGCGGCAATGTGCTGCTGACCACCGGTGCAAAGGAGCTTGCAGCCTTTGCGGCGCTCAGCCCGGAGCGGCTGTTCCCCCGGGTGCTGCCCACGCGGGAGGGCATTGCCGCCTGCGAGGCCGCCGGCATCCCGCACAAAAACATCATTGCCATGCAGGGGCCATTCACCTATGCGCTGAACTGCGCCCTGATGAAGCAATTCTCCATCCGGTATCTGGTCACAAAGGACGGCGGCGCTGTGGGCGGCTTTGCCGAAAAGGCACAGGCCGCACAGGATACCGGCGCGCAGCTGATCGTGGTGCGCCGCCCGGCTGAAAACGGACAAACTGCTGCACAAATTCTGACACGCTGCAAGGAGGTTCTGGTATGATCTCTCTCATCGGAATGGGCTCCGGCTGCCCGGAAAGCCTGACCGTGCAAGGGCTGGCCGCACTGCAAAGCGCAGGGCTGATTCTTGGGGCAAAGCGCTTGTTGGAACATTTACCGGCGGGGTGCACTGACAACTGCAAATCCGTGTATAAGCCGGAGGAAATCCTTGCGTGTCTTGCCGCACAGCCGGACACCGACACCGCTATTTTGTACAGCGGCGACACCGGGTTTTACTCCGGTGCGGCAAAGCTGCTGCCCCTGCTGCGGGTCATGGGATACTCCGTCCGGGTGCTGCCCGGGCTTTCCAGCGTACAGCTTTTAGCCGCCGCTGTGGGACGCCCTTGGCAGGACTGGAAGCTAGTATCTGCCCATGGCCGTGTCTGCGACCCGGTAGCCGAAGTTTTGTCGCATCCACAGGTATTTTTTCTTACCGGTGGTGGGGACTCCCCTGCCACTCTCTGCTCGAAGCTGACCGCTGCCGGGCTGGGCGCTGCTCACGCCCTTGTGGGTGAAAACCTTGGCACTCCGGCAGAAGCCATCCGCTTTGGCCTTGCCCGGGAACTGGCAGAGCAAGCCTTTGCGCCGCTGAGCGTATTGCTCATCGAACGGGAGGCTTTACCGTCCCGCCGCACCCCCGGCCTGCCGGACGATGCATTTATCCGGGGCGCTGTGCCCATGACAAAGCAGGAGGTGCGCGCCGCCGCGCTGGCAAAGCTGGCAGTTACCCCCACGGATACCCTATGGGACGTGGGCGCGGGCACCGGCAGTGTGAGCGTGGAGCTGGCGCTTGCCGCCCCTGCCGGGCAGGTATATGCCGTAGAGTGTGACCCGGAAGCCTGTGCGCTCATCCAGAAAAACCGGGAGAAATTTGCAGCTTATAATCTGACCCTGATCGAGGGCAAAGCCCCTGAAGCTTTGGACACGCTGCCCGCCCCGGATGCTGTATTCATCGGCGGTACAAAGGGCAATATGGACGCTGTTATAGACGCTGTGCTGCACAAAAATCCAGCCGCGCGGCTGTGCATTGCCGCCATTGCGCTGGAAACGCTCAGCGCCGCCGTAGCTGCCCTGACCGCCCACGGCCTTGCCGCGGAGGTGACGCAGATCTCCGTCAGCCGCACAAAAGCGGCGGGCAGTCTGCATTTGCTGATGGCCAACAACCCGGTGTTTCTCATTACGGGGGCACGGACATGATACAGTTTCTCATCGCCGCGCCGCGCTCCGGCAGCGGTAAGACCACCGTTACCTGTGCGGTACTGACCGCCTTGCAGCGGCGCGGGGCTGACCCCTGCGCTTTCAAGTGCGGACCGGACTACATCGACCCTATGTTTCACCGCAGTGCGCTGGGGGTGGAAAGCCACAACTTAGACCTCTACCTCTCTGCCCCGGATACGGTGCGCACGCTTTACGCCCGGTATGCCGCCGGGCACGGCGCTGCCGTATGCGAGGGTGCCATGGGCTTTTACGACGGGCAGGGCCTGACCACCCGCGCAAGCGCTTGGGAGTTGGCCGACACGCTGACGCTGCCGGTTCTGCTGGTGGTACAGCCCAAAGGGGCAAGCATCACCCTTGCCGCCGAGCTGCGGGGGCTTTTGCAGTTTCGCACGCCCAGCCATATCGTGGGCATTCTGCTCAATGATTGCTCTGAGTCCTTATACAAAACGCTGCGCCCGATGCTGGAAGCCGAGACCGGTCTGCCGGTGGTGGGGTATCTGCCCCATCTGCCGGGATGTACCATTGAGAGCCGTCACCTCGGGCTGAAAACCGCTGGGGAGGTTGCGGACTTACAGCAAAAGCTGGGCAAGCTTGCCGATGCCCTTGTGCTGAACTGGGCACAGCTGGCAGCGCTGACCGACCGCCCTGCCCCGGCTGCGCCGCCGCTTGCCGCGCCGTGCGCACCCGCCGTGCGCATTGCCGTGGCGCGGGACGAAGCCTTCTGCTTTGCCTACGCCGAAACGCTGGACGCCTTGCGGGATGCAGGTGCGGAGCTTATGTTTTTCAGTCCGTTGCGGGATGCCGCCCTGCCGGAAAATATCGGCGGGCTGTACCTGCCCGGGGGCTACCCGGAGCTGTACGCAAAACAATTGAGCGAAAATTGCGTCCTGCGTGCCGCTATCCGCAAGGCGGTACAGGGTGGTTTGCCCACCGCTGCCGAGTGCGGCGGTTTTCTGTATTTAGGACAGTCGCTGGAGGGCACGGACGGCAAGATTTACCCCATGGCGGGCGTGCTGCCGGGCAGTGGGCACAACGCCGGGCGGCTGGTACGCTTTGGCTATGCCGCCATGACGGCAAAGGCCGACAGTATGCTTTTCCGCGCTGGAGAAGCGCTGCCCATCCATGAATTTCACCACTGGGATTCCTCCGAAAACGGTGCAGACTTTTCTGTACGCAAAACCGAAAAAAGGCAGTGGGAATGCGGCTTTGCAAATGCGCATTTGTACGCCGGTTTCCCGCATCTTTACTGGGCGGGCACCGCTCTGCCCCGCCGCTTTGTACAGGCGGCGCAGCACTTTTTAAAACACAAAGGATGACGAAAATGACCGAAGCTGAACTGATGCAGTTGCTTGCTGCCATCACCCCGCCGGACGACGCTGCCCGTGCTGCCGCCCATGCCCACTGGGCAAGCCTTGCCAAGCCCTTGGGCGGGCTGGGGGCGTTGGAAACGCTGCTGGAGGACGCCGCTGCGCTGACCGGCAAGGCACAGTTTGATTTTTCCCGCCGGGTGGTGGCGGTGCTCTGCGCAGACAACGGCGTGGTGGCGCAGAGCGTAAGCCAGACCGACCAGAGCGTGACCCGCGCCGTAGCCGAGAACCTTGCCGCGCGGCGCACCAGCGTCTGCCGGATGGCGCAGGCGGCGCACTGCGATGTGCTGCCGGTGGACATGGGCATAGCCGGTGCGCCTGTGCCCGGCGTGCGGGACTGCCGCGTTGCCGCCGGGACTGCGGACTTTACCAAAGGCCCCGCCATGACCCGCGCCGAGGCAGTGGAGGCCATTGGCCGGGGCATCGCCCTGACCCGGCAGCTTGCCGCCGAGGGCTACGGGCTGGTGGCTACCGGCGAGATGGGCATTGGCAACACCACCACCTCCAGCGCCGTAGCCGCCGTGCTGCTGGCACAGCCGGTGCAGACCATGACCGGGCGCGGCGCAGGGCTTTCCGATGCAGGGCTTGCCCGCAAGGTGGAGGCTATCCGGCGGGGCATTGCCTGCAATGTCCCCAACCCCGATGATGCCTTGGACGTACTGGGCAAACTGGGCGGCTTTGATATCGCCGGGCTGTGCGGGATGTTTCTGGGCGGGGCGCTGGCGGGTGTGCCCGTGCTGATGGATGGGTTTATCAGCGGGGTGGCGGCGCTGTGCGCCGTGCGGCTGTGCCCGGCTGCGGCAAAGGCCGTGTTTGCCAGCCACTGCTCCACCGAGCCTGCCGCCCGGCTTGTGCTGGAAGTACTGGGCAAAAAACCCCTGCTTACCGCCGGGCTGCATCTGGGCGAGGGTACCGGCGCAGTGGCCAGTATCCCACTGTGGGACATGGCGCTGGCGGTGTACGATGGGTGCTATTCCTTTGCGGAGGGCGGCATTGCGCCGTACACGCCCCAATGCTGACGCTGGTACTGGGCGGCGCTGCCAGCGGCAAGAGCGAATACGCCGAAACCCTTGTGCTGCACAGTGCTTTGCCGCGGTATTATCTGGCCACCATGCAGGTGTGGGATGCCGAGTGCGCCGCCCGGGTGGAAAAGCACCGCAAAATGCGCGCTACAAAGCAGTTTACCACCATCGAGTGCCCGCTGCATTTAGAGACGGTGCATCTACCCCGCAGGGGTACGGCGCTGCTGGAGGACTTAGGCAACCTGACCGCCAACGAGCTGTACGACCCCGCCGGTGCGGGTGATGCCGCCGCCGCGCACATTTTGCAAGGACTAGATGCCCTTGCAGCGCAGTGCGAAAATTTAGTTATTGTCTCTAACGAGGTTTTCAGTGGCGGCGCGAACTATGCCGGAGACACGGACCGCTATCTGCTGGCGCTGGCACAGGTGAACAACGCCCTTGCCGCCCGGGCAGATGCCGTGGTGCGGGTGGTGTGCGGCGTCCCTGTCTATTATAAAGGAGTGGAAAAATGATCGTTTTGCAGACTATTGCGGTGGCCTTTGCCATGTTTTCGGCGGTGCCGGTGCCGCAGTTTGCGTGGAACGAAAAGAATATGCGGTACGCGCTATGCGCCTTTCCGCTGGTGGGGCTTTTATGCGGGGCGCTGTGGTGCGTGTGCGGGGTGCTGCCGCTGCCTGCCCCGGCGCGGGCGGCAGGGTTCTGCCTTGTGCCGGTATGGGTGACCGGCGGCATCCATCTGGATGGCTACGCCGACACCTGTGACGCCCTTGCCAGCTACGGCGACCGGGAAAAGAAGCTGGAAATTTTAAAAGACCCGCACTGTGGAGCCTTTGCGGTCATCCGGCTGTGCAGCTATTTTGCGGCTTATCTCTGCCTTGCCGCCTGCGTGCAGTTCACGCCTCGGGTGGGTGCGCTTTGGACGTTGGCGCTGATTTTGGAACGGGCACTTTCCGGCCTTGCGGTGGCGGCCTTTCCCATGGCGAAAAACACCGGCCTTGCCCACACCTTTGCCTGTGCCGCAGACCGCACCGCCGTGCGCAATGTGCTGACGGTGCTCGCAGTTCTGCTTTGTGGGGCGCTGCTTGCTTTGGGCGGCGGAGCACTGGCAGCAGTTGCAATCTTTCTGTTTTTGTGGTATCACCATGTAGCTGTGCAGCAGCTGGGCGGCATTACCGGCGATTTAGCCGGGTGGTTTTTGCAAAAGACTGAGCTGTGGATGCTGGCGGCGCTGTGCGCCTGCCAATGGGGAGGGCTGTTATGATCTTTATTACCGGGCCGCTGTACAGCGGTAAACGCACCTTTGCCCGCACCCTGCCCGGCCGCTGCATCGCGGATGCGCAGCAGCTTGCCGCCGGGTGCAAAGACAACGCTGAACTTGAGAAACTTGCGGACAAATTATCCGCTTATGATATCGTGCTGTCCACCGAGGTGGGCGGCGGTGTGGTGCCCATAGACCCAGCAGAGCGTGCCGCGCGGGAAAACGCCGGACGGCTGGCCTGTCTGCTGGCGGCGCGTGCTGCGTGTGTGGTGCAGATGTTCTGCGGCATCCCCACCGTTTTGAAAGGAGAATTGCCGGAATGCTGATTTATTTATTACGTCACGGTCTGACCAAATACAATGCCGAAAAGCGCTATCAGGGACAGCGGGATATCCCCCTTTCTGCCGCCGGGCGCGCTGTGCTGTGCCGGGCAGATATTTTCCCTAAGACTGTGTATATTACCCCGCTTTGCCGCACCCGGCAGACCGCTGAGGTGCTGTTCCCGGGCGCAAGGCTTATAGAAATAGACGGGCTGAAGGAGATGTGTTTTGGCAGCTTTGAGGGGAGAAACTATATTGAAATGGAGCACGACCCGGACTACCTTGCATGGGTAGCCGCCAACTGCGAAAGCCCCTGCCCGGACGGCGAGACCAAGGCCGCTTTTTGTGAGCGTATCTGCGCGGCTTTTTCTGCACTGGTGGACAAAGCTCTTGCGGACGGCGAGGAAATGCTGGTCATCTTAGCCCACGGCGGCACCCAGATGGCCGCCATGGAGCGCTATGCCCTGCCCCACAAAAATTATTACGAATGGTGCGCCCCCAACGCCGGCGGCTTTGTGCTGGATGCCAAGGATTGGGCGGCAAAGCGGGTGCTGCATCTGGTAAAGACCGTGCAGTACACGAAGGAGGCACGGGAATGATCGGCTACGCGGTACTGGGCGGCTTTGTACTGGACGCCGTTTTCGGCGACCCTGCGTGGCTTCCGCATCCGGTGGTGTACATGGGCAAGGCCATCTCCGCGCTGGAAAAAGGGCTGCGTGCCCGCCTGCCCAAAACGCCAAAGGGCGAGCTTTGGGGCGGACGCATCTTGGCCTTTTGCTTACCGGTGGGCACCTTTGCGCTCACAAGCCTTGTCTGCATGGGAGCCGCCGCCCTGCACCCACTGCTGGGACTGGCAGTGCAGATGTTCTGGTGCGGGCAGGCACTGGCGGCAAAGGGGCTTGTGCAGGAGAGTACGAACGTCTACCGGGAGCTGCTAAAACCCGACCTGCCTGCGGCACGCATTGCGGTAAGCCGCATCGTGGGGCGGGATACGCAGGCACTGACTGCGGAAGGCGTGACCAAAGCCGCTGTGGAGACCGTGGCGGAAAACGCCAGCGATGGCGTGATCGCGCCGCTGTTGTATATGCTGCTGGGCGGCGCTCCGCTGGCGCTCACCTACAAAGCCATCAACACCATGGACAGCATGGTGGGCTATAAAAACGAGCGGTATCTGCACTTTGGCCGTGCAGCGGCAAAGCTGGATGATATTGCGAACTTTTTGCCCAGCCGCATTGCTGCATTGCTGTGGGTAGCCGCTGCCGCCCTGACCGGCAACGATGCCCGCAATGCGTGGCGCATCTGGCGGCGGGACCGCCGCAACCACGCCAGCCCCAACAGCGCCCAGACCGAGAGCGCCTGCGCCGGTGCACTGAACGTGCAGCTGGCCGGGCCTGCCTACTATTTTGGTCAATACTACCCCAAGCCCACCATCGGCGACGCCGTGCGTCCCATTGAGCCGGAGGATATCCGCCGCGCGAACCGCATGATGTACGCCGAAAGCCTGCTGGCGCTGGCGCTTGGGCTGGTGATACGAGGTATTTTATGATGCAGCTTGTACATGGCGGCGACTGGGCCGGTTACCGGGCGCAGTACGGACAGGACGCGCTGGACTTTTCGGCAAATGTCAGCCCGCTGGGACTGCCGGAGGGGGTGGCAAAGGCCATCACCGCCGCGCTTACCACCGCAGACCGCTACCCGGACCCCCTCTGCCGCGCTTTGCGGGCAAAGCTGGCAGCGCACGAACAAGTGCCCATGGAGCACATCCTCTGCGGCAACGGCGCAGCAGACCTTATCTTCCGGCTGGTGTGGGCGGCAAAGCCCCGCACCGCGCTGCTGCCCGCCCCTACCTTTGCGGAATATGCCGCCGCGCTGGAAACTGCAGGCTGCACCATCCGTCGGCATTTCCTGCGGGAAAGCGAAGATTTTGCAGTGACGGAAGCGTTCATTTCCGCTGTGGACGAGGACACCGACATGGTTTTCCTCTGCCAGCCCAATAACCCCACCGGGCAGCTGACTGCGCTGCCGCTGGTGGAGGCGCTGCTGCACCGGTGCGAAGCTTGCGGTGCACTGCTGGTAGTGGACGAGTGCTTTCTGGACTTTCTGCCGGAAAGTGAGGCGTTGACCGCCAAAAAGCTGCTTGCAAGCCCGCACCTTATCATCCTGAAGGCCTTTACAAAGCTGTACGGCATGGCCGGGGTACGGCTGGGCTACTGCCTGTGCAGCAACATCGCCCTGCTGGAAAAGATGCAGGCCGCCGGGCAGCCGTGGGCAGTTTCCAGTCTTGCGCAGGCGGCGGGCTTGGCGGCGCTGGACGAAGCTGCCTATGTGGCCCAGGTGCAGGCGCTTATCGCGCAGCAGCGTCCTATTTTGCGGGACGGGCTGCGTGCACTGGGGCTGCGGGTGCTGGATGGCAGCGCGAATTATCTGCTGTTTCAGGCACCGGAAACGCTGGGCGATGCGTTGCGGCCGCGCGGCATCGTGCTGCGCGGCTGCGGCAACTACCCCGGGCTGGACAGCAGCTGGTACCGCACCGCCGTGCGCACCGCGCCGGAAAACCAGCAGCTTATAAAAGCCTTACAGGAGGTGCTTGCATGAGCCGGGCAAAATGCATTATGGTGCAGGGCACGATGAGCGGTGCGGGCAAAAGCCTGCTGTGCACCGCGCTGTGCCGTATTTTTGCACAGGACGGTTACCGGGTAGCCCCCTTTAAAAGCCAGAACATGGCGCTGAACAGCTTTGTCACCCGGGACGGTCTGGAAATGGGCCGGGCACAGGTGGTGCAGGCACAAGCCGCCGGCATAGAACCGGATGTGCGCATGAACCCCATTCTGCTCAAACCCAGCAGCGATGTGGGCAGTCAGGTCATCGTGAACGGCGAGGTGCGCGGGCAGATGCCCGCAGCCGCCTACTTCAAGCTGAAAAAGAGCCTGATTCCGGACATTTTAGCCGCGTATAACAGTCTGGCCGAAAAGGTGGACATCATCGTTATTGAGGGTGCAGGCAGCCCGGCAGAGATCAACCTGAAAGCGGATGATATCGTCAATATGGGGCTGGCAGAGCTGGTGGATGCACCGGTGCTGCTGGCGGGAGATATCGACCGGGGCGGCGTGTTTGCACAGCTGTACGGCACGGTAGAGCTGCTGGAGCCCGCCGAGCGGGCACGCATCAAGGGGCTGGTCATCAACAAGTTCCGGGGCGATGCCGCCATCCTGAAACCCGGCCTTACTATGCTAGAGGAAAAGATCCATCTGCCGGTGCTGGGCGTCGTGCCCTACCTGCGGGTGGATATCGAGGACGAGGACTCCCTCTCCTCCCGGCTGGAAAGCAGCCGCGCCGTCAAGCCGCTGGATGCTGCCATTCTGCGGCTGCCGCATATCTCCAATTTTACAGATTTTATGCCGCTGGAGCAGCACCCGCTGCTGAGCGTGCGGTATGTGCAAAGCCCCCGGCAGCTGGGCGCGCCGGACGTGGTCATTCTGCCGGGCACAAAAAACACCATAGACGACCTGCTCTGGCTGCGGCAGTGCGGGCTGGAAAGTGCAGTGCAGAAGTTGGCAGCTTCCGGCACGCCGGTGCTGGGCGTGTGCGGTGGTTACCAGATGCTGGGCGAGACCCTCGCCGACCCTGAGGGCACCGAGAGCGGACGCAGCCAGACCGTGCGCGGGCTGGGGCTGCTACCTACCCGGACCGTATTTACGGACGCCAAGCACCGCACACAGGATACTGCCACCGTCACCGCGCCGCAGCTGGCGGGGGCAATGCTGACTGGCTACCAGATCCATACCGGACGCACTGCCGTGCAGGGTGTTCCCTTCTGCCGCCTTGCGGACGGCAGCGCCGAGGGCTGCGTGCAGGGCAACGTGGCGGGCACTTATCTGCATGGGCTGTTTGATACCGGAGAGCTGACCGAAAAGCTGGTGCAGCTGCTGTGCAGCCGCAAGGGCATCTCCCCTGCCGATGCGCCGCTGCTCTCCATGCAGGAGTACCGGCAGCAGCAGTTTGACCTGCTGGCCGACGGCGTGCGCCGGGCGCTGGACATGAACGCCCTATACGCCGCCATGGGACTGGAAGGGAGGAACACCGTATGACCCCGCAGCACCATCTGCCCGCCGATATCGAGCGGACGAGCCTTTCTATCATCACCGCAGAGCTGGACGCAATGGGTCTTACCCCGCCGCCGGAGACTGCCGCCGTGGTCAAGCGGGTGATCCACACCACCGCAGATTTTGACTACGCCCGCAATTTGCGCTTTACCCCCGGCGCGGTGGCGGCGGGCGTGGCGGCGCTGCAAGCCGCTGCGCCCATCGTTACCGACACCAACATGGCGCTTTCCGGCATTACAAAGCCGGGGCTTGCGCGGCTGGGCGGCACAGCGCTGTGCTACATGGCAGACCCGGAGGTAGCCGCGCTGGCAAAGGCCAACGGCACCACCCGGGCGGTGGCGTCCATGCAAAGAGCCGCCGCCGAGCATCCCGGTGCCATCCTTGCGGTGGGCAACGCACCTACGGCGCTATTGACCATTGCCGACCTGATTGAAACCGCCGGGCTGCGCCCTGCGCTGGTCATCGGGGTGCCGGTGGGCTTTGTGAACGTAGTTGAGAGCAAGGAGCGGCTGTTTGAGGTGTGCACCGCCCACGGTGTGCCCGCCATCGTCGCTATGGGGCGCAAGGGCGGCAGCAATGTTGCCGCTGCCATCTGCAACGCGCTGGTGTATTCCGCCGCCGGGATGCTGGACCCCACCGACCGGGGATGGAAATAATATTTTTATTGTTCGCGTTTGAAGCGCTCTGCAGAACGCTTCAAACGCTTTTTTCAGCCAATTCTCCCCTAGAGGGGTATTCTTTCATTGGCTGGTATGGTATACTCGACTTAGTTCAACAAATCGGAATTTATATATAAAGGAGAATATTGATGAAACTGTTTTTATGTTCGCACTTTTCAAGTGTAGGAAGTCTGATAAAGGAAGAAATTGAAAATAAAAAAGTCGCATTTATTCCAACAGCTTCTCTGCGTGAAGGCTACACCGGCTATGTCGGCTCGGCTCGAAAATTATTCAAAAAGTTGGGAGCAATCGTAACTGAAATTGATATTTCAACGAAGGCTTATTCAACGATACAGTCTGTTTTTGAAGATGCGGATGTGATATATTTTACCGGCGGAAATTCTTTTTTCCTTATAGACCAGCTCCGTAAAACGGGAACGGATGAGCTGTTGAAGAAAGAATTGGCAAAGGGGAAACTGATGATTGGTGAATCGGCAGGTGCGATTATATGCGCTCCAAGCATCCAATATATCGAGCAAATGGATGAAAAGCCGGAGGACTACTCACAAGAAGATGATGCAGGGCTTGATTTGATTGATTTCTATGTTCTTCCGCATTATCTTACAGCACCATTTAAGAAAGTTACCGAGAAAATAATGACTGAGTTTTCGGATTTGAATCTATGCCCAATTAACAACCGTCAGGGAATTGTAATTGATGGTGAAGGTTCAAAGGTTATTTGCAAAGACTAATTTGAAAATTCGCGTTTGTGGAGCGAAGCAGAACAATGAAAGCCCCAGTGGGGCTTTTAAGCGACAGAACGGTCTTGCGTAGCAAGATGGAGGGGCTTTGCCCCGACAAGTTCCAGTTTGTCGCACTCATTATTTTTCTTTCTCGTAAAAACGGGATACCGGAGCATCCGCGGACGCTCCGGTATCCCGTTTTTATCCATAATTCTTCTCTTTTATCTACGGCTGCGCGCAGGGCGGCGGTGGAGGGCACAGTAATAACCGAAGGCGGTACCGCACAAGCCGCCCACGATGTGCATAAAGTTTGCCACGTTATCGTGCACAAAGATGATATCATACACCTGCTGGCCGAAATACAGCGCCGCTACCAACAGCATGGTGACCGGGATACCGCCGGAAAAGCCCGCCAGCGAGGACAGCATGATGAGCATGAACACGATGCCGGATGCACCCAACAGCCCCGTGTGGGGGAACAGGATGCACTGCAGCACACCGGTGACCAGCGCGGTGAACAAAATACCCTTGAGCAGCGGGATGCTGCCGTATTTTTCCTCCATGGGTGGGCCCACTACCAACAGCAGCAGCATATTGTTGAGAAAATGCTCCCAGTTGGCATGCCCCAGCACATGGCCGAACAGCCGGATGTAACCCAGCGGGTCCCGCCACGAGGAGCGGTACACGCAGAAGAGATTCATGGTGCTCCAGCCATCCGTCCAGCCGTCTGCCAGCAGCACCAGCATGGACAGCAGAAAAAAGGTAAGGATCACCGGCGAGTTATACTGGAGCTCCAGCTTCAGCTTGATCTTTTTCGTAAACAGTCATTCCCTTCACAGTATTATCGGCTTTACCCTCTGGTTTGCACCCAGTATGCGCCCATGCTCTGGCCGGGCTGGTTTGTCACTTCATCGTTGAGGTACGCCGCAAGGCCGCAGGCCGCAGGCTGCCAGCTGAGCGCGGCTTCCATCGTGGGGTACTCCACCTCGGCGTACCAGAACGCTGTGGGCAGGCCCTCGTCCACATGGTTCACCTCCAGCACCGCGCCGTCCGGCAAACGGTAGCTCCGGCGCACTTTTTTGATCAGAGGTTTTCCGATGATCTTTTCCTCCAGCTGCACAAACAGGTCTTTATCGATGCTGCGCTCGATCTCCTCCCGTGCCAAGCCCCCTGCGGACTTGAAGCAGAGGATATAGTCGGTGCTGCCGCCGGTCAGTGCTTCCTCCCGGATGCGCACCGTGGGCTGCACGCTGATATAGCCCTGCCGCATGGTGAATTCTTCCTCAAGGGGCAGCCCCTCCGGCCAGCCGGTCACCATCCATTTGCGTTCGATCTCCATAGCGTTTTCTTCCTTCCGCAAAATTTTGTATTTATTCTACCATATTTTTATGTTATGATAAAGAGCAGAACGAGCATCATTTTGCGCATTCTTAGTTGAAGGAGCATTTTATGAAAAGCGAACGCACTTATCCTGTATATAAAGTCAACAAGCACGCCGAAGGGCTTTTGGTGGGCGGGCACCCCTGGGTGTACGAGAACGACATTCTGGAAGCCCCCGGCACCGAGCCGGAAAACGGCACGCTGGTGGATGTGGTCAGCCCCAAGGGTGCTTATCTCGGCACCGGCTTTCTCTCGCTGAAAAGCAAGATTCGGGTACGACTGATCTCCCGCAATGCCAACGATACCTTTGACGCCGCCTTCTGGCGCCGCCGGGTAGAGTACGCATGGGCTTACCGCAAGACGGTGCTGGAGCCCGCCGACCTTTCTGCCTGCCGGTTCATCTTTGGCGAGGCAGACCAGTTCCCCGGCCTGACGGTGGACCGTTTCAACAACGTTCTGGTCACCCAGACCCTGAGCGTAGGCATGGAAAAGCTGAAGCCGGTGCTCTTCCCGCTTTTGGCTGAGGTACTGCGGGCGGACGGACAGACCATTGACGGCATCTACGAGCGCAACGATGAAACCCTGCGTGCCAAGGAGGGGCTGGAACAAAACAAGGGCTGGTTCACCCTGCCCGGCGAGAGCCACCCGAACACCACCCAGACCGAGATCTGTGAAAACGGCGTGTACTACCATGTAGACTTTGAAAACGGCCAAAAGACCGGCTTTTTCCTTGACCAGAAATACAACCGCCGGGCTGTGGCACGCCTTGCCGCTGGGCATACCGTGCTGGACTGCTTTACCCACACCGGCAGCTTTGCCTTGAACGCTGCCAAGGGCGGGGCTGCCCGGGTGACCGCCGCCGACATCAGCGCCGAAGCCATTGCCATGGCAAAGCGCAACGCCGAGCGCAACGGCCTCGACAACATGGATTTCCTCTGCGAGGACACCTTTGCCCTGCTGCCCCGGCTGGAAAAGGAGGGCAGCCCCTACGACTTCATCATTCTGGATCCCCCTGCCTTTACCAAGGCGCGCCGCACAGTGGAGAATGCCATGCGCGGCTACAAGGAGATCAACTACCGCGCCATGAAGCTGCTGCCCCGGGGCGGGTATCTGGCTACTGCCAGCTGCTCCCACTTTGCCACCGAGGAGTTGTTCATCAAGATGCTGCGCGCCGCCGCCAAGGACGCTCACCGGCAGCTGCGGCAGATCGAGGTAAAGCAGCAGGCACCGGATCACCCCATTCTGTGGGGCGTGCCGGAGACGAACTACCTCAAGTTTTTCCTGTTTCAGGTCATCTGATGCTTTTACAATAAAAACAATTGCCGCGCGCTGCGCACCTTTCAGCCGGAAAAAGCCGTCCTGAAGGGGGCTTTTTCGGTGCAAAAGTCATACCAATCGCGGTTGTTCCAAAAATCCGAGATCGTGTTTGTGCAGAATCGTCAGTTTTGTCAATTGCCTTTTTTGCCCGCAAAGACTATAATCTTAGCCATAGACAGCAACGGCGCTGTGGGTCACCTCCTGACTCGCAGCGCCGTTTTTGTTAAGATGTAAGCACGCTTTGGGTTTCTGCATTGCGGCAGACCCAAGGCGAAAGAAAAAAGTAAGATCAAGTAAGGAGTAGGATTTATGGCAGCAAATGTTATGGAGATCTACGGCAGCAAGGTCTTTAATGAGCACGTTATGAAGGAGCGCCTGCCCAGCGCTACCTACAAAAGCCTGAAGAACACCCTGCACAAGGGTGCTCCGCTGGACATCGAGGTGGCAAACGTCGTTGCCAGCGTGATGAAGCGCTGGGCTATGGAGCTGGGTGCCACCCATTACACCCACTGGTTCCAGCCCCTGACCGGCATCACCAGCGAGAAGCACGATGGCTTCGTCAGCCCTGTAGGTGACGGCACCGCCATCATGGAGTTCTCTGGCAAGGAGCTGGTACGCGGCGAGCCCGATGCATCCTCCTTCCCTTCCGGCGGTCTGCGCGCTACCTGTGAGGCACGCGGCTACACCGCATGGGACCCCACCAGCTACGCCTTTGTGAAGGATGACGTGCTGTGCATCCCCACTGCATTCGTCAGCTACACCGGCGAGGCGCTGGATAAAAAGACTCCCCTGCTGCGTTCCATGAACGCACTGTCCGGTCAGGCTGTCCGCATCCTGAAGCTGTTCGGCAAGGATGTGGACTACGTTTCCACCACCGTCGGCCCCGAGCAGGAGTACTTCCTTGTCAAGAAGGAGGACTACGAGGCACGTCAGGATCTGATCCTCACCGGCCGCACCCTGTTTGGTGCTCCCTCTGCCAAGGGTCAGGAGCTGGAGGAGCACTACTTCGGTGTCATCCGTCCCGAAGTTTCTGCGTTCATGAAGGAACTGGACGAGGAGCTGTGGAAGCTGGGCGTACCCGCCAAGACCAAGCACAACGAGGTTGCTCCCTGCCAGCACGAGCTTGCTCCCATCTTCGATACCACCAACGTGGCCATCGACCACAACCTGCTGACCATGGAAATGATGCGCAAGATTGCACCCAAGTACGGTCTGGTCTGCCTGCAGCATGAGAAGCCTTTTGAAGGCGTGAACGGCAGCGGCAAGCACAACAACTGGTCCATGAGCACCACCCACGAGAACCTGCTGGATCCCGGCGACACCCCCATGGAGAATCTGCAGTTCCTGATTTTCTTGGCCGCTGTTATCAAGGCTGTGGATGAGTACGCCGACCTGTTGCGCACCTCTGTGGCCACCCCGGGCAACGATCACCGTCTGGGTGCCAACGAAGCACCTCCGGCCATCATCTCCATCTTCGTAGGCGAGGAGCTGGAAGCTGTCATCGATGCGATTGCATCCGATTCTCCCTATGCCGGCCCCGTCAAGATGAAGATGGATCTGGGCGTGGACGTTCTGCCCAAGTTCAGCAAGGACACCACCGACCGCAACCGTACCTCCCCCTTCGCTTTCACCGGCAACAAGTTCGAGTTCCGTATGCCCGGTTCTGCTGAGAACCTGAGCGACTGCAACACCATCCTGAACACCGCTGTCGCCAAGGAACTGAAGGGCTACGCCGACGAACTGGAGGGCGCTGAGGACTTTACCAGCGCAGCCATCGCTCTGATCAAGCGCACCATCCGCGACCATCGCCGCGTTATCTTCAACGGCAACGGTTACACCGCCGAGTGGGAAGCCGAAGCAGCCAAGCGCGGCCTGCCCAACAAGAAGAATACCCCCGCTGCTCTGCCCGCACTGGTCGAGCCCAAGAACATCGCCCTGATGGAAGAGTTCGGCGTGCTGACCAAGGTAGAGATGGAGAGCCGCTACGAGGTTGAGATGGAGCACTACTCCAAGATCATCAACATCGAGGCTCTGACCATGCTGGAGATGGCCCGCAAGCAGCTGCTGCCCGCCATCAACGCCTATATGAGCGAGGTTGCCAATACCGCCGCCTCCAAGCTGGCTGTCAGCGAGCACATCAGCGTGCGCAGCGAGACCAAGACTTTGGAAAAGCTTTCTTCTGACGCCGATGCCATGAGCGATGCCATCGACACCCTGCAGGATGCCGTGAATGCTGCAAAGGCACTGTCCACCGAGAGCGAGAAGGCTGTTGCCTTCCACGATAACGTTCTCCCGGTGATGGACACCCTGCGCGCCGCTGCCGACGATGCCGAGACCATCTGCGGCGAGGATTATTGGCCTCTGCCCAGCTACAGCAAGATGCTTTACTACGTCTGATAATCTCCTGACAGCGTAAAAAATAAGCATCCGCCGGCTGCCGGATCAATTAGCCATTCTCCTTTTCCTATTTCTTACACCAGCCCAAAGACCTGCTCCCTTTTTGAGGGCAGGCCTTTGGGCGTTTTATTTGAAATACAGTTTTTGTAAGGGGGTTATTTATGAGCTATTCCACCCAACAGGATATTCTGGATTTCGTGGAGGACAACAACGTCAAATTTGTGCGCTTTGCCTTCTGTGATATTTTTGGCACCCAGAAGAACATTGCCGTGCTGGCCAGCAACCTGTCCAAGGCGCTGGAAGAAGGCGTGTGCTTTGACGGCAGTTCCATTGCGGGCTTTATGCACGTTGAGGAAAGCGACCTTGTACTGCGGCCGGATCTTTCCACCGTGACCATCCTGCCGTGGCGTCCCACCGAAGGCCGAGTGATGCAGTTCTTCTGCGATGTGGAAAAGCCGGACGGCGCAGCTTTTAGCGGCAACTGCCGCGGCTTTTTGCGGGATATGAACCGCAAGTTCAAAAAGCTGGGGCTTACCTGCAACGTGGGTACCGAGTGCGAATTTTATCTGTTTGAAAAGGACGACCGTGGCCACCCCACCTGCATTCCCATTGACTTCGGCGGATATTTTGACGTTGCGCCGCTGGATGCGGGTGAAAACCTGCGCCGGGACATCTGCCTGACCATGGAGCAGATGGGTATGGCACCCCAGCACAGCCACCACGAAAGCGGCAACGGCCAGAACGAGATCGACTGCCGCTACGCAGGGCCGCTGAAAACTGCCGACAACGTGATGACCTTTAAGCAGATCGTCCGTGCCATTGCCATGCGCAACGGCCTGCACGCCAGCTTTCTGCCCAAGCCCCTGCCCCAGCAGGCCGGCAGTGGGCTGCACATCAACCTCTCGCTTTACATGGACGGCAAAAACCTGTTTGAGGGCGATATTGCCCCGGACAGCGTAGCAGGCAGCTTTATGGCCGGTGTGCTGGCACACAGCCGGGAACTGACCGTGTTCACCAATCCCCTGCCCAACAGCTACCAGCGCTTTGGCTGTGACGAAGCGCCCCGCTATGTGAGCTGGAGCCGCCAGAACCGCAGCCAGCTGGTGCGCATCCCCATGGTCAAGGGCGACAGCTGCCGCATGGAGCTGCGCAGCCCGGACCCCGCCTGCAACCCGTATCTGGCCATTGGCCTGATCCTTGCCGCCGGACTGGACGGCATTGATCAGCGCATGGTGTTGCAGCCGCCGGTGAACCGCAACCTGTTCGATGCCGCCGAGGCCGAGGGACTGGGGCTTGAGACCCTGCCCGCCACCCTTGAGGAGGCGGTGCAGGTAGCCGAGGAGAGCGAGTTTTTGCGCAAGGTGCTGCCGGAGGGGCTTTCTAAACGCTATTTCTCGGAGGAACTCAAGCGCTGCGCCGCATTGCGGAGTGCGCCTGACCAGGCCGAGCACGAGCGCGTCTACTATTTTAACGCCATCTGATCCCTGCCTGCGCAGGAGAAGGGAGTGCGGAAAATGGGACGCGCACTGATCGTAAGCGCCGGTGCCAACTCCAACGAGTATATCGCCGCGCGACTGTCCGAGATGGGTTACAGCCGCCCGGTGATCATTCCCAGCGGAGCCGAGGCGCGGCGCAGAATGTCGGAATCTGATTTTGAGTTGATCGTGGTCAACGCTCCCCTGCCCGATGAGTTCGGGCACGAATTATGCATCACCGCTGTGGAGCAGACCGATGCCGGTGTGGTCTTTCTGGTAAAGGCCGCACAGGCTGAGCAATTGCTTGCCCCCCTGAACGAGCAGGGGGTGCTGCTGCTGAGCAAACCCTTCACCACCCCGTTGTTTTTGCAGGCTATGCACATGGCAGCTGCCGGCAACCACCGCTTGCAGCGTCTGCGGCAGGAGAACGCCCGCCTGCAGGACAAGATCGGGCAGCTGCGGCTGGTCAGCCGGGCAAAGTGCTGTCTGGTAGAGCACGCCCACATGACCGAGGCCGAAGCGCACCGCTACCTTGAAAAACAGGCTATGGACACCCGCCGCGACCGCGCCGAGGTGGCGCAGGAGGTGCTGGAGGAGTACGCTGACAGAAGCGAATGAGACGCACCCGCAGGGAAAGGGGTGCGCCGGGAGCGAGCCTTTTATAGAAAAGTTTTATTTTACGACAGAGGAAGGTATATTTTTATGGCAAAATTTATTTTTGTGACCGGCGGCGTGGTCTCCGGTCTGGGCAAGGGCATTACTGCTGCATCTCTGGGACGGCTTTTGAAGTGCCGCGGCCTGAAGGTGGCCAGCCAGAAGCTGGATCCCTATGTGAACGTGGATCCGGGCACCATGAGCCCGCTGCAGCACGGCGAAGTGTTCGTGACCGATGACGGCACCGAGACCGATCTGGATCTGGGACACTACGAGCGCTTCATCGACGAAAACCTGAACAAGTACTCCAACCTGACCACCGGCAAGGTGTACTGGAACGTGCTGAACAAGGAGCGTCAGGGCGCTTATCTGGGACAGACGGTGCAGATCATCCCTCACATCACCAACGAGATCAAGAGCTACATCTACAATCTGGCCTCCTCTACCGAAGCCGATGTGGTCATTACCGAGATCGGCGGCACCACCGGCGATATCGAGAGCCAGCCCTTCCTTGAAGCTATCCGTCAGGTAGGTCTGGAACAGGGACGGGAGAACTGCTGCTTCATCCATGTGGTGCTGGTGCCCTACATCTCCGGCTCGGACGAATACAAATCCAAGCCCGCCCAGCACTCGGTCAAGGAGCTGCAGGGCATGGGCGTAAGCCCCGATATCATCATTCTGCGCGCAGACGGCAGCGTGGGCAGCGATATCCGCCGCAAGATCAGCACCTTCTGCAATGTCAAGCCGGAGTGTGTCATCGAGAACCTGACCATGCCCAGCCTCTACCAGTGCCCGCTGATGCTGCACACCAACGGTCTGGACGATGTTGTGGTGCATCAGCTGCACTTGGATGTTCCCCCCGCCGACCTGACCGAGTGGAAGCAGGTGGTCTCCCGCATTGCCACCCGCAGCAAGACCTGCACCATTGCACTGGTGGGCAAGTACGTCAAGCTGCACGACGCTTACCTCTCGGTGATGGAAAGCCTTTACCACGCCGGGTTTGAGAACGACAGTCAGGTGGAGATCCACTGGGTGGAAAGCGAGGATCTGACCGATCAGGCCGCCTGCAAAGAAGCCTTTGCGGACGTGGACGGCATCATCGTGCCCGGCGGCTTTGGCGACCGCGGCATCGAGGGCATGATCCAAGCCGCCCAGTATGCCCGCGAGAACCGTGTTCCCTGCTTTGGCATCTGCCTTGGTATGCAGATCATGGTCATTGAATTTGCCCGCAATGTGCTGGGCTACAAGGACGCTAATTCCAGCGAGTTCACCCCGGACGGTGCCCACAACGTCATCTCCCTGATGCCGGACCAGCAGGGCAACATCCCCAAGGGCGGCACCATGCGTCTGGGCAAGTACCCCTGCACGGTGAAGCCCGGCACCAAGATGGCCGAGTGCTACGGCGAGAGCGAGATCTGGGAGCGCCACCGCCACCGCTATGAGTTCAACAACGACTTCCGGCAGGAGATGCAGGACGCCGGGCTGGTCATCTCCGGCACAAGCCCGGACGGCCATCTGGTGGAGACTGTGGAGCTGCCCGGCCGCGACTTCCATCTGGGTGCACAGTTCCACCCGGAGTTCAAGAGCCGTCCCAACCGCGCACATCCCCTGTTCAAAGGCTTTATCGCCGCTGCGCTGCGCTACCGCGCTGCCGCCCAGCGGGATATGCTGCATCTGTAATAGCATAATATAACGGCAAGGCCGCAGCACAAAATACCGTGCTGCGGCCTTGCTTTATGTAAGACGATTTTAAATGCCTTCCGCGCCGTCCTGTCTGGCGTGGTTTACCTGCTTATTCTCGTACATCCGCTGGTCGGCAATATAGCACACCTGCTGCACATCCACGCTTTCGGCAGGGTACAAAGCGTAGCCGCAGCTGGCGCCCACGCTCACGGTATTGCCCTCGATCTCATAGGGCACGGCGATCATCTCACAGATCAGGTTCATCTTGCTGGCGCAAGCCTCCGGTCCCATCGGGCCGATCAGCAGCAGGGCGAACTCGTCACCACCCAGACGGAAGGCGTAGTCCCGGCTGCGGATGCAGCCCTGCAGCCGCTGGGAAACACCCTTCAGCAGTTCATCGCCCACATCATGGCCGTAGGTATCGTTGACCGGCTTGAAGCGATCCAAGTCCATATAGAACAGCGCAAAGGGCTGGCTGTGCTGCTCCAGCACCGTCAGTACCCGGTCAAAATAGCGCTTGTTCAGCAGGCCGGTCAGGCCATCGGTGTTGGCAAGGCTTTGTAGCAGGTGCTGCTTGCCCATATCCTGCACGATCATCATCACACGGGTCAGGCGGTCACCCTTCCACGCCATGGGAACGACCGTCATCATGAAAAATGCGCTTTTATCGCGGGCGGCATATTCCAGCTTGAGGGAGTCGTTGTCCGTTTTGATCAGCCTGCGCAGATTTTCCGGCGCCAGCATCTGGGTGATCTTGGCGTTTTCGCTGTCGGTCAGCACCACATACTTGCGCGATATCCGCTCCAGCATCTGCTGGTAAGAACCCTCCGGCGGGTACAGTGGCTCTCCGTGCCGCTCATGGTACTGGTAGCGATCACGGTCCAAATCGCACACTGCAAAACGCTCCACAACGCGCGCCATGCCCGCGAACATCATATCGCTCTTTTCCCGGCGGCGCTCCAGCTCCCGGCGGCGGTTGCGCTCCGCGTCACGCTGGATCTTTACCACGCCGGTCATGATCAGAAGCCCCAGCAGCGCAATGACTAAAATGGTAGCGTTTTGCACACTGCGCATCCCGGCATCCACCACCCCGGTGGGCACGATGCCGATGATGCTCCAATCCATGAGCCCCAGCGGCTGATAGATCAGGTAATATTTCTGGTTGTTCATGGTGAACAGCACACAGCCCTCGCCGCCCTGCGGCAGGGTCTGCACCATAGTGTCAAAATAAGGCTTGTCCACACGGGCGTTCTGTTGTAAGTAATCAAACAGGTTGGCCATCTGCTCGGTGATCTCGGTCTTTGTCTCGGTGGAAAGCACGATATCGCCGTTGGAGCGCACGATATAGCAATCGCTCTGTCCCTCATAGACCATGCTGCCCAGCAGCTTTTCCAGCACGGCGTTGTCGTAGCTGACCGCCAGCGCCGTATAGGTGGTGTCACCCAGCTGCAAGGGCTGTTCCATAGGCATGGCAAACATGATCTTACGGATGCCCTGACTGGAGGTGTAGCTGGTGATCACCGGCTCGTTTGCAGTATACAGCTCCTCAAAAGCTGCCCTCATATGCTCTGCCGTGCCCTGCCGCCCGGCGGTGGTCCAAAACTCGCACTGCTCGTTGAACAGGTAAAAATCCGTGTACTGCCAGGTAGCCTTTTGGGCAATATACTCCTGCCACTGCCCCTCCTGCTCTCCCCGCTCCGCAAGGGTGCCCAGATAGCTGTCCCAGTCGATCAGGATGTTCCAGTTGCGCTGGGCAAACATGGTAAAGGTCTTGGCAGACTGCCCATAGGTGGAAAGCAGATTTGCCGTGCTTTCCTGATAGACCTCCTTCTGGGTATAGGCACTGTAAGCAAGGATGCCGACCAGCAGCACCAGCAGCATCCCTGCTATGAGCAGTATATTTTTTTGTTTCTTCATCATAAGGCTGTTTCCTCCGACTGCCCCGCAGTCAGACCCCTCCACAATACGTTCTTCCAAAGGCTTTATCCTGAAGCGCCATGCACAAAGTTCCGCAAAAGTGCACAAGCGCCGCGTGTCAGCTCCCATATAAACCGACACTATTCCTAATAATATTATACCATCCCGCAAAAAAGCCTGTCAACACATCCCCGGGGTGATTCGTGTCGTTTCAAGGGCGATTCACGCAGATTTGCCCTGTTTTTGCCGCTCAAAAGGACAAAAAGACCCGCAGGCTGCGCCTGAACCTTCAGGGCTGCTGCGGGTCTTTCAACTGGTGCAGAAGAAGGGACTTGAACCCTCACTCACAAGGAACTGGTGCCTAAAACCAGCGTGTCTGCCATTCCACCACTTCTGCTCATAGAAAAAAGGCAAGTCAAAAACCGACTTGCCTTCTGGTGCGAGGGAGGGGACTCGAACCCCCAAGGATAAACCACACGCACCTCAAACGTGCGCGTCTGCCAGTTCCGCCACCCTCGCATACTTGTTTTACAGTTCTCCGGTTTTTGAGGTAGAAAACCGTTGGTGCGGACTGCTTGCATATAGTAACACATTTCCGGCATTTCGTCAAGTGGTTTCTTTGTTTCTCATAAGTTTTTTTAAGTTTCATATCTATAATAGCAGCGCAACACGCGCGCAAAGGCAGCTTTTCTGGCAATTACACAGGTCATTTGTGTGCAGAAAGTCTGCCTGCGGCGCTGCGCCCAGAGCAAAGGAGGGGGTTCGTGTATGAAACTTTTTGTGCGGCGCACCGGCGGGCGCATCGGACTATGGGGCGGGCTGCTGGCAGCAGCACTGGCAGCGTTTGCGGCGGGGTGGCTGGTACCGGTACGCGCACCGGTGGGCTGTAGGCTGAACGAGCTGACCGCCGCGCCGGACTTCAGCCCCTTTTCCCCTGCTGCACCGGTGGTGGCTGCATCCGATGCCGGTACGCCCGCAGCCCCTTCCCTGCCGGAAAAATGGGTCTGCCTGACCTTTGATGACGGCCCCAGCAAGACCACTCCGGCAGTGCTGGCTGCGCTGGATGCCGCCGGGGTGCATGGCAGCTTTTTTGTGGTGGCCACCGGCTACAACGAGAAATATCTGCCCCTGCTCACACAGGCTGCTGCCGCCGGGCATCAGATCGCGCTGCACTCTGCCTCCCACGAATACAGCGACATCTACCGCAGCAGCGCCGCCTACTGGAAGGATATCGCCCTGCTGAAGGAGCGCATTACCCCCTATGTGGACGCAGAAAACATCCGGTACCTGCGCTTTCCCGGCGGCAGCACCAACACCGTGAGCCGCCGTTACGGCGGCAAGGGGCTGATGCAACAGCTAAAAACCGAGGTAGAGCAGCGCGGCTGGCAGTGGGTGGACTGGAACGTCTGCGCCGAGGACGCCGTGGGCGGGCACCCCAGTGCGGATACCATCTACCGCAACGTGGTGCGGGAGACTGGCGAGCAGACCCATTGCGTGGTGCTGATGCACGATTCTGCCACCACCCGCACCACCGCCGAAGCGCTGCCGAATATCATCCGGTGGTATACAGACAACGGCTACACCTTTTTGACCGTAGCCGAGGCGCTGCCGCTGGGGTAACGCGCCTTATAGCCACTTTTCAAAGCAGCGTCCCAGCAGCACTCCGGCAGAGGCCAGCACTGCAAGCCAGAGCCAGCCTGCGCCGCCAGTCACCACCCACCCTGCCGCCATAATGGCGGAAAAGGTGCACACCGGCGGTACAGCGATCCGCAGGATGCGCAGCAGTTTCTCCCGCTTGGGCGGCAGTCCTGCGTCCAGCTGCTCGGGGTGCACGGCATCGCAACAGATCTCATCGCGATACTTGCCCGGGTTGCGGTAGGCTTTATATGGAATGCCATCCAGCGAGAACTCCGGGTACATTCCCTCTTTGGTCAGGGTGAATTGCATTCCCTTTTCCTCTGCATAAGCCTGCAACGCCGCTGTAAACTCCTGCGGGGTGTTGATGCTGCCCTGCGGGATAAAGAAAAAGTGCTTCTGATGCTGCACCTGCGCCAGCGTGCAGTAATCCTGCAGCCAGCCGGAGAAGAAGCCCTGCTGCGGGGCGGGGCTTTCCATGCGGATCAGGCAGGCGTCCACGTCCAGCGTGTCCGTCTGCGGAGCCTGCCGGGCAAGGTCGGCGCAGAACTGCATGGCTGCCGCCAGCTGCGCCGCCTGCTGCTCCAGCACGGTTTGCTGGGCTTGCAGCGCCTGTTGCAGGGGCTGTTCCCCGCGCAGTACCGCCTTGATGGTAGGCAGCGGCACATCCAGCATCCGCAGCATACGGATAAGTTTAAGCGTGCGGACATCCCCGGCGGTGTAATCGCGGTAGTCATTGCCCTGCCTGCGCGCCGGTGTGAGAAGCCCTTCTTTTTCATAAAAGCGGATGTTCGGGGCGGACACGCCGCTTTGTTCGGAAGCCTGTTTGATGTTCATTTGCTTCACCTCCGCCCTTACATTACACCTTAAAGCCGGTTGAAGGTCAAGGCTTTTGCGCAAAAAACCGAGCCGCCGCACAAAAATGTGCAGGCAGCTCGGTTTTTTAATGCAAAATATCCGTCAGCGCGGGGGATCAGTCAGCAGACTGGCAGAACACAGAGAAGGCGCGGTAAGCCATGTACAGGTCGGTCTTATGGATGACCTCAAAGGGAGAGTGCATGGACAGCACGGGCACGCCCAGATCCAGCACCTTGATGCCGCGGTTTGCCACATACTTGGCAATGGTGCCGCCGCCGCCCAGATCCAGACGGCCCATCTCGCCGATCTGCCATGCCACGTTGTTGGCATCCAGCATACGGGTGATGTCGCCCACCAGCTCGGCGTTGGCATCGCTGGCAGAGCTCTTGCCGCGGCTGCCGGTGTACTTGAAGATGGCAATGCCGCGGCCTGCGTAGGTGCCGTTCTGCTTCTCAAAGGCGCTTGCCCAAGAGGGGTCGTAGGCGGCAGTCACGTCCGCAGACAGGCACACGCTGTTGCGGAAGGCGAGGATGTCGTCCTGACCGGCAGCGCGGCAGAGCAGCTGCATAAAGTGGAACACATACATGCTCTGCATACCGGTCACGCCGTCGGAGCCGATCTCTTCCTTATCGGTCAGCACGCAGATGGTGGTGTGCACAGGATCCTTGGTCTCGATCTCGGCCAGCAGTGCGGGGTAAGCATCCACGCGGTCATCGTGGCCGTAGGCACCGATCATGGAGCGGTCAAAGCCCACGTCGCGTGCCTTGGCAGCGGGCACCACCTCGATCTCGGCGCGGGTGAAGTCGCGCTCGGTGATGCCGTACTTCTGGTTCAGCAGGATGAGGGTGTTCAGCTTGACAGCCTCCTTGACGTCCTCTTCCTCCACGGTGTCAGAGCCGATGAGCACGTTCAGCTCCTCGCCCTTGATGCCCTCGCTGAGCTTGCGCTCGTTCTGCTCGGCACCCAGATGGGGCAGCAGGTCGGTGATGCAGAACACAGGATCGTTCTCGTCCTCACCAATGGCAAAGTTGACGCTGGAGCCGTCGGCGCGGGTGAACACGCCGTGGATGGCCAGCGGGATGGTAGCCCACTGGTACTTGCGTATACCGCCGTAGTAGTGGGTGCGGAAGTAGCTCATGTGGTCAGACTCGTACAGGGGGTTGGGACGCAGGTCCAGACGGGGGCAGTCGATGTGGGCGATGACCAGACGGAAGCCCTCCTCATAGGGCTTCTGGCCGATGGTAGCCGCCACAACAGCCTTGTTCTCCTGAATGAAGTAGACCTTCTCACCGGGGGCGTAGGCCTTTTTGGGCTCAAAAGCCTTGTAGCCGGCAGCCAGCAGCATCTGCTCGCTGACAACGGCAGCCTCGCGCTCGGTCTTGGCGCTGTCCATAAATTTCTTGTAGCCCTCGGCAAAGGCAGCAGCCTTTGCCTTTACGTCTGCCTGCTTGTCGGCAGCGTATTCGGGGGTGTAGAGCAGCTTTTCGGCGTACTCTTTTGCAGTAAGTTTCTCGCTCATAATTTTACGCTCCTTAACTTTTTATCATTGACCTGCGTACAGACGCTGATAGGTCTGGTAGCAGGCGGTGATCTTGTTGACGTAATGGTGCATCTGGTTATAGGGGAAGCCCTGCAGCGTTTCCCCGTCTGCGGAGTGTTCCTCCATTTGCAGCAGCTGATCCACCGTGCCCCAGCCGCTGTGGTAAGCCGCTGCCGCCGTGGATACATCTCCTTTGTAGCGCACCATACACAGGTGCAGGTAATAGCACCCAAAGCGGATGGCGGTATCGGGGCTGTACAGGTCTGCAAAGGTCAGCGGCTCGTCCGGGGCAATTTTGCTGCGCAGCCAGAGAAAGGTCTCCTCAGTCATCTGCATCAGACCCCGGGCGTCCACGCTGGAGGTTGCCTGCGGGTCGAAGCCGCTTTCGGTGCGGATAAAGGCGTAGACCAGCAGGGGGTCCAACTCGTAGGTTGCCGCCCATTTTTCCACCAACTGCTCGTACTTGCGGGGGTACAAAAGCTGCTCTGCCCGGTTGCACAAAGGCGGCACCACGCACACCGTAAGCACCACTGCCAAGCACAAAGCGACCAGCCGCCGCACCATCCGGCGGCGGCGCTGCTGTTTGCGGCGATGCAGTTTTTCCCGCGCGGCGCGGCGCTCCCGGGCGGCGATAGGGTCGTAGACTTTTTCATAATTTTGTTCGTTCAAAGCGCTGCCGTCACGCCCCCTTCTGCCTGCAGCCGCTCACACAGGCGGGCGGCTGCGGCTTGCAGCGCCTCCAGCCCGGCGTCGTTATGCAGGGTGTAGTCCGCCTGTGCGGTCAGGGTTTGTTCCGGGGTCTGAGCGTTCAAGCGGCGGGCAGCCATCTCCGGCGAGATGCCGTCCCGCGCCACAATGCGCGCCACGCTGGTCTCAAAGGGTGCGGTGACCACGCACAGGCGGTCGCACTCAGCCTGTGCCGCCGTGCCCACGATGACCGCACCGTCCAGCACAAAAAGAGGTGCTCCGGCGACCTGCGCCGCCTGCTTTGCCGCCCGGATGCGTGCCACGATGGCGGGGTGGGTCAGGCTGTCCAGTGCGGCCTTGCCCTCCGGGGTGGCAAAGGCCCGGTCAGCCAACAGACGGCGATCCAGCGTACCGTCCGGCTTTAAAATATCCCCGCCGAACCGCGCCGCCAGCTGCGGCAGCAGCGGCGAGCCGGGCAGCAAGATTTCCCGGCTGAGCTGGTCGGCGTCCGCCAGCGGCACGCCGTGGGCGGCAAATACTGCTGTGACTGTGGACTTGCCGCAGCCGCTGCGCCCCGTGATGCCCAATGTGATCATAGGTCGATCACCCGGAAGGCGGCGGCGCGGATCAGGCGGTTGTACACCGCCATGGACAGGCCATCCTTCTGCGGGCAGCGAGCGTAGACTACGCCATCGCCCTGCTCATCCAGCGCCCGCAGGGAGCGGAAGATGTGCTTTGCCTGATCGGCACCGTCCCCCTCGCGGCCGTATTCCACGCAGGGCACATCCAGCTTTGCGCTTTCGCCGGTAAAGCACAGGCAGCTGGGGTTCTCGTCTTTATGGGCGTCCACATAGGCCTTGAACTGCTCAAAGGTGCCGTTGAGCAACGTCACATCGGCCTTGGGGGCGTAGTGTTTATACTTCATGCCCGGGCTGCGCACCACGGCACCCTCCGGCAGCTTTTCCAGAATGGCCTTGGACACCTCCACCTCTTCGCCGAGGGCGCGTTCCAAGTCCTCCAGCGTGATGTGACCGGGGCGGAACAGGGTGGGTTTCTCCCCCACCACCGACACCACGGTGCTCTCCACACCCACATCGCACTCGCCGCCGTCCAAGATCAGCGGCAGGCGGCCGTCCATATCGGTGAACACATCCTGTGCGTTGGTTGGGCTGGGCTTGCCGGAAAGGTTGGCGCTGGGGGCGGCAAAGGCGCAGCCGCTCTGCTGGATGACCGCCCGCGCTACCGGGTGGCTGGGCATACGGATGCCCACGGTATCCAGCCCGGCGCAGCACTCATCCGCCACCTCCGGCCCGCGCGGCATGATGATGGTCAGTGGGCCGGGGCAGAAGGCTGCCATCAGCAGCTGGGCACGCTCCGGCACCTCGCTGACAAGACCCGGCAGCATCTCCGGCCCAGTGACGTGGACAATGAGGGGGTTATCCTGCGGGCGCCCCTTGGCTATAAAGATATTGCGCACCGCCGCACCGTTGCGGGCATCGGCGGCAATGCCATAGACCGTCTCTGTCGGCAGGGCTACAAGCTGCCCCTGCCGCAGCAGCTGTGCGGCCTCGGCTACGCCTGCTTCATCGGCAGGCAAAACTCTAGTTTTGATTTCCATACGAATCATCGTTCTTTCTATCTGTAAAGTATAGTTGCTTGTCATCCGTTCGAGTGGTTTTGCACCTGCAAAGCCGGGTTTTACCCGCCCAGCCTTTGCAGCTTTTCGGTCTGCTCGCGGGTGGCAAGGGCGTCAATGACCTCGTCCAGATTGCCGTCCATGATTTTTTCCAGATTATGGACAGTCAGCCCGATGCGGTGGTCGGTGCAGCGATCCTGCGGAAAGTTGTAGGTGCGGATCTTCTCGCTGCGGTCGCCAGTGCCCACCTGTCCTTGACGCTGGGCGTTGATGGCGTCCTGCTGCTCCTTCTGCTTTTGCGCCAGCAACCGGCTGCGCAGGATCTCCAATGCTTTATCCTTGTTCTGGAACTGGCTGCGTTCGTTCTGGCACTCCACCACCGTACCTGTGGGGATATGGGTCACGCGGATGGCACTGGAGGTCTTGTTGATGTGCTGACCGCCCGCACCGGAGGAGCGGAAGGTATCGATGCGCAGGTCCTTCATATCCAGTGCAAAGTCCACCTCCTCTGCCTGCGGCATCACCGCAACGGTGGCGGTGGAGGTGTGGATGCGACCTTGGGTCTCGGTCTCCGGTACACGCTGTACCCGGTGCACCCCGCTCTCGTACTTGAGACGGTTATACGCACCCGCGCCGTCCACCGAGACGATGGCTTCCTTTACGCCGCCAAGTTCGGTCTCGTTCAGGTTGAGCACTTCCAGTGTCCAGCCACGGTTCTGGGCGTACATGGTGTACATGCGCAGCAGACTGTGGGCAAACAGAGCAGCTTCCTCGCCGCCGGCACCGCTGCGGATCTCCATGATGACGTTTTTGCCGTCGTTCACGTCCTTGGGCAGCAGCAAAATTTTGAGATTATTTTCCAGCTTTGCCACATCTTGACTTTTTTCGCTGATTTCCTGCTGTATCATCTGCTTGAAGTCCGGGTCCAGTGAACCGGGCTCCTCCAGCAGGGCTTTGGCCTGTGCCAGATGATCCAGCGCGGTCTGCCAGTCCCGGTAAGCCTCCACCACCGGCTCGGTGTCGTGGTACTCCCGCATCAACTTGCGGAACAGTGCCGGGTCGGCGGCGGTATCGGGCTGGTTCAGCCGTATGGAAAGTTCCTCAAAGCGGCGGCAGACCGCATCCATCCGGGAAGAAATATCTTGCATCCTTGCAGTTCTCCTTACAAATTCGTTCCGGTTCGGGTGCGTTGGCTGCGCTACTGCGCGCTGCCGGGCTTTACCACCTTTTTGATGTTCTTTTCAATTTTGGCGCGGGGCAGCATGACCTCGCGTCCGCAGCCGGTGCAGCGGATCTTAAAATCCATGCCCACCCGCAGCACCTCGAAGCTGGATGCTCCGCAGGGGTGCTTCTTGCGGGTGAGGATGGTATCTCCCACAGCGACGTCCATATTTATCCGACCTCTCCCTTCTTTTCTGCCGCGCAGATGCCCGGCAGAGCCAGTGTGTGCCGCCGCCCGCCCAGCGGGTGCTGCGCATACAGATATAGTATAATGCAAAGCCGCACAAAATGCAAATATCTGCGCACACTGCTGCATATCGTTGTAGCATCGCACAGAGACCCGAAAACCATATAGAAAGAGGAATGAAACATGATGCAAGCTTATCGTACCGAAAACAGTTATCGTTCTGCCGCCCGCCTTTCTCCTGCCGAGCTGCGGGCTGCCATGGCCAGCGGCGAAATTTTGCAGGCCACCGCCCTTGCCTTTGATACCCGGCGGCAGCTGCGGTTTGAGCTGGGCGGCGTAAAAGCGGTGATGCCCTTTGCCCAGTGCGCAGACGGTGCCGAGACCGGTACCGTGCGGGATATTGCGGTGCTGACCCGGGTGGGACGCCCCACCTGCTTTGTCATTGAGGGGCTAGACACGGACGAGGACGGTGCACCCTGCTACCGGCTTTCCCGCGCCGAGGCGCAGCGGCTGTGCAAGGCAGAGTATCTGGACACGCTTTCGCCCGGGGATATCCTGCCCTGTACCGTGACCCACATCGAGCCGTTCGGTGCGTTCTGTGACGTGGGCTGCGGCATCAGCGCCCTGCTGCCCATCGACTGTATGTCGGTAAGCCGCATCTCCTCCCCTGCCGACCGAGTAAGCGTAGGGCAGCAGATTTTGTGCGCCATCAAGAACCGGGACGCGCAGGGGCGCTTTGTGCTGACCATCCGGGAACTGCTGGGCACATGGGCAGAGAACGCCGCCCGCTTCACCGTGGGCGAAACGGTGGTTGGCATTGTGCGCAGCGTGGAGGAATACGGCACCTTTGTGGAGATCGCACCGAACCTTGCCGGCCTTGCGGAAAGCTGCACCGGCCTTGCGCCCGGTCAGGCGGTAAGTGTCTACATCAAAAACATCCTGCCGGAAAAGATGAAGATCAAGCTGGTCATCGTGAACCACGCCCTGAGCCAGCCCCACCGGTTTGAGCTGCGGTACTTCATCACCGAGGGACATCTGGACAGGTGGGTGTACTCCACACCGGAATGCCCCAAGCGCATTGAGACAGATTTTGCCGTTGCGGCTTGCAATCCGGGCTGAAAGCCTTTATACTAATAGAAAGAGTTTTTGTCTGCCCGCTGCCCGCCCTTTTGGCAGCGGCGCAGACCTTTGATACCATGTGAAAGCGCAAGGGGGATGTAAGGAACGATGAACGCCAATGATGCTTTTACCGCCGGTGTCCGTCCCGGCGGCCTGACCAGCAGCACCGAGATCCGGCTGCTGCTGTGCTATCTGGTGAAAAACGCCGGCCCCATTACCCGGCAGGAGATTGAAAACGCCCTGATGGAGGAAGCCCTTGTCAACTATTTTGAGATAGGCTCCTGTCTGGATGATATCACAAAACAGGCGCTGGTCACCCTGACCGGCGACAGCTATACCATTACCGACAAAGGCCGCAAGGTGGCGCAGGAGCTGGCCTACGACCTGCCCCGCACCGTGCGGGAGCGGGCGGTGGCTGCCGTGCTGCGCTGCCAGACATGGGCCCGCAAGGAGGCCAAATACAGCGCCCGCATTACTGAAAAGGCCGACGGTCACTGCACTGTGCGCTGTACCGTAAAGGGGCTGGACAGCGAGCTGTTTTGTTTGGAGCTGGGCGCGCCCGACCGGCTGAGTGCCGAGCTGGTGAAAAAACAGTTCATCCTGAAGGGCAACGAGATCTATCAGCTGCTGATCAACAAGCTGACCGAGGAAGAAAAATAGGACAGAACGATCCCCGCCCGCTGTAAGCAAACCTTACGGCGGGCGGGGATTTTTTTCAGATACGCCCTAAATCAGGATACAGATCAGCCCAGTGCAGCCCTCGTTGATGACCCGCTCCAGCGTTTCCTGCAGGCGGGTGCGCGCCTCCTGCGGGATGTGGAGCAGCTTGTTCTGTAGCCCATCGTTCACCAGTTCGTGCAGGCTTTTGCCGAAGATGTTGGACTCCCACAGCTGCACCGGGTCGTCCGCAAAGTCGGCCAGCAGGCTCTGCACCAAGTCCTCGCTCTGCTTCTCGGTACCCACGATGGGGCTCAGTTCGGTGTGGATGGTGGCCTTCATCATCTGGATTGAGGGCGCGCAGGCTTGCAGCCGCACCCCGCAGCGCCCATCCTGATGCACGATCTCCGGCGGTTCCAGATGCAGCTCATCGATGGATGGCATTACGATGCCGTAGCCGGTGGCTTCCACCTGCTCCAAGGCGCTGCGCACCTTCTCGTAGGCGCGTTTTGCCCGGGCAAGTTCCATGATGCAGGGCATCAGCCCCGCCTCGTCCCCAATATCCAGCCCGGTCTGCTCGCTGAGCACCTGATAAAAGATCTCCGGCTTTAACTCCACGCTCACCCGCACACTGCCGGCGGCAAGGTCTGCCCCCGCCACCGCCGAGCGTTGCACAGCATCGCATTCCAGCGCAGGGGCGTCCGTTCCAGTGGGCAGATCTTTCATGCGGGACACCCGCTCTGCCAGCTGCATGGCAGCTGCGTACACCTGTGCTTGCAGCCAGTGCCCGGGCTCCAGCATGGTCACCCAGCGGGGCAGGGCAAAATCCAGCTCCTGCACCGGGAACTCGTACAGCACCCGCCGTAGGATTTCCCCCAGCATGGCGGCGTCCAAGTCCACGCAGCTTACCGGCAGCACGGTGCGGCGGTAGTCCCGCGCCATGCCCTCAGCCAGCTGCCGGGTTTCCGGCGCGTCCGGGTGGGTGCTGTTGAGCAGGATGATATAGGGCTTGCCCAGCGCTTCCAGTTCCGTGATGACCCGCTTTTCAGCCTCTGCGTAGCCCGCCCGTGGGATATCGCTGATCGAGCCGTCCGTGGTGACCACCACCCCGATGGTGGAGTGCTCACAGATCACCTTGCGGGTGCCGGTCTCTGCGGCAAGATCAAAGGGCACCTCCTGCTCAAACCACGGGCTTTTGACCATGCGAGGCTTTGCGTCCTCTTCGTGCCCCATGGCACCTTCCACCATGTAGCCCACACAGTCGATCAGCCGCACCCGACACGCCCCGCCGCCCTCCAGCTGCAAGGGCACGGCCGTTTCCGGGATGAATTTGGGCTCGGTAGTCATGATGGTGCGCCCCGCTGCCGACTGCGGCAGCTCGTCCCGGGCACGCTCCCGGGCAGCGGCAGAGCCGGACATAGCGGGCAGCACCAGCTGCTCCATGAACCGTTTGATAAAGGTAGATTTTCCGCTGCGCACCGGGCCCACCACACCGATGTAGATATCCCCGCCGGTGCGTGCGCCGATCTCGCGACAGATGCTGTTCTGTTCCTGTTTTTCCAAAGCAATTCTCCCCTTCCTGTTGCGCTGCGCACCGCGCCCGTAGGGGTGGGTGTGCTCGTTGTATCGTATGAAAAGGGAGCGCTTATTATGCCGGAACAGTTTTGAACGCCCGCCGCTTTGCTCTGGGCATAATCAGCGGAAAAAATATTTTATAATTGCAATTGAGGAAAATCTGCGGATTTTCCTCAATTGCCTTTTTCACGGAACTCAAAAAAGAGCTGCCGTGCAAAACACAGCAGCTCTCGGGAAGGTTTTATAAAATCACGGGGTCAGACGGTTGGGGCCACGGAACAGGAACTCGGCGTCCTTGATGCTCAGGCCGCACAGCAGCATGGTCAGGCGGTCGATGCCCAGACCGAAGCCGCCGTGGGGCGGGCAGCCGTACTGGAAGAATTCCAGATAGAACTTGACGTCCTCGGCCAGACCCTTCTCCTCAGCCTGCTTCTTCAGCACTTCGTAGCGGTGCTCACGCTGGGCACCGGTGGTGATCTCCACACCGCGCCAGATCAGGTCGTAGCCCTGCGGCACGCCGTTCTCATCGCGCATGTGGTAGAAGGCGCGCTTCTCGGCAGAGTAATCGGTGATGAACAGGAACTCGTGACCGTAGTGCTTCTTGACCCAGTCGTAGCTCAGGCGCTCGGCCTCGGTGGTCAGATCGCCCTTCTCGCTCTCGTCTACGGTGTAGCCAAACTCTTCCTCCAGCGCCTTGTACAGGTCTGCCAGCTTGACCACCGGGAACGGGGTGGTGGGCACGATGACTTCCTGACCAAACAGCTCCTTGATCTGGTCGCCATAGCTGTCCTTAACAGCCTGCAGACCGGCGGTCAGCAGTTCCTCTTCCATCTTCATCACGTCCTTGAAGGAGGTGATGTAGCTGAACTCCAGATCAAAGCCGGAGAACTCGGTCGCGTGCTTGTTGGTGTAGCTCTTCTCGGCGCGGAACACCGGGCCAGTTTCGAAGATGCGCTCAAAGCCGGCAGCCATGGCCATCTGCTTATAGAACTGGGGGCTTTGTGCCAGATAAGCGTTGCGGTCGAAGTAGTCCACCTTGAACACCTCAGAGCCGCTCTCGCTGGCAGCAGCGATCAGCTTGGGGGTGTGAATCTCGATGAAGTTACGGTCCAGCAGGAACTTGCGCATGGCGTTGACGAAGCAGCTCTGCGCCTTGAACATCAGCTGGTTCTCGTCGGTGCGCAGATCGATCCAGCGGTAGTCGATGCGCTGGTCGATGCTGGAGCGCTCCACAGCCTTCTTTTTCTTGGTGGCTGCGATCTCCTTGCGGACGATGGGCAGTGCATTGGCGGTGCTCTCCACCTCGATGCTCTCGGGGATCATCTCCACGCCGCCCATCTTGACGTAGTCGTTCTCCATCACCTTGCCGGTAACAGTGATGACAGAGTCCGGGGTGAGCTGGTCGATGGTATCCACCAGCTCAGGGTGGTCGGCCTTTTCCACCGTGATCTGCAGCTTGCCGGTAATATCCTTCAGCACGATAAATGCCATATACTTGCTGTTGCGCAGGTTCTCGATAAAGCCCTGCACCTTCACCGTGCCGCCGATGGCCTTTTGAGCCTCATTGATATAGGTGCGTTCCATAATACAGGAATCCTCCTTTAACGTCTTGTGTACTGTTTTATTATACGCTTTTCAGGGGATAAATCAAGAGATATGCCAATTTCAGCCGCTCTGTGCTGTGCTTTCTGTAAAAATGGAGACACCGGAGCGTCAGCCAAGGCCCCGGTGTCTCCATATAATAGATCATTTTTCATCGTGCAGGGTGCCGGTGCCGCCCTCCACCACGCCGTCATGCCGGAGCACAGCGGTAATGGTGCCAAAGAAGCACTTCACATCCAGCCCAAAGCTGATATGCTCCACATACCAGCCATCCAGCTTTGCCTTTTCGGCAATTTCCAGCTCGTCCCGGCCATGGATCTGCGCCCAGCCGGTCAGCCCCGGGCGCACATCGTTTGCGCCGTATTTATCCCGCTCGGCCAGCAGGTCATACTGGTTCCACAGTGCCGGGCGCGGGCCGATGACAGCCATATCCCCCACAAGGATATTCCACAGCTGGGGCAGCTCGTCCAGACTGGTCTTGCGCAGAAATCGCCCCATGCGGGTGATATACTGCTCCGGGTCGTGCAGCAGATGGGTGGGCATATCGTGGGGGGTGTCGATGCGCATGGTGCGGAACTTGAGGATCTGGAAATGCCGCTTGCCGATGCCCACACGCTTCTGCCGGAAAAATACCGGCCCGGGCGAGTCCAGCTTGATAGCAACAGCCAGAAGCAGCAGCAGCCACGAAAGGCACAGAATGCCGCAGGCTGACAGGAAAATGTCCAACAGTCGTTTGATCCGATTTCGATACATGAATAGAACTTCCTCCGTTTTCTACGGGTGTACCGCCTTATTATAGCAGTATGGGCAGCATTTTTCAATTGCAGGCGGTGCCCGGCAGGCGATATTTGCCGCTTTTGGGGAGAACAGGGCGCTTTACCTCTTGTTTTTTACCTAATATCGCGCTATAATAGGCAATTGCTATGTTCGCACAAGGCTTATTATAGGAGGTAGATAATTTATGGCAACGACCAGCCGTTCCGCAGACCTGACCAGCGGGCCCATGCTGCAAAAGATCATCTTGTTTTCCGTGCCGCTGGCGGCATCCAGCATTCTGCAATTGCTGTTCAACGCCGCCGACGTTGTGGTGGTGGGGCGCTTTGCGGGCAGCACGGCGCTGGCTGCCGTTGGCTCTAACGGCGCGCTGATCAACCTGCTGGTCAACCTGTTCGTCGGGCTTTCGCTGGGTGCCAACGTGGTGGCAGCCCGGTGCTTTGGTGCCCGGGACGAAAAAGGCGTGCAGGATACGGTGCACACCGCCGTAGCGCTGGGCTTAGTCAGCGGCGTGCTGCTGGCGGTGGTGGGCTTTTGCGCTGCGCGCGGCCTGCTGGAGCTGATGAGCTGCCCGGAGGACGTGATCGGCCTTTCCACCCTGTACCTGAAGATCTATTTTATCGGCATGCCCATGACCATGCTGTACAACTTCAGCAGTGCGCTGCTGCGGGCCGTGGGCGACACCAAACGCCCGCTGTACTGTCTGGCGGCTGCCGGTGCCATTAACGTGGTGCTGAATCTGGTCTTTGTCATCGGCTTTTCCATGAGCGTGGCGGGCGTGGCACTGGCCACCATCATCAGCCAGACCGTATCTGCGCTGCTGGTGACCGGGATGCTCGTCCGGGAGGAGGGCGCACTGCGGCTGGATCTGCGGCGGCTGGCCTTCCACGCCGGAACGCTGAAGCAGATTTTGCTCATCGGCCTGCCTGCCGGGCTGCAGAGCACGGTGTTCAGCCTTTCCAATGTGGTCATCCAGTCCTCCATCAACTCCTTTGGTTCCATGGTGGTGGCGGGCAACTCTGCCTCCTCCAATCTGGAGGGCTTTGTGTACACCGCCATGAATGCTTTTGCGCAGGCCGCTGTCACCTTTACCAGCCAGAACATCGGCGCGCGCAAGTACCACAACCTTGACCGGGTGATCCGCAACTGCCTGCTGTGTGCGGTGGTCACCGGCCTTGTGCTGGGCGGCGGCGCAGCGCTGGCAGGACATCAGCTGCTGCGCTTCTACTCCTCGGACGCAGCGGTCATTGCCACCGGTGCCGAGCGGCTGCGCCTGATCTGCGGCTTTTACCTGCTATGCGGCATTATGGACGTGCTGGCCAGCAGCCTGCGCGGGCTGGGCTACAGCATATTGCCCATGGTGGTAAGCCTTATCGGCGTGTGTGCGCTGCGGCTGGTGTGGATTGCCACCATTTTCCAGCTAAACCGCACCCCCTTTATGCTGTACATCAGCTACCCCATCAGCTGGGCGCTGACTGCGCTGGTGCACCTGACCTGCCTGCTGGTGGTGCGGCGTAAGCTGCGCCAGAAGCAGCCGCAGACGATATAAATCCTTTTTGCATAAAAGCAATGCCGGGTAGGCCAAAAGGTCTGTCCGGCATTGCTTTTACTATATCATAGGGCCACATCCAGTGCCATCATCAGGGCAAAGCCCAGCACGATGCTGATGACACCGGCCACTTCATCCGGTTCCACCGCCTCAGGGATCATCTCCTGTGCGGTCACACACACCATACAGCCCGCCGCCGCGCTCATGAGCCACGGCAGCGCTGCGCCTACCCACTCGGCCAGCACAAAGGCCAGCACCGCGCCCAAGGGCTCCACCAGCCCGGAGGCCGCCCCGGCGGCAAAGGACTGCCCCCGGGTACGCCCGCTCTGGGTCAGTGGCAGACTGACCGCCGCACCCTCCGGGATATTCTGCAAGCCGATGCCCAAACTCAGTGCCAGCGCTCCGCTTACGGCATCCGCGTCCCCATGCAGCGCCAGCGCCGCAGCCAGCCCCACCACCATGCCCTCCGGCAGGTTGTGCAGGGTGACCGCCAGCACCATGCGCCCGCAATGCCCGGGACCGCCCGCCAGCAGCTGTCCGGCGGCATCCTCCAGCCGCAAAAGCCCCACAGCGCCTAAAATAAGTCCCAGCGCCGGGGGCACCCATGCTGCCCTGCCCTGAGACCGGGCAATGGCCGGCAGCAGCAGGCTCCACACGCTGGCCGCCAGCATGATGCCCGCCGCCATGCCGCACAAAATGCGCCGGGTAGCCGGTCTTGCCTGCCTGCGCAGTAAAAACACCCCTGCTGCGCCCAGCGCGGTACACGCCGCCGGGAACAGCCAGATCCCAAGTGTGAAAACGATCCGGTTCAAGCCGCATTCCCCCTTTGCCCTTTGTATGCGCAAACGGGCAAAAGGGTGCGGACTCAGAAATCGCCCTCAGTGCTGTCGCAGCTGTCTGCATCGCAGTCTGCGTCATTGGACGCAAAGCTGTCGGTGCTGTCCGTGCTGAAATTGCGCTCGAATGCGGTCATGTACTGGGCATAGCCCTCGTCACCGGTGCCAAAGTAGCCAAAATCAAAGTCTTTCATTGTATTATCCTCCACAAATATTCTTGTCGTTCAGCCTTCCGGGGGATGTCCGTCCCCTGCTGTGCCTCTATTATCTACATTTACAGTCCAATAAAAAGGATTTTATTAGCATTTTTTCAATTATTTCTATTATTGTGCTTCCCACCCGGCGGTACAGGCTCTATTCTGGGTTTTATTTTTGCCAAAAAGTCTTTGACATTTGACGAAAGTTTATGACAACTATGCAGATTCTTTACACGGATTATAACTTTCGACCAAAATCCTCTTGATTTTTTTCAAAAATGGACTAGAATATAGCATCGCAGTGAGGTGTTACCGAAAGCCCGCTGCTAAACATTTACAAGAAGACTAAGGAGATCATCGATATGAAACTCAAGAATATTTGCATCGCTGTTGTTGCTCTGGCTCTGGCTGCTGGCATGACCGCTTGCGGTGGTACTTCTACCGCTTCTGCTTCCTCTACCTCTGAGGCTGCTTCCGCAAGCACCACCGCTGTTTCCGAGGCTGCTTCTTCTGAGGCTGCTTCCAGCGAGGCCGCTTCCTCTGAGGCTGCATCTTCCGAGGCTGCTTCCTCTGAGGCCGCTGTCAGCGAGGCTGCTTCTTCTGAGGCTGCTTCCACCACTGCCGCCTAAGTTTAACGCGCACAGCGTACATAACAGGATAGCAAAAGGCCGCTGCACATTGTTTTGTGCAGCGGCCTTTTTGGTTGCGCAGAAAGATTTTAAATGCCCTCCGCGTGCGCTATGGGCATAACCAGCGGAATGATTTTTTCTTTTTCGGGATACCGGGTCGTCTGCGGACGCCCCGGTATTCTATTTTTATGAAAAAAGACCGCCGCACAAAGCCATGTACAGCAGTCTCCTTACGTTTGAGAAGCAAGCTTCCCAGTATCATTTTTCAAGAATCGCGCGGATCTGGGCAAGGTCGGCAGCAAAGGTGATATTCCGCTGCCGCGCCGAGGTGGAAAGCCCCATGGCGATCATCTGCTGCAAAAGCTGGTGCAGGGGCTGGTAGTAGCCGTTCAGATCGTAGAGGATACAGGGCGCGTTCAGCTGCCCCAGCGACAGCTTGCTGATGACCTCGGTGATCTCCTCCAGCGTGCCGGTGCCGCCGGGAAACGCGATAAAAGCATCGCCCAGCTCAATCATTTTGGTTTTGCGGGCGGGCATATCCTCGGTCACGATCAATTCGGTCAGACCCTCGTGCTGCAGCTCTGCGTCCAGAAAGCACTTGGGCTCTACGCCGGTCACCCTGCCGCCTGCGGCCAGCACACTGTCGGCTAAAATGCCCATCAGGCCGCTTTTGCTGCCGCCGTACACCAGCGCGTTGCCGCTTTCGCCGATCCAGCGCCCCAGCTGCTGCACGGCCTGCGGCAGTGCAGGGTCGTTGCCAAGGCTTGCGCCCAGATACACGGTAATGTTCATTGCAGTATCCTTTCTTGCCGGGTCAGATGCTCCACAGCACTGCGCCCAGCACCGCAGAAAGCAGGATCATCCCAATGGGGGACGGTGCTTTCTGCGTTTTCTTTTTATAGGCAAAATGCAAAATGCTTAAAAGGGCAAACACCGCCAGCGCACGCACATTCGGGGCAAAGCCGCCGGCAAGGGTGGTAAAGCCCCCCAGCGTGGAAAGCCCCATGGTGCAGGCGGTAGCCAAGATCATAGCCACCACGCAGGGGCGCACCCCGGCCAGAAAGGCGTTGACCCCGGCATACTTCATCAGGCTGTGCAGCGCCGCCGCGATGAGCAGAATGATGACAAAGGAGGGCAGCACCACCCCCACCGTTGCCGCAAAGGAACCTGCCAGTCCCGCCTGCGAAGCGCCGATAAAGGTAGCCATGTTCACCGCCAGCGGGCCGGGGGTGGACTCTGACACCGCGATAAAGCTGAGAAATTCGCTCTCGGTCAGCCAGCCGTGCCCCAGCACCGTTTCCCGCACCAGCGAGATCATGCCGTAGCCGCCGCCAAAGGACACCGCGCCGATGACAAGGAAGTTCCAGAACAGCTCCAGCAAGATCATTTTGTGCCGCCTTTCTTCCCCTGCCCTACCGCGTAGGTCAGCACCCCGGCTGCGCCGCAAAACAGGATGCAGCAGATGGAGGAAAACTTTACCGCCAGCACAGAGCAGCCCACCATGGCCGCCAGCACCACCGCCACCACTGCCGTGTTGAAGGGGGTGCGCTGCAGATTTTTGAGCATCTTGACCCCTGCGGATAGGATCAGGTAGATGACGCAGGCCTGTATGCCTTTAAAGGCATTGGCTACCACCGTCAGCTGCAAAAAGCGGTCGAAGAAGAGTGAAATAAGGTAGATGACTGCAAAGGACGGCAGGCACACCGCAAGGGTGGAGGCCGCCGCACCGGCTACCCCGGCCAGCTTATAGCCGATGTAGGTGGCGCTGTTTACCGCCACAGGGCCGGGGGTGGACTCGGCAATGGCGACCATATCCAGAAACTCCTCCCGGGTAAGCCAGCGTTTTTCCTCTACAAATTCGTGCTCCAGCAGCGCCACCATGGCGTAGCCGCCGCCAAAGGTAAAGGCACCGATCTTGAAAAAGGTGCAAAAAAGTTCCTTGGTCTTGGACATAGGCATTTTTCCTCCGGGCACTTACTGTTTGACCGACTCCAGTTCCAGATAGCACTCGAAAGCCGTTTTGTCCGCGCGCTTGGCAATAAAGTACCAGCCATCATCCGAAGGCGCGTAGAACACCTCCACCTGCTGCCCCATGGGGACTTCACGGTGGTAATTGATGGAGGCAAACTTTACAACGTGATCGCGCATGATCTCCAGCGGCAGTGCATCGCAGACGATATCCAGATAAAAAGCGTTGTTGATGTGGTAGTGCAGGTCGCACTGGGAGTAGCGCGCCGTAAACAGGCCGGCACTGGTCAGGCTGTCCCGGCGCTTATGCAGCAAAAGGGGTAGCTCCTCTTTCACCGTCTCGTTCCAGTATCCCTCTACCGTCCAGTCCGGCCGGCGCAGGATGTGCCCATTCTCAAGGCTGGACATGATCCAGCGGCTGTCCACCATGGCTACTTCCTGCCCGGCTTCGTCCGTAAGGGTGGTGACGCGCTTGATAGAGCCGCGAATGCTCTTCTCTGAGCGGGAGCAAAGGGTCAAAGTCTCGCCACGGCGGGGCACGCGGCTGAACCGCAGCGCCTGCTTGCCCACCAGAAACGCTACGCCGTGATCCTCAAAGAACTTATCGTCCATGCCAAAGTGGCGGGCGTGCATGGTGGAGATCTGCTCCACATAGCGCAGCAGCGCACTGGCCTTGAGCAGGCTGTGGCAGTCTGCATCGGCATTTTCTACCACGGCGGTGCCTTGATAATAAAACTGTTCCATAGTCTTTCCCTCCTATCGGAAAAAGGCCGCCGCACCACGTCCGGGACGGCAGCCTTGGTTGACCAATCAATACTGATTGCGGGTCTTTCTGCGCACCTTGCGCCAGATATTGAAGCAGGCAAGTGCCAGCATAGCCAGCAGCAGCAGCAAAAACAGGTAGCTGCCGCCGCCTTCATCGTAGCTCTTCATCTCGCTCCACTTCAGGTCCAGTTCGCTGTTCACCTCATCGCTCAGGGCGGTGAACACCTTCTCGCGGGCGGCGTCCTCCTCAGACGGATAGGCGATCTCGCTGGTTTTCAGATCCTCGTCCAGTACCTCCCATACATCGTGCATGGGGGTGGTGTAGCCGATGTACTCGCTGTTGGCCTTGCCGATGTCGGTCTCGCACATGAAGTTGATGAACATCTCGGCGGCCTCTTTGTGCTCGCTGGCGGCAGGCACAGCCATGCAGTCCACCGAAAGCACACTGCCCTCCTCCGGGAACACCCAAGCCAAGTCTGGGTTATCATCGATCATGGTGATGGCATCGCCGGAGTAGTACACGCCGATAGCAGCCTCGCCGCCGATCATCTTATCAAAGATCTCGTCCATGACGTAGGCCTGCACCAGCGGCTTCTGTGCCTTGAGCTGCTCCACCACCTCGTCTACCTCCTCCGGGGTGGCGGGGTTGATGCTGTGGCCGCTCTTAAATGCAGCGATAGCGTAGGCATCGCGGCTGTTGTTGAACATCAGGATGTTGCCCGCATACTGCTCATCCCACAGGTCTGCCCAGCAGGTGGGGGCTTCGTCTACCATAGTGGTGTTGTAGATGATGCCGGTGGTGCACAGCATATAGGGCACGGTGTAAGCGTTCTGCGGGTCGTAATCCGGGTTGCGATAGCCTGCATCGATCTTCTGGAAATTGGGGATATTGTCATAGTCAAGGGGTGCAAGCATCCCCTCATTGATCATCTTTGCCACCATGTAGTCGGAGGGGATGATCACATCGTAGTTGGCTGCGCCGGACTTGAGTTTGGCGTACAGGGACTCGTTGGAGTCGAAGGTGGTGTAGTTCACCTTGATGCCAGTCAGCTTTTCAAAGGCGGCCACAACATCCACGCTGTCATCCGAGCCGTTGGAGATGTACTCGCCCCAGTTATAGACGTTCAGGGTGACGTTCTGCCCCTTGAAGCGGGTCCAGTCGTAATCGTCCGACACCGAGACGTCCTCGGTCACCTCAATGGTATCGGCGGCAAGCACCGGCAGTGCAGCGCACAGCGCCACAGCCAGTGTCAGCAGCAATGCAGCAATGCGTTTCATTATGCACCCTCCCCTCGCAGCGTTTTCTGATCCTTGCGGTAGCTGCGGCTCTCCATGGCATTGGACACCAGAATGACGCTGAGGATGACCACAAACATGATGGTGGACAGCGCGTAGATCTCCGGGCTGACCTTTTTGCGGGTCATGGAATAGATGGCAATGGGCAGGGTCTCTACCGTGCCGCAGTTGAAGTAGGAGATCATGAAATCATCGATGGAATAGGTCAGGCAGATGAGGAACGCCGACAGGATAGCGGGACTGATCTCCGGCAGGATGACCTTGAAGAAAGCCTGTCGGGGATCACAGCCAAGATCCAGCGCTGCCTCGTACAGTTTGATATCCAGCTGTTTAAGTTTGGGGCTTACGTTGAAGATAACGTAGGGCACATTGAACGCGATATGCGCAATAAGCAGCGTGGGCAGACCCATGATGTTGTCCGGCAGCCATGCGGACTGCGCGGCAAAGCGCTGGTAAGCCACGAACAGCAGCATCAGGGAAATGCCGGTGATGATCTCCGGGTTGACCACCGGGATATAGGTGATGTTGGTCACCAGCAGGCGGCTTTTGCGGCTCATGGAGGCGATGCCAAGGCTGGCTGCCGTGCCCAGCACCGTGGCGATGATGGCGGACAGCACTGCCACCTCAACGGACACCCACAGCGCATGGAGGATGGACGCATTCGTGAACAGGCTGCGGTACCACTTGAGGGTAAAGCCGGTGAACAGCGAATAGCCCTTACTCTGGTTGAAGCTGAACACGATCATGTAGGCAATGGGCAGATACATGAAGCAGAAGAACAGGATGATATAGACCCGCTGCATCAGGCGCAGATGTTTTGTTTTCATCAGGATACGCCCTCCATTTCATCCTCGTCAAAGCTGGATGTAAAGCTCATGCACAGCAGTACGATGATCATCAGCACCAAGCTCATGGCAGAGCCGACGTTCAGGTTATAGCTGTTACCCAAAAACTGCATCTCGATCAGGTCGCCGATCAGCAGGTTGGAGCCGCCGCCCAGCATACGGCTGATGACAAAGGTAGACACTGCCGGCACAAACACCATGGTGATGCCGGTGCTGATGCCCGGCACGCTCATGGGGATAAGCACCCGCACAAGGGTCTTGGTGGTGTTGGCACCAAGATCCTGCGCAGCTTCCACAAGGCTTTGGTCGATCTTGGTCATGCTGGTATACAGCGGCAGGATCATGTAGGGCACATAGTTATACACCATGCCCAGCACCACCGCGCCGGAGGTGTTGAGCATGGTATAGGGGCCAAGGCCGATAAAGCCCAGCAGGGTGTTCACCGGGCCGTTGACGCTGAGCAGACCCATCCATGCGTAGGTACGCAGCAAAAAGTTCATCCACATGGGCAGCATGACCAGCATAAGCATGATGTGCTGCTTGTTCACCCGCAACCGGGACAGAAAATATCCCACCGGGAATGCGATGACCAGACAGATAACGGTTGCAATAAGCGCCAGCAGCAGGCTGCGGGCAAACACTGAGCCGTAGCCGCTGATGGAGGTAAGGTTATTCAGGGTAAAGTTACCCTCGGCGTCCGTCATGGCGTAGTACACCACAATGAACAGAGGCACAACGGTAAACAGCACCATCCATACAAAGTACGGATAGGCCAGCTTTTTATCATAGATCTTCATGGCACATCACCCCTCGCTCCGCGCCATGATATGGATCTCGTTGGGGCCGATGCGCATACCAATGGTCTCGCCGGGGGTGCAGGCGCGGGTGGAGTGGATCAGCCACTCGCGGCCCTCGCATTCGACGTGCATCTCAAAGTGCACACCCTTGAAGATGACATCGTTCACCACACCCACAAGCTGGCCTTCCACCGGGGATACCACCTCGATATCCTCCGGGCGCACCACCACCTGCACACTCTGCTCCCGGGCAAAGCCGCGGTCCACGCAGGGGAAATCCACGCCGGAGAAGGACACCAGAAAGTCCTTGTGCATCACGCCGTCCACAATGTTGGAATCGCCGATAAAGTCTGCCACAAAGGCGTTTTTCGGCTCGTTGTAGATATCCTCCGGGGTGCCGATCTGCTGTACCTTGCCGCCGTTCATGACAACGACGGTATCGGACATGGTAAGCGCTTCTTCCTGATCGTGGGTGACATAGATAAAGGTGATGTTCATCTCGCGCTGCAACCGCTTGAGTTCCAGCTGCATCTCCTTGCGCAGCTTCAGGTCCAGTGCGCCCAGCGGCTCGTCCAGCAGCAAAATCTCCGGCTCATTGACCAGACTGCGGGCAATGGCCACGCGCTGCTGCTGACCGCCGGACATCTGGCTGATGCTGCGGCGCTCGAAGCCCTTTAAGCCCACGACCTCCAGCATATCGCGTACCTTGCGGCGGATGGTGTCCTCGTCCAGCTTTTTGAGCCGCAGACCAAAGGCCACGTTCTCGAACACGTTCAGGTGCGGGAACAGCGCGTATTTCTGGAACACGGTATTCACCGGGCGCTTGTAGGGCGGCACACCGGTAATGTCCTTCCCTTTCAGCAGCACCTTACCGGCGTTTGGCTCCAGAAAACCTGCGATCAGGCGCAGGGTGGTGGTTTTGCCGCAGCCGGAGGAACCGAGCAGCGTCACGAACTCCTTGTCATGGATATCCAGATTCAGCCCATCCAGAATGCGCTGTCCATCAAATTCCACTACGATATCCCGCAGTGAAACGACCACCGAGTTGTCCATTTTATATGTTATCCTCCTTGTTCTCAGATACGAAAAAAGACAGGGAACCTGCCCCATCTTTTTTGCGTATAAGGGATGCTCCGCCCCGCGCAGCAGCATGATCTTGCGCGGCGGACATACCCTGTCACGGTTTATAATAAACAATCACAGTCGGATTGTCAATCACTCTGCCGATGTTTGCCGCAACTTTATAAAAAGCTGCAAAAAAATATACGCTGCACCTTGGTTTCGGTGCAGCGTACAAAAGCAATTATTCCTGCGTTTTCAGGTCGTTTTCCGTCAGCAGAAGCGCCTGCACAGTGCTGGTATCCACCGTGTATACCGAAGGTTCCCCTTCCACCTGCAAATACCACCCGTCCGTGCCGCAGGCGTAGGCCAGCTGCACGGTGGAGCCGTCCTCGCTGGTAACGGCGGCAGTGAATACCGGTGCATCAAAACCGCAGGCAGAAAGGTCTGCGTCCGTGGTCTGGGCGGTGGCATAGGTGCACAAGGCAGACAGCATGCTTTGCACCTTATCCTGCGCAAGGCTGGCGGCGGGGTCAGAGGCCAGCCGCCACACCGTCTCGTAGGCAGCGGAAGAAGCGCTGTCGGCGCTTTCGGTCGGCTCGCTGACGGCGTTCAGGGTGACGGAGCTGCCGTCTGCCAGCGTATAGGCTACCTGTGTAATGGTCGAGGCTGTGAGCCCAGTGGGGCAGAAGCTGCCGAAGAGCCCGGCCTTATCCAGCTGAAAGCAGGCGGCTTTGTTGCCGCTGACGGTATAAATGGCATCGTCCCCGGCTTTTTGCACATAGAGATCCCCGGTGACCGGGTTCTCTGCCCCGAAGGTCAGAGTGGTGCTCTGCCCTGCCGCCGTTACCGTAACGGTAAGCTGCGGGCTGTCCAGCCCGTAGTCCTCCCCTGCCTGCGGTGTCAGGCTGCGCTTGGCATTCAGTGCCATCAGGGCGGTGCGCATGGTGTTGCAGGCGCTCTCGTCCAGATGATAGGCGGGGTCCTGTGCCAGCTGCCAGCTGTCACCGGAATACTGCAGGGTGTAGGTCTCGCCGTTATAGGTGTACTCAATCTGCTCCAAGTCCTCGGCGGCAAAGCTGGAAAGCGGGATACTGCCCTCGGCGGCGGCACTGGCGTTCTGCTCGGCCTTGGCGTTGCCGCGCATCACCGCCCACAGTGCCGCGCCCAGCAGCACTGCCGCTGCCAGCAGCGCCAGCAGGGCACGCTGTTTTGTTTTCATGGCGGTCTCCTTATCTGCGGCGGCGCAGCAGCACCACCACTGCCCCGGCAATGAGCACCGCCGCCGGGAGCACGAACACAAAGGTCAGCCCCAGTGCTGCGGCAGTGGAGCCTGCCACCGTGATGGGCTCGGCTTCCAGCGCCTTAGTGTCCACAAGGATATCCTGCCCCACCAGAGAGGCGGCGCAGCCCTGCAAAAAGGTCAGATTGCCGGGCATGGACTGATAAAGCTGCTCGTTATCCATGTTGGGACAGCCGATCCAGAGGACCTCGGCACCGGTATCTTCGTTCCGTGCCCAGACGGCCAGCGCAAAGGGGCCGTCTGCGTCTCCGTCCTCCCGCTCCATGGTGGTAAGGTCGTTGATGTCGGCTTTGGCATAGGCAGAGGAGGAACTGTTCAGCAGCGGCTCGGCGGTGACATCCTCGGTCTCAGTGACCGTGATGCCCTGCGCCACCGACAGCATGACATGAGTGCCGGTATTCACGCCGTTCAGCGCGGTGCTCTCGGTGGGCGTGCCGTAGTCCGGCAGCAGCGACCATGCAGAGTTATACAGCGCCTTGCCGCTGTCACCCTCCACCACCATGCCCTCTGCGCGGGCAAGGCCGAACTGCGCCAGCACGGCATCCAGCTGCGGGGTCTGGGCGTAGACGCTGCTGGTCAAAAGCAGCTTGCCGCCCGCCGCAAGATAATTTTGCAGCTGGCTGATCTCGTCCACAAGGCCGTCCCCTGCAGTAAAATCGGTGGTGGGTGCGTTGATGATGAGCAGGTCGCAGTCCTCCGGGATGGTGCTTGTAAGCAGATCCAGCGGCTGGGCGTCGATATTCTGGGCGTCCAGTGCATCGATCAAAGAGTCGGTCAGGGTCTGTTCGCCGTGGTTGGTGGTATAGTAGGCGTGGCTCTGCCCGGCTGCGGTAAGCTTATAAATGGCAGAGGTGATCTGCTTTTCGCCGCCAAAGGTCACACTGGCAGAGCCGGTGGTATAGTAATCGGTATAGTCGTACTCGTACAGGTCGGCGGCATCCAGTACAGTGCTGTTCTCCCCGCAGGTAACGATCAGACTGCCGGAGGAAACATTCTCCGCACCGTACTTGGCGGCAAAGGTGGGGTACCGGGTGGGGTCCTTCTGTTCCCAGCTCAGGTGTCCGCTCTCGGCGGCGTAGTGATCCAGCAGCTTTGTGATGATGGCATCCTCGCTGCCGGTTTCGCAGAGGTAATAGATGTGCACATCCTTTTCCAGCCCCTCCACCAGTGTTTTGGTGCTGTCGCTCAGGGTGTACATCTTGGCCTCGGAGAGGTCGAACTCGGTATATTTTGCAGGGATGGCCCGCACCAGCAGGTTGAGCAGCACCGCCAGCACCAGCACTGCCGCCAGCATGGCGGTGGACAGCAGCCCACTGCGGAACACCCTGCCCTTTTGGGAGGCTGCGTTCTTGTTCCATTTCATCGTTGTGGCCTCCTCTCAGTTCCAGCGGCGCTTTTCCAGCCCCTGTGCGGTGAAAAACAGGAACACCGCTGCCACGGTCAGGTAGTAGACCAGTGTGGGGATGGAAAAGCTGCTGTTGACAAATTCTTCAAAGGGGGTAAACAGGCACAGGGCGCTGAGCACCGCGCTGAAGGCCTCGGTCAGCCAGCTGCTCTTGAGCAGAAACAGCGCCGTAAGCGCCACGCAGCACCCCGCAAAGGAAAGACAGCCCAGCGTAAAGCTTTTGCTGCGCAGCCCCGCCACCACGCTGAGCACGGCGGCAATGGCGGTGAACAGTGCCAGCGCCACCGCGCTGCCGGTGGTGAACATAGTGCGCAGGCTGGGCATCATATAGGCCAGCAGCAGCGCCGCCACACCGGACACGGCGGCGATGATCTGGTTTTCGGTCAGGCTGGAAAGGAACACCCCGATAGCAATGGCGGCGCAGCCCATGAGGTAATAGCACAGCAGCGCGGAAAAATTGGCCAGTGTACTGGTGCCGGTAGCGCCCAGCACCTTCAGCACAAGGATCATGCCCACATCCACAAGGCAGGGCAGCGCAAAAATGACGCAAAGCGCAAAATATTTGCCCAGCACGATGCCGCCCACCGACACCGGGCTTGTGAGCAGCAGCTGGTCGGTGCGGCTGTGGCGTTCCTCCGCAAAGGAACGCATGGTGAGCACCGGAATGTAGAGCAGCAGCACAAAAATAGTGCGGTACATCGTGTAGTAGCCAAAATCCGGCAGACCATAGCCCAGATTCAGCGCCACAAAATAGATAGCTGTAGCCGCCAGCATAAAGGCAGTAAGCACCGCGCCGATCATGCCGTGAAAGCAGCTGCGGAGCTCTCGTTTAAAGATGGCCAGCATCTCAATTCTCCTCCCCTTCTGCCGGGGCTTCCTGCTCCGGCTTTTTTTCGGTCAGCGCAAGGAATACCTCCTCAAGGCTGCGGTTCTCGGCGGCAAGTGCCAGCACGGTGCAGCCGGCCTCGGTCAGTGCCCGGGACACGGCGGCGCGGCGGTCGGCGGCGTCCTCGCTCTCGGCGGTAAAGGTGACCTGACCGTCTGCGACGCTTTCCAGTTCTACCCGGCAGATGCCCGGCACATTGCGCACAGCGGCCAGCACGGTGTCGGGCTCGCCCTGCGCGGTAGCGCGCAGACGACTGCCGGGATTCAGAGTCTCGCCCAGCTCCTCCGGGCTGCCCACAGCCACCAGATGCCCTTTAGACAGGATGAGCACCTGCTGACACACGGCCTGCACCTCGCTGAGGATGTGGCTGGACAGAATGACCGTGTGCGCCTTGCCCAGCTCCCGGATGAGGTTGCGGATCTCGATGACCTGCGCGGGGTCCAGCCCTACGGTGGGCTCGTCCAGAATGATGAGCTGCGGGCTGCCCAGCAGCGCCTGCGCGATGCCCACCCGCTGACGGTAGCCCTTGGACAGGCTGCGGATGACCCGGGGCAGCACTTCCTCCAACCCGGTGCGGCGGGCAGCGGCCAGCACATGCTGCTTGCGCTGCGCACGCTTGACCCCCTTGAGCTCTGCCACAAAGTCCAGATACTCCTGCACGGTCATTTCCGGGTAGAGCGGCGGCTGCTCCGGCAGGTAGCCCACACAGGCTTTAGCCTGCTGCGACTGCTCCGGCAGACGGAACCCGGCCACCTTCACCTCGCCCTGGGTGGGGGCAAGATAGCCGGTAAGGATATTCATAATGGTGGATTTGCCCGCGCCGTTGGGGCCAAGCAGGCCGTAGATCTGGCCGTCCGGCACCGTAAACGAGAGATCCTGCACGGCAGGGCGGCTGCCGTAGGACTTGCTCAGGTGAGAAACTTCGATCACAGCAAACTCTCCTTTGTTTCAGAAACTGTTTTACGGAAAGCAGCGTAGAGCCAGCGCTTTCCGGTTTGGAACTGCTATAGTTTAGATGGAAAATGTGTTTAAATTAAGACAATCCTGTGTGGGAAAACGAAATATTTGCCCACGCAAAAAGCAAAAATGCCGCCTCCCGAAGGAAGCGGCATGAGATAGCCTATAATTACTTACGGCCGAAACGCTTGTTGAAGCGCTCAACACGTCCGCCGGTGTCAACCAGCTTCTGCTTGCCAGTGTAGAAAGGATGGCACTTGGAGCAAACTTCGACGTGGATCTCGGGCTTGGTGGAACGAGTTTTGATGACATTACCGCAAGCGCAGGTAATGGTGCAGTCAACGTAGTTCGGATGGATACCCTGTTTCATTCTTTTCACCTCAATTCTGGTTCTGACGTATTGGGGCCATATTTAATGTATGTGCCCATCACAACCTTCAATATCGGCTACCCCGTCGAGCGGCCTTGGAAACGATTGCCTTACTATTATAGCACGAATCAGGCAGAATGCAAGAGGAAAATTTAAGTTTTTTACAGCTTTTGCAGCGTCCAGCCCTTTTGTGCTGCCAACTGCTCCAGTTCCCGGTAAGAAAGCCGCAGCTGCGCGATGTTAAAGCCCGGCAGCTCCGCAAGGCAGCTGCCGTCCTGTGCCCGGTGCAGCAGCTTGCGCACCGGCAGTTCCTGCTCGCCGTCCAGCGTATCCAGCCCGGTCACATATTCTCCGCACCGGGGCAGCGGCTGCTGCCAGTCGATGGTTTTGCAGACCCTTGCAAGCGTAAGATGGTTGCAGGTCACCGTCTGCCGGAATTCCAGTTTCATGATGTTCTCCCCTTTTGCGCCGGAGATTCACGGCTGTTCCCGGCGCGATTCTATGATATAACATTTTGTTTTATATGTCAATATAACATTTCGTTATGCCTATACTTTACCTTAAATAAAGCCTTTGAGGTAAACACCATGTATCAACGTATCCGGGATCTGCGGGAGGATCGTGATCTGCTGCAAAAGGATGTTGCGGCGTATCTGAAATGCACACAGGTCTGCTACTCCAATTACGAGACCGGCAAGCGGGATATCCCCACCGAGGTACTGATCCAACTTGCCTGCCTCTACCATACCAGTACCGATTATATCCTTGGCCTGACGGACAACAGCGCCCCGCCCGTTCCCCGCAAAGCATAAAAGAAAAAGCCCAGAATCATTCGGATCAACGAATGATTCTGGGCTTTTACATGCCGCCGACGGGGGTCGAACCCGTACTCTGTCTCCAGAAAGGGATTTTAAGTCCCTCGTGTCTGCCAATTTCACCACAGCGGCGCAACCCCGGCTTACAAAGCCCTGCTGCCCTCTGGCTTGAGAGGGAGCCGGGAATAACAGGTGTGAGGAAAAAATTATTACAACCACACTGCTATTCGCAATCTGGTGGTATTAACATTTTTATTAAAATCAGCGGCTTTTATGATACAATAGTTTCCCTGTTTTGTCAAGAAAAACCGCTTATTCGGTGCCGCTTACACCTTGCCTCCGTGCAGATCGGCGTACATCCGGGAGCGGCACTCGGCCACTGCGGGGGTCATGTTGACGTAGTGTTTGTGGGGGCACTCCAGACGCAGCTCGCTTTCCCAAGTCTCCTCGGTGAGCTGCTTTGCAATATAGGCCTTCTTTTCTGCAATAGAGGGCAGGTCAATGGCCAGCTCGCCGCCCAGAATATGCGGCACCAACAGCGGGCGCACAGCGGTGGGGGTAAAGGTGATGGTGCGCTCGATGGCGTCCGAGTCCAGATTGACCATGGTGACAGGCTTACCAGCCTCGATGACCTCACCGTCCATGGCAATCAGGTCGCACTGTGCCTGACCGTTTTCATCGTACAGACGCCACGGCATCTTCTTGCCCGGGATGATAGCCTTGCTGGCGGAGTCCGAGCACTTCATCTTGGGGGTGTAGCTGCCGTCCGGCTTCTTCACTGCCACCAACTTGTATACGCCGCCGAACACGGGGTCGGAGGCGGAGGTGATGAGGTTTTCACCCACGCCGTAGGAGTCGAAGTGTGCGTGCTCGTACAGTTCCATGTTGGCGATTTTCTTCTCATCCAGACCGTTGGAGGCTACCAGCTTGATGTAGGGCTTACCGGCGGCATCCAGTGCCTTGCGCAGCCGCTTGGAGCCGCGGGCAAGGTCGCCGGAGTCGATGCGGGCGCTCTTGACGCGGCGGTTGGGATCGTTGGGGTATTTCTCAATGAGATAATCGTCCAGCTTGATCAGGTTGGGCAGACCGCTTTCCATAATATTATAGGTATCCAGCAGCAGGCTGACCGAATCCGGGTAGGTATCGGCAAAGGCCTTGAAGGCATCGAATTCGGTGGGGAAAAACTCGATAAAGCTGTGTGCCACGGTGCCCACGGCCTTGACCTCTGCACCGAACTTCATCTCGGCCAGACAGTTGGCCGTGCCGATGCAGCCGCCCAGCACTGCTGCGTAAGCGCCATCGTTACCGGCACTCTCGCCCTGTGCGCGGCGGGTGCCGAACTCCATGACGCTGCGAGGGGTGTGGGTATTCAGACCGGTAACGCGGGTTGCCTTGGTGGCGATCAGGCTATGGAAGTTCATGGTCTGCAGCAGGTAGGTCTCGATGAGGATCGCGCCCACCAGATCGCACTCGATGCGCACCATCTGCACATGGGGGTAGCAGACCGTGCCCTCGGGCAGGGCGTACATATCACCCTTCCACTTGTAGGTGCGCAGATACTCGCAGAACTCCTCGCTCATGCCCTTGGTGCGCAGCCAGTGGATATCCTGCTCATTGAAGTGATAGTCCAGCAAAAAACGGGTCAGCTTGCGCTGGCCTGCGCTGATGGAATAGCCCTGATTGTCCGGGTTCTTGCGGAAGAACATATCAAACACCAGCGTGGTATCCTTAAAACCATGCAGGAACAGGCAGTTCGCCATGGTGAATTCGTAAAAGTCCACCACCATCGCGGGGTTATCGTAGTCCTCGTCAGGGATATAAGGCTCGACCTTGATCTCGTTCATGAACGTTTTCCTCTCTATTTATGCCCGGCGCGGGGGTCTTCCCCACTGCGCCGCCTGCCGCTTGCCCGGCAGGGGGATTCTCTGCCCTGTCAAGACAGAGCGTTTCTACCATGATAGCACGATTTCCCTGCCTGTGCAAGTATTTTTGTGCAAAAAGAAACCGCTGCACAAACGCTGTGCAGCGGTCTCTGTGTTCAAAGGAATCGTTTGCTCAGAACAGGCTTAGCCGTTCATGATGCTGGGGGTGGCGTTCTTCAGCACAACGTCGTGGCTGCCGCCCTCCACGATGGAGGTGGAGGAAACAACGGTCAGCTTGGCCTTCTGCTGCAGCTCGGGGATGGACAGAGCGCCGCAGTTGCACATGGTGCTCTTCACCTTGTACAGGGTGGTCTGCACGCCGTCCGCCAGAGGACCGGCGTAAGGCACATAGCTGTCCACGCCCTCCTCAAAGCTCAGCTTGGTGGAGCCGCCCAGATCGTAGCGCTGCCAGTTGCGGGCACGGTTGGAGCCTTCGCCCCAGTACTCCTTCATATACTGGCCGTTGATGCGCACCTTGTTCGTGGGGCTCTCGTCAAAGCGGGCAAAGTAACGGCCCAGCATGACAAAGTCTGCGCCCATAGCCAGAGCGAGGGTGATGTGGTAGTCGTGGACGATACCGCCGTCGGAGCAGATGGGCACATAGATGCCGGTCTCCTTGTAGTATTCGTCACGAGCCTTGGCAACCTCGATGACAGCGGTAGCCTGACCGCGGCCGATGCCCTTGGTCTCACGGGTGATGCAGATGGAGCCGCCGCCGATGCCGATCTTCACGAAGTCTGCACCAGCCTCAGCGAGGAAGCGGAAGCCCTCAGCATCCACCACGTTGCCGGCACCCACCTTGACGGTGTCGCCGTAGTGCTCGCGGATCCAGCCGATGGTGCGGCTCTGCCACTCGGAGTAGCCCTCGGAGGAGTCGATGCACAGCACATCCACACCGGCCTCTACCAGTGCGGGCACGCGCTGGGCGTAGTCGCGGGTGTTGATGCCGGCGCCTACAACGTAGCTCTTGTTCTTATCCAGCAGCTCGTTGACGTTTGCCTTGTGGGAATCGTAGTCCTTGCGGAATACCATATACACCAGATTGCCTTCGGCATCCACCAGCGGCAGGGTGTTGATCTTGTTGTCCCAGATGATGTTGTTGCAGTCGTGCAGAGAGGTGTTGGCCGGAGCGGTGACCAGCTTTTCAACGGGGGTCATAAAAGTGGTAACGCAGGCATCGTCCGGGGTGTGGTTGATGCGGTAATCGCGGGAAGCCACGATGCCCAGCAGCTTGCCGCCCGGAGTGCCGTCGGCAGTGATGGCGATGGTGGAGTGGCCGGTGCGTGCCTTCAGCTCCAGCACATCATGCAGGGTGGCGGTGGGAGCCAGATTGGAATCGGACACCACATAACCGGCCTTGAAGCTCTTGACGCGGCGCACCATGGCGGCCTCGTTCTCGATGCTCTGAGAGCCATAGATAAAGGAAACGCCGCCCTGACGAGCCAGTGCAATGGCCAGCTTATCGCCGGAGACCGACTGCATGATGGCGCTGATCATGGGGATATTCATCTGCAGCGGGCACTCCTCCTGCCCCTTGCGGTACTTGACCAGCGGGGTCTTCAGGCTGACCGCCGTGGGCACATTCTCCGCAGAGGAATAGCCGGGGACCAGCAGGTACTCGCCAAAGGTGCGGGAGGGTTCTTCGTAGAAATAAGCCATAATCAAACTCCTTTTCTCTTAACGCATCCGATACAAATCAGCATCAAAATCATTCATGTTTGCTGCCTATAAATTGATTGTATATACTTTACCACAAAGCCCGCAAGAATACAAACCCCTGCCGCGCCAAACTTTATAATTGTCCTTTGCGGAAAAACAGACAAATTGCCAAGCGTTTTCGGGCATTGGTCATACTTTGATTTTTGAAGTATCACTTTTGCGGGCAAAGCAGGGCTTGCAGAATGCAAAAAAGCTCGTCCAGAATACCGGACGAGCCCTTTTGCACACGAAGCGGGACACTGCCTGTGCGGCGCATGGATCATAGCTGTGAAGGAGAACAGCCGGAGGAGGAGGATCCGCGCCCAGTATCCCAAAAACAAGAAGAAAAAGATTTCACACACAGCCTTGGGGCTTTGCCCTTGCTGTAACCATATTGTAACTCTTTTGAAACCATTTTGCAATAGGGTTTTGTAATTTTTTTGTAATTTATTTTGTTAACTTTTTATGTCCTGCCCCGCCGGGCTGCTGCAAACATCATTTTCCTTTTTGTACCCGATATGGTATACTGGTTATGAATATGCTGCCACAGGCAGAAAAAAGGAGTTTAGGATACGGTATGAAAACAAAATTGGGTATTGTGGGCTGCGGTTTTCTGGGCAACATCGTGGCTGACGCGTGGAAGAAGGGTCTGCTGCCGGACTACGAGCTGGTGGGCGTGACCAGCCGCACCCGCGCCTCGGCCGAAAAGACCGCCGCCAATGTCGGCTGCACCGTCTGTGAGGATGTGGACGCACTGCTGGCACTTGAGCCGGAGTATATCGTGGAGGCTGCTTCGGTGGAGTCGGTGCGTGCTATGGCCATCCCGGTGCTGAAGCGGGGCGTCAATCTGGTCATTCTATCCATCGGTGCCTTTGCGGATCTGGATTTCTACGCACAGGTCAAGGCAGCTGCCGTGGAGGGCGGTTCCAAGGTGCATCTGGCCAGCGGTGCCATTGGCGGCTTTGACGTGTTGCAGACTGTCACCCTGATGGCACAGGCGCAGGGCCTGCCGGAGACTGCCGGCATCGAGACCCATACCGGTGCAAAGGGCTTCCGCAACACCCCGGTGTGGGCAGAGCACCTGCTGACCGACACCGAAAAGACCACCGTGTTCACCGGCAACGCAAAGCAGGCTATTGCTACCTTCCCCCGCCGGGTGAACGTGGCGGTGGCTACCTCTCTGGCTACTACCGGCCCCGAGATCACCGGCGTGACCATGCACTCTGTGCCCGGCTGGGTGGGCGACGACCACTGCATCACCGCCGAGATCGAGGGCGTGAAGGCCGTGGTGGATATCTGCTCTTCCACCAGCGCCATTGCGGGCTGGAGCGCCGTCTCTCTGCTGCGCAATCTGTCCTCGCCCGTCTGCTTCTACTAATATAAGGAGGAGTCCGTCATGTTTGAAAAGCTTGTTGCCATTGAGCCTGTCAGTCTGATCCCCTCTGCCGAGGAAGAGCTGCACCGCTACGCCAAAGAGGTGGTGCTGTACCGTGACGTACCCGCCAGCGACGCCGAGATGGTGCGCCGCATCGGAGACGCCGATGCCGTACTGCTGAGCTACACCTCCCGCATGGGCAAGGAAGTCATTGCGCAGTGCCCCAACATCCGCTATATCGGCATGTGCTGCAGCCTGTACTCTGAGGAGAGCGCCAACGTGGATATCGCCTACGCACGCACCCGGGGCATCAAGGTGCTGGGCATCCGGGACTACGGCGACCGCGGCGTTGTGGAGTATGTTCTGCACGAGCTGACCGGCCTGCTGCACGGCTTTGGAATGCCCATGCTGCGGGACGAGCCGGTAGAGATCACCGGTCTGAAGGTGGGCATTGTGGGTCTGGGCGTTTCCGGCCGGATGATCGCCGATGCGCTGCAATTTATGGGCGCAGAGATCAGCTACTTTGCCCGCAGCGCAAAGCCGGACGCCGAGGCTGCCGGTATGACCTTCAAGCCCCTGCCCCAGTTGCTGGCGGACAGCGAGGTGGTGTTCACCTGCCTGAACAAGAACGTGCTGCTGCTGGGCGAAAACGAGTTTGCCCAGCTAGGCGCAGGCAAGGTGCTATTCAACACCTCCATCGGCCCCGGCTTTGACTCCGCTGCACTGGAAAAGTGGCTTGACCTGCCCGGCACCCGCTTCTTCTGCGACACCCGCGCCGCCGCAGGCCCCGTTGCCGAGGACTTTTTTGCCCGGGAAAACGTACGCTGCGCCAATGTGTCCGCAGGCCGCACCAAGCAGGCCTTTGTGCTGCTGAGCAAAAAGGTGCTGGACAACATCCGCACCGCACTGGGCGAGTAAGCGGTGCATTTTGCGCAGCCTGTTTTTCTTGCATCTTTTCCCCGATTGTGGTATGCTTTCTACTATAAAAAGGGAGCCCGTGCAAGCGGGCTGAGAGTGGGCTGTACTGTCCTGACCTGTGACCTGATTTGGATCATGCCAACGTAGGGAGATAGCGCTTTTATCTGCGGATATGTCTTTGCGGGCATATCCGCATTTTTTCTGCAAAGGAGCATTTCATCCATGAAAACTGCATTGACCATTGCCGGCAGTGATTCCAGCGGCGGCGCCGGAATTCAGGCCGATATCAAGACCATGACCGCCAACGGCGTGTTTGCCATGAGCGCCATTACCGCCCTGACGGCACAGAACACCACTGGTGTGACCGCCATTTTTGACACCACACCGCAGTTTCTGGCACAGCAGCTCGACGCCGTGTTCACCGATATCTACCCGGACGCGGTGAAGATCGGCATGGTATCCTCTGCCCCGCTCATCGACACCATTGCCGAGCGGCTGCATTTCTACGGCGCAAAGCATATCGTGGTGGACCCCGTGATGGTGGCCACCTCCGGCGCAAAGCTGCTGCAGGACGATGCTGTGCAGGCGCTGACCGAAAAGCTGCTGCCGCTGGCCGAGGTGCTTACCCCCAACATCCCGGAGGCTGAGATCCTGTCCGGCATGACTATTGCCAACGCCGCCGACATGGAGGCTGCTGCCCGCACCATCAGCGAGCGCTACGGCTGCGCCGTACTGTGCAAAGGCGGTCACCAGATCAACGATGCCGACGACCTGCTGTGGCGCGGCGGCACCGGCAAGTGGTTCAAGGGCAAGCGCATTGCAAACCCCAACACCCACGGCACCGGCTGCACCCTGTCCAGCGCCATTGCCTCCAATCTGGCTAAAGGCTACGACCTTGATACTGCTGTGGAGCGCGCCAAGGCCTACATTTCCGGCTGTCTGTCTGCCATGCTGGATCTGGGGCACGGCTCCGGGCCCATGGACCACACCTTCAACCTGAAGGGAGATTTTGTCCGTGACTGACCTGCCCTTTGTTTCGGCGCTGGTGCAGGCAGACCTGCCTGTGTGGGAGCAGTGCTTACAGACCGAGTTTCTGCAAAAGATGGAAAACGGTACCCTGAGCGAGGACTGCTTTAAAAGCTACCTCGTAGAGGACAGCCTGTATCTGCGGGAGTACGCCAAAATTTTTGCATGGGGCATGACCAAGGCCACCACCATGGCTGCCATGCGCACCTACTATTCCCTGCTGTCCTTTGTGCAGGAGAACGAGGACCTGACCCGGCTGCGATATCTGGAAGAGTACGGTCTGCGGGAAGCCGATATCCAGTCCCTGCCCCTGCGGCCGGAGAACCGCGCTTATCTGGACTGCATGATCGATGCCGCCCGCAACGGTGAGGGCGAGGCCGAGTGCCTGATGGCCTGCTTGCCCTGTATGCTGAGCTACGGCTGGCTGTTCCAGAAGCTTTTGCAGCGCTCCCCCGCCGTAAAGGACACCTACTACGGCGCACTGGTGCTGGACTACGCCGGCCCCGGCTACGATGCCGCCTGCCGCGCATGGGCAGAACGCGCTGAAGCAGCCTGCACCGGCCTTTCGCCGGAGCGCGCCGCTCGCTGCCGCGCGATCTTCCACGCCTGCTCGGAGCACGAGCTGCACTTCTGGGAGATGTGCGCCACACCCCGGACGGATATTTAAGAATAAATATAGAGAACCCGGAAGGTCCGCAGACCTTCCGGGTTCTCTTCTTATAAAATCTTTATCGCAGCACCGAGAGTTCCTCAATGCCGTAGCGCCGCATCAGGGCGATGGCCGCCGGGGTGATCTCCTCGCCGCTGACCGCCACAGGGATGGCGGGCGGGCAGGACACCGTAGGCATAGCACACACCCGTCCCAGTGCCTTGTGCACCGGGATGCGCACCTGTGCGCCCAGCACCGCCTGCCGGATGGTGCAGCACTGCACCGCCTGCTGCTGCAAAGCGGCAAACTCCCCTGCCCGATTCTCGGGGCAGGGCAGTCCGGCGGGCACGGCAGCTAAAAGCTGCTCCAGCGCGGTTTGCAGGCGTTCAAAGTCCTGCGGCGGGTTTTCCGGGGTGAACATCAGCACCACATAACGGGGGTCGGCATACTCGCACTCCAGCTGTGCGCGGCGCAGGGCTTCTGCCAGCGCTGTGCCAGTGCAGCCAAGGGCGGCGGCGTCCAGTGTAAGCTTCATCGGCTCCTGCTGTGCCCCGGCAACTGCCAGCGGCACCGGGCACTGCCGCGCCGCTGCGGCCTTATTCAGGCTGCGGCGCAGACTTTCCAGCGTGGCGCAGCACTGTGCCAGCCGCTGGGGGTATTCCCCTGCCAGCACCGCGTTGCACACGTCCAGCGATTGCAAAATGAGGTAAGAAGGACTGGTAGAGCCAAACAGTGCCAGCGCACCCCGCACGGCGGCTTCGTCCTGCACAGGGGCATCGTGCGCCAGATGCAGATACGCGCCGCCGGTGACCACCGGCAAGGTCTTGTGGGCAGAGTCGCAGCACATGGCCGCGCCCTGCGCGATGGGGTGGCAGTTTTGCGGCAGAAAGCGCAGGTAGGCCCCGTGGGCGTTATCCACCAGCAGGGGCACGCCCTGCGCCCGGCAGACAGCGGCCAGCGCCGGGATATCCTGCACACCGCCCAGATAATCCGGGCTGGTGACGTACACGCCAAAGGGGCTTATCCCCTGCTGCGCCAGCGCGTGCAAAGCCCCGGTCAGCGCTTCGGCCGTGACGGGGCAGCTGCACAGTGCGCCCTCTGCCTGCGCAGACGGCCAAAGCCAGCAGATGTCAAAATCCAGCAGCGCCGCCGCGTACAGCAGCGCCTTGTGGGCGTTGCGGGCAGCCAGCAGCACCGGGCGCTTGCCGTTTTGCGGTGCGCCTTGCAGCGCCAGAAACAGCATGGCGCGGATGCACTGGGACGAGCCCTCGGTGCTGTAATAGCTGTGCGCCGTGCCAAACAGCCGGGTGGCGTTGGCTTCGCTTTCGGCAATAATGCCCTCCGGCGCGTAAAGCTCGTCCGCACCGCAGATCTCGGTGATATCCAGCGGCTCAAAGCCTAAAAGGCTCTGTCCCTTGTGGCCGGGCATGTGCAGCCGGGCGGTGCCGGACTGTGCATAGCTGCGCACAAAATCCACGATGGGGGTGGTCATGCTCATTCGCAGGCTTCGCCGTCAGCGCAGGCGTTGCAAGTAGAGCCCAGCTCAATGGGCACCTCAATGCCCTTGGCTGCCAGTTCCTGATTCTCGGCTACCTTGATCATGATGGCGCACTCCATGCGCTTTTTGAACAACTCGCAGCCGTACTCATACACGCCGGTAATGCTGCCGGTGGCATGGTAGGAGTTGGCAGCGCAGCCGCCGGAGCAGTACAGCTTTGCCCAGCAGTCCTGACACTCCTTGCGGGCGTAGGCGTTGCAGTGCTTGAACTCATCCCGCACGGCGGTGTTGGTGACACCCTTCCAGATATCGCCCAGCAGGTACTTGGGGTCGCCCACGAACTGGTGGCAGGGGTACAGATCGCCCCAGGGGGTAACCGCCATGTACTCGGTGCCGGAGCCGCAGCCGGAGATGCGCTTATAGATGCAGGGGCCGCCGGTCAGGTCGATCATGTAGTGGTAGAAGGTAAAGCCTCTACCCTCGCGGTCGCGCTTGATCATCTCCTTGGCAAGGATCTCGTACTGCTCCTTCAGGATGGGCAGGTCGGCCTCAGTCAGGGCGCTGGGGTCGCTGGGATCGCAGACCACCGGCTCCATGCTCAGCTCGGTAAAGCCGAGGTCTGCCATGTGGAAGATATCGTTGGTAAAGTCGGTGTTAAAGTGGGTATAGGTTCCGCGCATGTAGTAGTTTTTGTCGCCGCGCTTCTTGACGAACTCCTGAAACTTGGGCACGATGCGGTCGTAGCTGCCGTTGCCTGCGCAGTCCACGCGGAAGCGGTCGTTGACCTCCTTGCGGCCATCCAGACTCAACACCACATTGTGGCACTCCTTGTTGCAGAAGTCGATGACATCATCATCGATCAGCACACCGTTGGTGGTCATGGTAAAGCGGAAGTTCTTGTTATGGATCTTCTCCTGCTCGCGGCAGTAGGCCACCAGCTTTTTGACCATGTCAAAGTTCATCAGCGGCTCGCCGCCAAAGAAGTCCACTTCCAGATTGCGGCGGGTGCCGCTGTTCTCGATGAGGAAGTCCATGGCGCGCTTGCCCACCTCAAAGCTCATCAGGGCGCGGTCGCCGTGGTAGCGCCCCTGCGAAGCAAAGCAGTAAGAGCAGCTCAGGTTGCAGCTATGGGCAACGTGCAGGCACAGCGCCTTTACCACAGTGTTGCGGTTCTTGAAGTCGAAGGCCATGTCCTTATAGACATCCGGGCTCCACAGCTTGCCGTTTTCTTTCAAGCTGGTCACATCGTCGATGCACTGGCGCAGATCCTCCTCGGTCACATCCGGGCGACTGCCGTACTTTGCCAGCATGGCGGCAACGATCTCGTCTGCGGTATGCTCCGGGTACATGGCGATGACATCGTAGGCCACCTCGTCCACAACGTGCACCGAGCCGCTGCAGGTGTCCAGCACGATGTTATAACCGTTCAATTGATACTGATGTACCATTTTACACTCCATTCCAGATTACACAAAAAAATGCCGCCCGGCAAAGGCGGCATAAGGTTTGCAGAAATTACTTGTTGCTGTTCTCGCACTGCTGGTTAGCCACGCCGCAGGAAGTCTTGCAGGCGGACTGGCAGGAAGTCTGGCACTCGCCGCAGCCACCGGTCTTAACGCTCTTGGTCAGGTCACGAGTAGCAATAGTCTTGATACGCTCCATGATAGAAACCTCTCTAACTCTCAAAAATTTATCGCGCCGGACATAGTTCCGGTACGCTTTTATCTTCTAATAGGATATCACGCAGCGCGCCTTTTGTCAAGATTTTTTCGCTAAGCCTTTTCACCCGCCCATGGGCTGGTAGCGGGTAAGCACCGTATGCAGCCCCAGCTCCCGGGCTCGCGCCAGTAAGTACCGGTAACGGCACAGCAGTGCCTGCCGCTCGTAGATGCGCTGCTCGATGAGGTCGGTATCCACCTCCATGTCAAACATCATCTCGTTGCGCTTCAAACAGAACAGGCATTCCTTCAGCTCCTCCTCCAGTTCCGGATGGTAGCGCTCGTGCTCAGTGTCCCGCGGGACGCGGGGCGAAAGCAGGGTCTGGGCGTTTTGTGTAGTTCGTTCCGGCATAGGCATCCTCCTTCTGGTACTTTGCAAGGTTTTGTACCTTCCAGTATAGGCGGTGCGGTGCGCAGAACCTGCCGAAGCGTGGGCAGGCATAAAAAGTCGCCCCGCCGGACAGGCCGGGGAGCGGCTATAAGAAAGCGCTTAGAAAATGCGATTTGCGCGGTTCATGTACTCAATTTCACGTTTTGCGCAGGCATTTACATAAAGGTTCAGGTCAGAAGTTGTTTGCAGTCTTTCAATGCGGGCATTCAGCTCTGCGCCTTGTGCCTGAATACCGTTCAGCTGGTTGGACATATAATTGCAGTTGCGAATGATTTGGTCTGCCTTTCGATTTGCATCTTGAATCGAATCGTACAGCATTTCCTGATTCAGTTTGATTTCTTCTAAGCTTGCTAAGATTTGATCGTTCTGCGTGATGATCCGGTTCAGGCGCAGTTCACTTTCCAAAATGTTATATGCCCCTTCATGGCCTTCCAGCGTTGTACAGCGGCCAGAAGCAAAGTACTCATACAGTGTACATACACATGCATAGTTACGATATTTAGAATACAGAACATCTTTAGCATAGAGTTGCTGCAAGCATCTTCTCGATTTTTTGTTTGCTTCGCTTAGCGTGTTCATATTTGATTGAAGCACTGCTTTTTTTATTCTCTCCGCGTCTACACGTTTTGCATCGTTAAGTATTTCTACTTTATATTGTTCAGCCTTTTTGTTATAGTTTCTAACAGCTTTTTTGTAGTCTTCGTCATATATTATCCTTCCGAAAAACCAGCATCCACCACCAATAAGCAATGCCAAAACGCCACTGATGAGAAAAAAGTCTGAACTGATAGGCAATGCAATTACGATTGAAATCCCACCGGTAACTGCAAGGATCATTCCCCAAAACATTGTGTTTATACCGTTTTCATTAACCGTCTTACCAGGTGCGGTCGGTTCATTGATTATTCTATAGTTTCCCAACAGGGAAATGTTGTATCGAAGTTGTGCAATTGCGCGGTTCTGTGTATAAACTTCTTTTTCAAGCTCAATACACATACCAAGATATTCTTTGATTTCTGCTGCTGTCATATGACGCCATCCTTCCCTATTTTGCAAAGCATTACCCGCATATTGATAATACCCCAATTATCGCTAATTGTCAATATGCGGCCAACTTCTTATTCTTTAATTATGAAAACCCACCAAGGATGGTATATGTTATGATTCGATACGACCCGCTTTGGGAGACAATGAAAAAACGTGGGGTCTCCCAATATAAATTATTAAAGGATTACCATTTTAGTGCGGGGCAACTGAGCCGTTTACGCAAAAATGAGAATGTCAGCACCTATACGCTTAATACTCTCTGCAAAATTCTGGACTGCACCCTTGAAGAAGTTGCCGTTTATCTGCCGGACGAACCGGACGGTGAAAAACACACCGACTGATTTTGCAAAACATTCATCGCTGCTGCGGCATTTTCCAAAAAAGTACAACTTTTTTCAAAAATATGCTTGACAACTCCGGGCTTTTCCCGTATAATAGCACACGTTGAGCGGCTCACCCCGCAAAACACAACAGAATATTGGGGATTTGCATAGTGGTAGTGCGGTAGACTCTGACTCTACTTGTGGGAGTTCGATTCTCTCATCCCCAACCAAAAGAGAACTAGGCGAACACAGTACAATCGAGATGGTTGGTTCAGTGTTCGTCTTGTTTTGTTCCCTACCGAAAATAAGAAAGTAAGTAAAAAAGACCCAAACCTCATTTCATGCGAGGTTTGGGTCTTTTTTGTTTTATTTCCTGTTAGATTTTTCCGAAATACGGAAAAACTTGCCGGAATAGAGGGTTTCTTGCCAAAATGCAGACAAGCCGACCATGAATCGGCTAAAATCAGCAACAAAGGAGACCAAAGGCTATGATTAGGATTTTGCTGTCTACCCGCCTCGGCGAAAGACGGATGACACAGAGCGAACTTGCACGTGCAACAGGGATTCGCTCCCAGACCATCAATGAGCTGTACCACGATTTTGCAGAGCGAGTCAGCCTGGATGATCTCGACCTCATTTGCGAGGCCCTTGACTGCGAACTGGATGACCTCATCGTGAGAGAACCCAACCCGGAGCGTAGGGTCAAAGAGGTGCGGCACATCCCTCAGACCGTGAACAAGTCTCGCAAGAAATAACCTCTCCTGCCCGGATGCGTCAAGCGTCCGGGCTTTTTTCGTTCTCATCCGGCACGAATTCCAGAAGATCTGCGGGCTGGCAGTCCAGAACGGTGCACAGCTTGTCCAGAACGTCCAACGGAATATGCTTGACGGAGTTGTTGTTCATGCCCGACAGAGTGGGCTGGCGAATCCCAGTCATTGCGACCAAATCCTTTTGTTTGATGCCTTTTTCGGCAAGCACGGCTTTCAACTTGATGCGAATCATGTAAGCACCTCCCTTTTCTTCACTATATCACACTTACCTGAAAATTGCAACGCTTTTCGTAAAAATATTTACGAAAAATGTTGTTTTACTATTGACATACAACGAAATTCGTTGTATAATATAGACATAGAGAGGAGGTTACGAGGTGCAAGGGAGCAACCCAAAGGGGGTGATGCTCCATGACAAGCAAGGAATTTGCAAAGCTCACCAGAGCCGAGCAGGTAGCCCGCTTTGAAGCATACAAAAAAGCGGCTCAGGATCGCACCCTGAACCGCTAACCGCTAAAAGCCCGTTATCCACAAGCCCCTTGCACCTCCATTTTATTTTTTTATTGAAGATTTGTCAAGAGTAAATCGGAGGTTTTCAGCATGAAGTTCATTGACATCAACCGAGAGTTCACCGCAGCAGCCAACAGCTACATGGCGCAGGGCTACTACATCAACGCCGGAACGATGGGCGGAAGCCAGGGCGAGGTCGCTCACATCGACCTCACAAACGGCACCGAGATCATCCGGGTGCTGCTCACCACATTCAACAACTACCTTGGCACCGAGGGTGTGGAGCTGATTGTTGGCCGGGTCAAGGACGACATCAAGCCCAATCAGGAAGACCGCTGGAACACCGTCTGGAATGAGCGTCTGGAGGTCATCAGCAACAAGAAGTTCTACCGTCTGAACAACCGCGCACAGGATGGATTCTACGGCACAGAGGAGGAAGCAAACGCCGCCGAGGAGAAGCGGTTTGACCGCTACAAGAGCCGCCGCAGCAATGACAGTGCGCTGGATGTGACCACAAAGGCCGCTCCGATGGTCAAAAAGTACATCCACGAGAAGTTCGGTGTCCGGCGCGTGAAGATGGACGACATCAAGGTCGTCAAGCACGGTGGCCGCTACACCGTCACCTACCACAAGCACGCTGCACAGCTGCACTAAGGGGAGGGCGCAAAGATGGTTACGATTCAGAGCCAAAACTTCGGCGTTGAGATTGAAATGACGGGCGTTTCCCGCGGAACAGCCGCCTCCGTCATCGCCAACTACTTCGGTGTCGGCGGTATCCACTTTGCAGGTGGCACCTACCAGACGTACGAGGCCAAGGATAGCAAAGGCCGCGTATGGAAGTGCATGAGAGACGGTTCCATCACTCCTCGGCGGCGCAGAGGTGGTGCAATCGTAGAGGCAGACGATACCTACCGCTGCGAGGTCGTGACCCCGATTCTCCAGTATGAGGACATCACCGACCTGCAAGAGGTCATCCGGGCACTGGTCAAGAAGGGTGCCATGGCGAACAGCTCCTGTGGTATCCACGTCCACGTTGACGGTGCGAACCACACGCCCGAAAGCCTCTGCCGGCTGCTGAACTTCGCCACCGGGCGGCAGGATCTGTTCTACGAAGCCCTGCAGATCGGCAGCCGCGCAGACCACTGGTGCCACAAAATCAACCCTGCCCTGTTCCGTGAAATGAAGAAGAACGGCCGAGCAAGCCGGAACGATGCAGAGCGCATCTGGTACAGCGTAGTGAATGACGGATATGATGGAGGTGTGGATTCTTCCCACTACAACAGCACCCGGTATCACGGAATCAACCTCCATGCATTCTTCACAAAGGGCACCGTGGAGTTCCGGCTGTTCAACGGAACCACCCACGCCGGGCGCATCAAAGCATACGTTCAGTTCTGCTTGGCAATGAGCGCATGGGCTATCAACTGTGACCACGACAACCTTCACTTCAAGTCCATCAGCGGTTACACCCAGCAGCAGAAGCACGATTTGATGATGCGAGTGCTCACCAAGCGTCTTGGCATGAGAGGCCCGGAATTCAAGACCGCCCGCCTGCATCTCACCTCTGCATTTTTGACAGAGGCCGAGAGCGAAAATACCGCCGCCTAAAAACCGAAAAGCTGCGCTATCTGGCTATACGGGCATTTGGAGGATATGACAATGAAACTTTACAAATACTCCGGTACCATCGAGGAGCTTGCCGTTGAACGCGGCCGAATCTCCTATATCAAACTCTTTGATGTGACCGACTTCGACAAAGCACCAACCAGACTGGAAGTCTTCGGTGCGCTCGGCAAGTACATTGAGGCCATCGAGGGAACCGATGCCGAAGAGCGATACATCAAGAGTGATTGGTACTTTGACAGCAACCTGTATCTGCGCCGCATTGAGATTCCCGGCGGTGAGGTTGGCCGCCCGGCGAAAATCATCACCCAGAGCCCGGACAACATCGACCAGTTGGAGATCTTCGGCCAGCAGGACTATATCCAGACCAGCAAGCCGGAATCCATGTCCTGCAAGGAAATTTACCGCTGGTCCGATTGGGAACGCCAGAACATGAAGTAAGGAGGTGGTGACCATGTTCAGTATTACCGATAACGAGAGGCTGCGGGATGCGTACGCACTCTTGATGTTCATGCAGAGCGACATTCCCGCCTCTGCCGAAAAGAGGGCTGCCGTGAAAAACTTGGCGGCAACCGTTAAGATGGAGATCCGGGCCTACAATAACCGCCCCGCCCCTGATGTGCATATCATCTGTGCCGACTATGACGGCCGTCTGGAGCTTGTTCAGCTGCCCGATAAGCTGGACGAGGCGCACGAGATGGACGCTACCAACTGGTTTCTTAACCATCATTATTTGAAGAGTTACAACAGCCCCTATGACTGCACAGGGCAGGAGTTCACGAATTGGTTCTATCTGTTCCGGCGGCGTGGTCACTGGTTTGCATATCACTCGGTTAGCCGAGACGTTTGAGGAGGAAGTACAATGACGGACGAAAAAGCTATTGAGAAGATGGTCTATGACCAGCAGCAGGGCTGGCCGCTGTGCCCCCGCTGCGGCGAGAGGATGCCGGACAAGCTGACCCACGGAGCACTGAGTCGCCACGCCAATGGCGTGTACATCTGTGAGGCTTGCGGCACCGATGAAGCCCTCCGGGACTGGGGCGGCAACGTCAAGCCCCTGTCTGACTGGGTGCTTGTTCGCATATACAATGGAGATCTTCGGAGGTAATCGATATGGAAGAAATGCTCCTGTCACTGAATGGACCGTGGTCAAACGCAGCCTGCATCGGCTACTGTGTCATGGCGATGCGCAACGCCGGTTTGAGTGAGAAAACACAGCGCAAAGTCCTTGATGAACTGACCCGGTGTTTCGACGACGTGAGTGTTGAAGACGCTGCACAGATGAAGTTCTAACAAACAAAAAATCCCCCTACACTGGCCCGAAGGTCAATGCAGGGGGATTTTTGCGCGCTACCGAGGTAGCCAAATATAAAATCAAGAGTGGACCATGCCGGGCCGCTCTCTACAAAAGCCGAAGCTTTTCAAGTGCCTATATTTTACACGGCACTCATGCAGCAGTCAAGACTTTTTGCCCAGTGCTGCGGTCATAACATCAAAGGCGTGTTCGATGACAGCATCCAGCACCTCGTCGGTGATGGCCCAGCGGATAGCCGCCGGGCACTTGGCTCGGAGAGCGGCGAACACCTGCTTCTTCTTTTTGGCACCCTGCCCGCTGCCCATGATGGACAGCTCGGCCTTTTCGACCAGCTCCAGAGCCAGATCCTTGACGGTGGCCTTGTAGCCCAACCGAATACCGCCGACTGCCAGCGAAATAAAACCCGCCGCCATCAGAATGACAGCGACAGGCACGGGAATAAAACTCAGAACAGCTTCCATGATGGTTTCCTCCTATGTCACAGATACTTGTTGGCCCCAGAAATTGCCCGCCAACTGGCAGGGCCGCAGATGCCGTCCACGGCCAGTCCGTGCGCCTCCTGCGCTTTCAGCAGAGCGTTCTCGGTGCCCTCGCCGAAAATGCCGTCCGGGGTCAGCCCCAGCAGCCGCTGGAGCATCTTCGTGGCTGCACGGTTTGCATCCCCGGTGCAACCCCGGCGGATGGTCGGCAGAATGAACTTCTGGTAGGTGGTGCTGGGGTAGTGCCGCGGGGCATCGCACAGCCACGTTGCCTTTGCATCGCGGGTATCGGTGTGTACGATGGCGCAGCCGTCATACCAGTAGATGCCCACCGCCTTGAAATACTGGGCGGCGATGATGCCCAAGGCCACAGGATTGATGCTGCGGTTCACCATGCGCCAGTCTGCCGCCATACCATAGCGGTGCTTGGAATTTGGGCTTCCGCCAACGGTTTTGCTGGCATTGTGCGTGATGCAACGGTATCCGCTGGTCACCTTGATGGCCTTGCCCAGCTTATCCCGGATGGCCTGAAGTTTTTCGACCAGCTCCGAATCGACCATCTGGCGAGTACACCCGCAGGGGCACTTGAAGTCCTTGCGGGTGAAGTTCTTGCTCAGGGCAGATGTGTCGCTGGCCTGATAGACGATGACTCTCATGTAGAAAACCTCCTTCAAGAGAAGTCGTGCTTTTGAAGCCGCTCATTGTACACCCGTTTGATATTCGCTACCGCACAGATGCAGCGGTTGTTTTTGTAGTCGGGGTGACTGCGGCAGTAGTCCTCATAGGCATCAATGACGGCCAAAATCTCGATAAAATGCTCCCTCGTGTGGTGCTTATCATCAATCAGTTCGTCATTGAAGCGCAGGATCTGGGTACGCAGAAGATTGGCATTGCGCTCATCATCAACTTGGATATGCTCCTCCAGCTTTTTCTGGGTCTGCTTCTGCTGTTCCAGCACTTCAGCATTCAGGGCGTGTCCGATGATTTTCGCAAGCCTGCTCCACGGATTGATCTTGATGGGCGAAACCTCAATGAGCGAGAGCAGCACCAAAACCATCCCGCCACCGCTCCAGAACAATTCTTTCAGATTCACAGCCATCCCCCTCACTGAACCAGCGCGGCGATTGCCTGCAAATCAAAAATCGGAGCATCAAAAAACGCTCTCGCCCACAGCCAGTAGTCTTCGGACTCCGGGCGGCGGTACTTTTGGCAGAGTGCCGATGCCCAAACCCGGTTCCAGCGGGTCTGGTAGGCTGCATCCCGGCGCTCAAGGCACCGCTGGATGCTGTCAACCAGCTTCCCCCGCAGGTCACCAGCGCTGTCGTCGTCCTGCACGAAGTAGTCCAGAGCGTTCTGGCTGCTCACAGTGCATACGCGCTTATTCTGGTGTATAAGAAAACCGCCCTGATTACTCAGGACGGTTCCATAAGGGATGTTCACACGCCCGTCAATCCCGACGAAGCGGGCCCGACGGCGGGCGATAAAGCGTTCATGCTCCATAGGTTAGACCTGCTCTTTCTTCTCGGCGAGCATACCGGTCAGCTCGGCGTAGTGCTCATCGGTCAGTTTGCCGGCGGCGTAGAAAATATCGATCTTCTCCGCCAGACCATCGGTACTGCCGCGCTCGATCATGCGCTTGCAGGTGCGATACAGAACCATTTCCGTTGCTTTGCTCATTGCCTTTTCCTCCTATCAGGTATTCTCAGTGTCATCCGTATCGGAGACATTCAACTCCAGAAGGGTCAGGCGATAAGCCTGATCCACGTTCATCTCGTCGGCATCCTCGATGGCAGCTTTCGCCCCCATAATCCAGCCACCAATGTCGGTCGGCTCCAGAATGACGCTCTCTGCATCATCCAGAGGCTTCCGACCAAACAGGTGGTACGGAGTGCCGGCATAAGAAATGCCCGAAGCATCAGGCTCCGGGCAGAGGATATAACAGCCGTTGTCGGCTTTTTTGATGTAGGTCACGTCCTCGGTCAAGGCAAGGACGGTGCCATCACTGGCTTTGATGATTTTGTTGAACAAGGCACTCTACCTCCAAAAATTGCATAGCAAAGCCGCCGCAGACGCAGCAGCCGCCCATGGTCATCAAAATTTTTATAGTAGGCTTCTTGGCAGTTCATATACTGCGCTACCTCCTGCAGGGTACGTTTCCCGGCCAGCCATTCACGGTGGAACAGCTTCAGTTTCCTCCGTGCGCGTATCACGCCGTCACGGCTACCATTGACTTTGATTTTCCCGGTCTCGGTCAAGGTAAAACGAGCCTTGCACCAGCGGAAAGGCTTTGTCAGAGGGATGATCTTGCATTTCTTCTTGTTGACCGGGATGCCGCGGATTTCAAACTGGCGCACGATAGCGCGGCCCAGCTTTTTCAGATCTTCGATATCCGGGAGAATGATGCAGTAATCATCCATGTAGTGTCCGGCGCTATGCGTGGACATCTGGCATTTGATCCAGTTGTCCACAGCACTGGGCATTGCCGCCATTTCTTGTTGGCTCGGCTCAACGCCCAGCGGCATCCCACGGCCCGGAAATTCGCCGGGAGCAGTATCAATAATGGTATCTGCTATCCGCCGAAAATCAGGGTTCAGGATATACCGCTGGTGCCGCTGATAGATGATAGAATGGGGTGCATAAGGAAAGAACTTCTTCAGGTCGAGCAGTAACACCCCGCCCGCACGGCCATACTTGCGGTAATGCCGTGCCAGCTGCTGTTTGATGCGCTTGATCTGCCAGTGCAGTCCCTTACCAATCCGGCTTGCACCGTTGTCATAGATCATGCTGGGGTCGTAAAGCGGCTCCAGCACTTCCTTGCTGATGACCTTGTGGATTTGTCGGTCTGTAATATGAGGAGCGTCAATCCCACGAATCTTGCCGCGTTCGCAGACCGTGAAATGAACGTATTTCTTAGGCCGCCACCTTTTTGCCAAAATAAGCCGCCGCTGCTTCGCTGTGTTGGAAAACAGATGCCGCTCAAAGTTCTGCGTGCTCTGCTTCCAGCGTACACCGTTGCAGCATTTCCGGCCGTATTTGAACATCGTGTGGTAGCTGAACACTTCTTCCAACGAACCGAGGGCGGCACAACGGGCTTCCTGTCTGGCTCGGCGTGCTGCCCGGCGGCGCTGGTATCGTGCTTCATGGCGCTCCTGACTTGTCATAAAAGTATTCGCTCCTCGTACAGATGAATTGTAGGGCATCGTCTAATCTGCTTTATGCCGGCACATGAAACGCGGTAAGATGCATCCCGCGCCATGCAAGAAGCGTCCGTGCCGGCATATCGAAAAGCAGTTTTAGAGGTTTGACCCTCAGGGAAGTACCTCTCCTTTTGCTATGGTCGTCTTTCACCTATGGCTACTCCATGTGACCAAGCATTGCAAAATCCGGGCACAACACCATACGCATTGTTAGCGTTGTTATAGTCCAACGACCCCGACGACGAAACCGCGCAGAAGTAGTTGTTGTTGTTGATGTTGTTGTAGTTCGGCGACCGCAGCCACCAGACCGCCGCCGCAGGAATTGACAGAGATACACCCACTTAAAAATCAGGCTTTCCGATTGACCGTTCCGATCATGCCTTGCAGCAGGTCGTTTTCCTTGTCAATCAGCTCACCCAACTTTTGAGCCATTTTATCCAGTCTTTCAGTTGCTTTCTTCGCATCGACACTTTTCCCTGAGGGAGTTGTGAAACATCCCTGCGGGTTCTGGGTCATGATGAGATAGCAGTGAGTCAACCGAACATCCAGCGCCATCAGGGATGCCCGCGCTTCCAGAAGATGTGCTTTACGAAGCTGGCGCCGCTGATCGTCGGAGGGATAGATGCTGTTTGCCTTTTCGGCATGGTCTATCACCTCACCCGCCAGCTTTGCAACCGGTTCTGCAATCAATCTGGAATACCTTGCGGAAATGCGGGTCAGGAAGTTTATCGTTTCAATGTAAATCGCATTGGCGACATTCACATACTCCGCCTTGCTTTCTGTGCGCTTGGATTTCAAAACTGACATGATACTTTAGTCTCCTTCGGGGTCATCGAGATCGATTTTCCCTTGCTCTCGCTCAACTTCTTCCAAATGCTTGAGCAGCACATACTCTATGTAGTTCGTGATGGACCGATGCTCTTTTGTTGCTAGAACACCGATCTTATCAAAAACTTCATCGGACAGGCGCAGTGTAAAGACGCGCTTGTTAGTTGCCATACAATACCTCCTAACAAACAGGTTTTGAAAGTATTGTATAGCGTTTTTCGTGCCGTGTATGCACTCATAAGACAGTTGAGTGATAGCACTTTCAGTATCTTTCCTCAAAAAATCGCGCGGGGCGCTGACGCGCCCTTTGAATTTTTTGAGGAAAGTTTGCTGTTTTCCGCCCACTTCCGTGGGCTTGAGCAAGTTGAGAATCCCTGCGGGGGATTAGACAACAAAGCCGGGCACAACACCATACGCAATGTAAGCGCTAGTAAAAAGTCCAACGACCCCGACGACGAAACCGCGCAGAAGGAGGTGTTGTAGAAGATGTTGTAGTCCGGCGACCGCAGCCACCAGACCGCCGCCGTTCCGGTGGCGGAATGTTTATTGGCAACTTTGCTGTTACCCGCTTTGAAGTAATCGTACTGTGCCTGATAGTTCGGCTCCGCATCATTGCAATACTGGTGCGTTGCAAAGACCTCATACTCGGACAGCAGGAACAGATAATCCGTGGTAGAGGACACATTGCTGGCGGTATTGCCACCGCCCTTATTATCCGTATACTTCGTGCAGGACTTCATCACCGCCCGCAGGTCAGAGGGAAGTGCGGCCAGCAACGTGTTGGCGGTCGGGCTGGTGGGAGAGCTTGCGCTACCAAGCACCTTGCTCCGCATCTGACTGCTCCCCCAGCCGCCAGAGTTTGTGTTGCTGGTGTTCATCGTGAATGCGCCAGACGTGGAAGTCGTGCTGCCGTAGCTGCTATCCACCAGACCAACAAACTTGCCGCTGATCTTGCCCAACAGGAAGTGGATGCGGTTGCTGCCCTCCTTGCCGGAATTGTGGTTGAAACCGATGATAAAGGCATCAACTTTCAAGCTGGAGATCGTAGTCGCACCCACCTTGCCATTGATTGTCACGGACTTCGTGGCACCAACAGACCAGTAGTTTGCACCCTGACCAGCATCGCTGACGGCCTTGATGACTGCCCAACTGTTGCTGCTGAGCGTTTTGGACACCAGCGTAACGGCCACCGTGAACGTCTTGCTGGACGGTGCGGTATAGTTGGTATCTGCACCCACATTGACCGTAATAGTGGCACTGCCGGTCGCCTTTGCGGTCACCGTGATGGTGGTGCCGGAAACACTTACCGTTGCAATGTTCGTACTGCCAGAGGATGCGGTCACCGTACCGCTGCCCGGCCGCGTAACAGTGATGGTGCCAGAGGTTTTCGGGTAGGTCAGGCTCAGACTGCTTGCGGACAGCGTAATACTGCCGGTCGCCTTGCCGATCGTCCACGAAGCGCTCTTGGCCGTAGTCGTCCCATCCGACCACTTATAATTGGAAGTCGGGGTAAAGGTGGCGCTGTAGCTGCCAGCGTTGGTTGCGCTGCTCGTGCCACCGATCGTCAGCTGAGAACTGTTATAGTTGCTCCACGACGGGGACTGCGCCGAGCCATTGTAAGTCACGCTACCGGTCTGTGCCGGCACATTCTTGACCTCGGCTCGGCCAATCGTCCACGACACACTCTTGGCTTCCTGCGTGCCGTCCGTCCAGACATACTTGCCGATGGGCGTAAACGTGGCCGTATAGGTGCCAGCATTGATGCCGGAGGTCACGCCCCCGATCGTCATCATGCTGCTGTCATAGCCTTTCCATGTGGGACTCTGGGTGGAGCCGGTATAGGTCAAGCTCCCGCTCTGGGCGGGCACGGCCTGAATCGTCAGGGTCAGCACAGAAAGCGCATCAATGGCTTCCTGCACATTCGCCGCCGAAATTCCGGACTTGCTGTTGTCATAGGAAATATCTGCCGCAGTGCCGCCGGACGAACCGCCGCCACCACCAGCATTAAAAGGACCCCATGCCATAAGATTAACCCTCCTTTGCCGCTGTCGCGGCCGTGATGATGTGGTACTGCGCCGAAATCGCAGCTGTGGGCACCGATGCCGCACGGAGCCGGAGGATGCCGGCACGGCTTTCCGTCGCAACAAAATTTGCCGCTCGTGCAACTGCGCTGCTCGCCGGGACAACATCCACCACCACGCTATCTGCCGCCGTCAGACCATCCACCTTGATGTCGATATACTTCGTATACCCGGGGACGCTGGAATCGGACTTCCAGCCGGTGACAGGGATGGAGAACGAAACGAATGTTGCCCGGTCTGCTTTCAGTCCGTGCATTTCTTCCAGTGCAGCAGCGGCGGCAGATGCGACTTTGGCGGTAGCATTGCTGGACTGGGATGCAGCGCTGCGGAGCTGATCCAAAGTTGTGAGCGCATTGCTCAAAGAAGTCACCTCCCATAAAAAAATAAGGGGCAGCGGTGAATATTCTCCGCCGCCCCTTTACTCATGAGATCTCAGAGGCTTACTCGCCGTAAATCTCTGCCAGCATCTCGGACACCTCAGCATCGGTAGCCGTATGGTTCGCAATGGCCTTATCGATGGTGGTATTCATGCCGTCCAGCTTGGTCTTATCCGCAGCGGACATCAGGCCAGCCTTGGCAGTGGTCGCCTCGTCATAGGTGGTATCCTGAGCCGGGATGCCAAGGCCGGTGATATCATCCTTGGTCACAGGAATGGTATCGGTCACATGGCCCTCTTCATCCACAGTGGTCTTGTACAAACCGCTGGCAGCAGCGGTGTGGGTGGGATGGACATACTTGTTTGCGCCAGCCTCAATGCCGTCCAGCTTATCCTTGAGAGCCGCAGTGAAGTTCTCGTCAGACAGACCCTTGCCCGCTTCTTTCTCCACATAGCCAGACAGGTCAACGAAACCGGCCAGCACATCATACTTGTAGGCATCGCCGACCTTGACCACCACGACATTGGTGCCCTTGGGATATTTGTTGCCCGCACCCTCAACGAAGTTGTTGGTGGTGGTGAAAGCATCGGTCACGTTGTAGACGTTGCCCAGAACATTCTCAGCCAGAGCGGGCAGCGCAGAAAAGACCACAGAGCCAGCGGGCTTATAGACAGCGCTGATCTTGGCGTTGATCTCGTCCTTGGTGTAAGCGTCGGTGATGCCGTATCCACCCAGAGTAGTGGCCTTGTCGGCCTTTGCAGCCAGAACAGCAGCCAGAGCGTCATCGAGGTCAGACTGGGAAATCTTCGCCTTGTAGGCCAGTGCAGCCAGACCCTTGATGGCAACATCGGTACCAGCCACGGAAATGCTACCGTTCTTGGAGCCGGTGGCAACCAGAATGTCCACCATCTTCTCAGCGATGGCCAGGGCAACGCCGTTCACCTTAACGCCCTCCAAGACGTTGGCCTGTGCGCCGACATCCTCCAGAGCCTTGATGCGCTTGTTCTGGGCCTCGTCAACGGCCTTCTGCTTCAGACCCAGCTCCTTCAGTGCGCCCAGCTTTGCGAGCTTCTCAACATTGTAAGCCATAATAAGTATCCTCCGTAAATTGTTGTTTGGTGTTTATTTGTCGTAGATTTCGGCCAGCATTTCGGATACATCATCCGTAGCTGCCATCTGGTCTTCGGAAACTGTGGCGTGGACAGAAATAACACCGTCTTTGGTCACTTCCACGCCGTCGCCAATTTTCACGCAGCCCAGCCGGTCACGGGTCGCAATTACCAGTTCACCGGTGCCACCTCCTTTCCCGAACAGAGTGACGACTGCCTGAATATCAGCTTCCGGGATGCGCTGAGAGAAAAAGCGAACAATACCGTTCAAAGTCTCGCACCCGTTCAGGACACCCGCCTTGTTCGAAATAGAAAAGCAGCTGGCAGTTGCGGAACCGCTGGGCCAAAGCTCAGGGGTGCAGTCTGCCAACTCTGCATCGTAGGTATACGCATACGGCATTTCACCCTCGCTGTCCGATACGGCTTTCCAGCCGTCCACAGAAAGGGTCAGGTCGTATTTGCCATAGTAGCCGCCGGAGCTGCCGCCACCACCACCGCCGCTTTCCTTGATAAGCTCTTTGACCCTGTCTTCCGACATGATCTGGCCGGATTCCTCCAGCTCTTTCAGAGCCTTACTGGTGGCTTCGGTGATGATTTTGGCATGGGCATCCGGGGCATCGTTGTGCTGTGAGATCTCCTTCAGCACCATTTCCCGCACCATCCGCATAATTGCTTCAACCTGCGGGTCAACGGTGAGTGAGATATTGGCTTTGGTCGAAACGGCCAGCAACACAGCAATTTGGAATTCATGGTCAGCAGTACCGATGGCCGGGATCTCGATGCCCCGATCGTCCTGCATCAAAAAGAGCAGCGTGTCCTCCGGGTCGTCATTGAGGCGGCCAAACACACCGATCTGGTGCATGAAGTACGGCTTATCTGCACCGCCCGTCCAAATGCTAACTTTGCGGGCTTTTTCACCCTCATATTCCACGGTGTCGATGCCCAGCAGTTTAAGCTCATAGGTATCACCGCTGACTGCCGTTTCCTCGGACAAGTCGGTGTCAACTGTGCCCGTGCCGCTTACAGCACGGGTGATGGTGAGCGCACCGCCCGAAATGGACTCGGACAACATCGCAGCACCGGCGCTGGTATATGCATATTTTTCCCAGCTCATAACGATTTCCCTCCTAACTTGATGGTGACGGTTTCATAGGTCTGCGCAGGTCTGCCAGATGCAAGCGCCTGTGCAGACACAGCCTTGGCGTGGATAGTTCCGGGCAGCGCAATGGTCGTTTTCATCCGAGTTGTGCTGACCGCACCAGCGGCGCAGGCGTGTGCGCTGACTGCCCGCGGCTCGATAACACCCGGCATAAGAACCGTGTAGGACATCGTTGTGGCGCAGGGAATCGCTGCAACATAGCACGCTTTCGGCTCCGTTTCCGTGTAGTAAATGACGCTGTCCAAATGCGACCGAAGATTTTTGTAGCAGATGATTTTTTGCAAAACCTGCTGATGTTTGGCCTCATTGATTGCAGCGAAATCAACCGTGATACGGAGTTTGAAGTGGTACGGATCGCCGCCGTACTCAAACCACTCCAAAACTTTGGGATTGGGATAAATCGCAGAAATGGCTCTTTCAACAGCCGCTTTTGTGCCACGGTGCCGGTGAACATAGAAGCTGTCCTTGATGGTTTTTCTTTTTTCCTCAAGGGTGTAGGATCTATCGTACCAGTCCACGGCGAAGTCACGAGCCAGAATGTCAAGCAGCCATTCGGGCAGTTCGTCGATGCGGGTATAAATCCGCAGGGAGTCGATTTCATCCTGCCGGGATTCCATCACCTTGGCTATGGCCTGTCCCAGAGCCACCGTCTTAGGGTCTTTTTGGAGCGCAATCGGAAACTGCTGCATCATGTTGTCAGCAGTCAGGCCGTGGTTACTCATCCTCATACCCTCCGCTCTTTATCGTCACCGTGCCCAACTTTGCCACTTGCGGAACCTTGTCGTTGCGGTCAAGGGATGGCGCACCGTCTTCCAGCGGAGTAAAGGCGGGCTGTTTGAGGTCTACACGTTTGATGCCGGCCGAAAGAAGCAGATACCGCAGCCTGTCAGGGTTGATGTCCCTGCCCATCTTGCCGGACTGCCAGCGGATGTACCGCTGCACAGCCTCATTCACGCCGGACTGAGCTTCACTTGCGGAAATGCTTCCGTCACGGGTCAGGTAATAGGTCAGGTCGATATCATAGGGCACTTCTTCCGGGTCGCCGGAGATCACATAGTCCGTCAGCGGCCGGATTTCATCCGGTGAGCAGGCCGCAACCATGGCACGCTTGGTTTCTTCGCCAGCCACGCTGCCATCGTTCATGACGGCATACAGGCAAACCGTGCCAGGGCTGGGCGAATTTGCAACGACATCTGCGATTTCCGTGGAAACCCTCTTTGCAAAGTATTTGTAGGCACCGATTGGGCCAGCATCAGACCATGCACTCTGACTGTCACGCATCAGCTCATAAAATTCCTCGTCGTCCGGGGCATCAGAACCGTTTGCGCTGACCGTGATATTGGAGCAGCCGGAGTAGTAGTCGTAGATGTCAACAGCGGTGTGGATGTCCCCCACAGCATAATCATTGCCAGCCGTGCCCACGGTCTGGCAGGTCACCTGAACATCCGTGTATGTTGCGCCGATGGGAACGTACTCGTCTGCGGAGGTTTCCCAGTACAGGGCTGCATTGTCGTCTGTGACACGGGTGCCGGCCGGAATCAGCACCGCCGTCTGGCGGGGCTCGCTGATGTAAAAACGCATGGTGCAGGTCGCCGCCGTAGGCTTGGGGCGCTCCTGCAAATAGAACAGCTCGGCCAGGCCATCCAGATACTCGCCCTCTGCGCTGCTGGGCAAGTTTTGGCAGCCTGTCCAGTTATTCTGGGCACGCTCGTACATGATGGCATCTTCGACCCACGAAATGAAAAGCCGTTCCGGGCTACCGGGCATCACAGTTTTGCCAAAGAACTGCTCATATCCTGCGACAAGCAGCCTGTCCAGCTCATCCATGTCCGTAGACACGAACTCGTAGGTTTTACGCACTGATGCTCACCTCCACGACGGGCAGCATCCGCCCGGGAGTGTCCGGGGCTTCCTTGAAAGTAGTCCCCATGTAGGTGGCACGAGGTTCAAACCGCTCGATGGCCTCCTTGATGGCAGCGCAGAGCATAGGCTGCGCCACATTTTCCGGCCGGTCGAGAATGTTCGCAATATCAATGCCAAATTCCCGGTAGCAAGGCACTGTGCCTTTCGGTGTAGACAGGATGACGGCGATGTTCTGCAGAACGCTGGTCACGGTATCCTGCTCCCCAAGGGAAATGGTGGTCAGGTCGTTTGCCGATACCAAGTAGTTGCTCACAAAAATCACCTCATTCTCTCTGATATTCCAACAAAGAAACGCTTGCGGTAATCCATGTCGGTGTACCGAAAGCGTCTGTGTGCAGGGTCTTGAATTTTACAGATTTGATAACCCACCGATAGCTGCCATAGACCACATTGCCGAGAACGAACGGCAGCGTTGTCCCATTGAGGACGCATTCTTGCAGTCGTTCCCGCTCTTTGGTTGGATTCACGCCGAGGTATGCGGCCAGTTCAATGTCAAACGTAATTGTTTGAGCATCGGTGCCTGTAAACTCGGTCAGGGCCGGGCCTCCGGCGCGCTGGTGGGTAGTATATCTGGCAGATACATTTTGCACCATGTTCTTGATGGTCTCGACATGGCTATCGAACACGGCAAAACTGATGTCTCCGAGGCAACCGACAATCACGGATAAATCCCTCCCAGCACGAAGCCATCAGCATTGAAGCACGGGAGGTACAAGCAGACCACCGTATCATCAATGGCCGGCAGCCACCACACCACATGGGACTTGTGCTGATGGTTTGTGGAGTTGTCCGCCCCGATGACCTTTTCTTCCTCATCCCAAATCTGGCGTGAGCCATCCATGGTCGTTTTGATCTCAAGGTTGTAGGGGCTGGGGTGGATATACTGGTGATTGTGTTCGCCGGCTGACTCCGTATAGACAATGGCTTTGTAGTGCTGCATCACCGGGAGCCAGCCGGACGTGATGCCGGTGTCCTCAAATTTGCAGCGGACAAGGCGCTTTTCTTTGTTCACATCGGTGACTTTACCGAGGCGAACGTCAACAGCGGTGTTCATCAGTACCCTCCTAAAACATGACGGCCGGAAACCTGCGTGGTGTACCCGCCAGAGCCGGTCACGGTATGCTTGGCCTGCTTCACGATGTACTTTCCATCCCACGGCCCGAAGCTCTTGGTTTCAAACGTCAGGCCTGCAACCTTGCCCGGGTCGCCGTGGTAGGTAAAGCCAACCTGACGCTCAAACTTGTTGTGCAACCGGAGCTTTTTGGCAGCCAGTTCTTTGGCCTCGGTCTTGCTCGTGACCGGGGCATAAACTTCCAGCTGCTGGTTGGTTTTGCTCTTGGCATCGTAGTCCTTGACGTAGGCGATACCCTCAATGGGCTTGCCGTTCGGCCCAACATAGGACACCCGGCAGGACGCATACTGCGTTCCGGCCTGGCCGAGCGTGTGGCTCCACTTGATATAGCTTTTGTCGTCTTTGGTGACAGTCCATGCAGAATCTTTTCCCTCGTATTCTTTCTGGTCGAAGATAACGAGTTTGCCGTCTGTGCATTTCAGCGACAAGCCGGCATCATGGCACAACTGCGACAGGAAGTCGATGTCAGAGCAGCGGTACTGCTCCACACGCTTATACTCAGGATCCTTTTTCGCAAGGAACTGGGACTTCATACCGTTCTTCTTCGCCATTTCATTGGCGATGCCGGATAACTTGTACTTTTCCCAGCCCTTGCTCTGCTTGGTCTGCCGGATCTGGCTGGTATAGGGCAGCCCCGTGGCCTTTATGGTGATAATGTCGGGCGGGCCGGATGCGTTTATGCTATCCAGCTCAAACTCCCCGCAGTCCAGCGCCTCATCCTTTCCGTCAGAGTGCCAGTTACAGGCCGTGATGGTAGCCCGGATTTTCAGGCCACCTTCACTGCTGCCGGAAGAACTGCCGCCAGATTTACCGGAGATCTCGCTGGCATCGACCCAGCCATAGACCCGGGACGTTCCGTCCGTGTGAATAACATGGTACGGGTGCAGCGCGCCCTGCTTGATGATGGTGATCTTGGCCGGGCCAGCCTTTGGTGTTCCGTTTGCCTTTTTGTCGGTAGATGCCTTGTAGTGTGGACCGCCAAGGAACTGCACCACGTCACCAACCTTGTAGCCATCAGAAGATGCGGCCGACACATCGCCGTCCAGCATCTTCTGGAGCCAGTCGGTCATCCAAACGCCCTCCCGGTCTTGGAGTTTGATCTGCAGGTCGTCACTGGCATCTTCCTCATTATCGGTAAATGTCAGCGACAGCAGGTAGGGCTTGATGCTGCTGGTGATGTCCACGCCGTCAAACTCCACAGTACACTCGGCATGGCGGGCGGTATTTTCGTCGCTCATGTGACCACCTTCTTCCACGGGGGCAAGGTAGAGCTGGTTTGTGTCTCGGTATCCGGGAGCGTCAGAACGATTCCGGCCGGGAACACAAAATAGCCCAAGTGCTGCGGATTAGCAGCCATCAGGTTGGGAGCATAGGCGCAACTGCCGAGCTGCTTATAGGCCACGCTGTCCCAGCGGTCGCCTTGCACAGTCGTATAGGTTTTACTCATGCATACCTCCCTCTGAAATCATCGTCCTCTGCATCTTTCACGATTTCGAGGACAAGTTCTCTCAGGCTGTCATTCTGGGCATTCAGGACGTTTTGCAGCTCGGCAGTATCAGATATACCTGAGATATGGTAAACCGGCGAGAGCGATATAGGAACCGTGCTGCGTGCTGAGGAGGAGCCGTTGCTCTCTGGCAGCTCAGCGCTCATGGGGGTAACGCTTGCGCTCTCCATCTCCCGTCTGGTTTCCGAGGCCGTCAGAACAGATTCCCCGCCGTTGAAGTAGACCAGCTCCGGGCCATGCTCACCAACGAGGGCAAAGCCGGGAGCCGCATCTTCCGTACCAACAGCATATCCGGGGATTCCGTGGTTGACATTGTAGCGCTCGTTGGAGCCTGCCAGCGCAGTAGAGGCCGCCGAGGCGATTTTGGCATAGGCTTCCTGCACACGGGGCATCATGCTGGATGCGCCATCGATGAAGCCCTGAATCGTCTCCTTGGCGCTTTTCGTGGCCTCGTCGCTCATGTCCATTTCCGATACGGTATCGGCTACGGTCTTGGCGATTTCGTCCATAGAATTGCTCATGCCGGTCTTGAGGTCGGCGATAGATTCGCTGGTGGTATCCTGCGCTTCTTTCAGTGCAGCATAGTTCTCAACCATTTTGGCGAGATCAGCATCCGAGGCCGAGGCCATACCGGCAATCGCATTGACGGATTCCTTGCTGCCATCCGCAAAACTGGCGATAACTTCACTCAGACCGTCGATGTCAGCCGCCCGTTCGTTCAGCTTTTCGAGGTTCTGGTTGTAGTTGTCCCAGTAGGTGATCTGGCTTTGCAGTGCATTGTTGATGGATGTAGCGGAGGTCGAAACGACCTTTTCCGCAGAATCCCACAACGCATACTGGCCGCTGATGCTGCCGTAGGCTTCATCATAGGCATCCTTGTAGGCTGCAATGATGTCCTGAATTCGAAGCTCTGCATCAGAGATGGCATTCGCCACGTTCTGCTGCTGCGCTGCAACATCGTCTGCGCTGTCGGCGGCGGACTGTTGCGAAGCATTCAAGGCATCGACTGCGGCGCTGGCCTCCTGATACTCGGCCTCGGCGGCATTGATAGCCTCCTGATCCTGCTCTACGGCGGCGGTGTAGTTCTCGACCTCCCGCCGGGCAGTGACAAGGTCATCCGAGTACCCCATGTACTCAGTGCGCAGTTGCTGCACATCCTCGCTCATGGTGCGCCACGGCAGATCTTCTACCGTGCCGTAGGTGAGCTTGAACTGCTCATCCGTCAGGCCGAGGGTGGTCAGCAGCTTATCGTAGGCAGCAGACATGCCGGCATTGGATTTTTCAACCTTTGCCTGCGCAGTCGCCAGCTTGGTTTCGTTCTCAGCGCTCTCAACCAGCACATTGTTGTACTGGTCATAGAGGGTGTTCAGGTATTCCTGCCGGGCCTGAGCCTTGGCATCTGCTACATAGGCATCCGTATGCTGGCGCAGCGCAGCGGTGCCGCCCTTGATGGAATTGGTCTCAAGGTCAATATCATCCGCAAGGCTGGGAACCAGAACAGACAGCCGGGCCAGCGTGTCGTGGTATTCGGCATTTCCGTCCGTGTTCCCATTTGTGGCGGCCTCGATGGCCTCCAACTTGCTGATGTACTGGTCCGCAACGCTGGCGGTCGCTGCCATGTTGGACAGGGTGGAATCGTAGCTTGCGCTTGCTTCTTCCATACTGTCGCCCATGTCACGAGCGGCGCTGGTCAGTTCCTTTACAGAGGGCACCGTCGCATCGGCCGCACCAGACAGACCGGCAACGACCGTGGCCAGCGCCGTGCCCGCCAGGGCAACTCCGACCAGCACCGGGGCAGCCGGGCCAAGCGTGGCAGTAAACAGCCCCATTGCGGTACTGCCCACCTTGATGGCGGTCGTGACCGCAGTCAGCACCGCGAGGAAGCCGCCCAGAGTAACCGTGCCGGCTGCAACGCCATTGACTACGCCGGGATTTTCTTCTACAAATCCCTGCATCCAGCCCAGGACTTCCGCGCCGACATCGTACAAATCCGACATCACCGGGGTCAAATCCTCGCCGATGGCGATTTTTAGGCCGTCTGCTGCGGACTGCATCAGCGTCAGTCTGCCATTCATGTTGTCGAGCATGGTGCCCGCCATTTTATCGGCAGACCCGGCGCAGTCGTTCAGAGCTGCGGTGTAGTCCGCAAAAGACTGCCCGCCCTCGGCTGCGGCTTCGCTGCACCCGGCCATGATGGTTTGCAGTTTGGAATACTGGTTCGTGCCGGCAATGACCTTTGCGAGGTTGGCCTGCTCTTGGTCGGTCAGGGTGTCCCAGATACCGGCCATGCCTGTGAGGATGCTGGACAGGCTCTGCATATTGCCGTGTGCGTCATAGATCTGCACACCGTATTCTGCAAGGGTGTCCCCGCACTCTTTCGTGTTGGTGGCAAGGCGGGTAAAGATGGCGTTCAGGGCTGTGCCAGCCTCGCCACCCTTGACACCGGCGTTGGCCATGGTAGCCAACACAGCGGTGGTTTCCTCGACCGAGTAGCCGAGGGACGTAGCGGTAGCTGCACACGCCTTGTAAGCCTCACCCAACTGGATGACATCCGTGTTGGAGTTGGCCATGGCGTAGGCCATCACGTCCACAAAGTGTGTGGTGTCGGAGGCTTTCAGGCCAAAAGCAGTCAGGTAGTCGGTGACAATATCGGATGCCTGCGCCAGATCCATGTTGGCAGCAGCAGCCAGATTCAGCACCGGGCTGATGCCGTCCAACATGGACTGGGTGTCCCAGCCTGCCAAAGCCATGTAGGACAGAGCGTCAGCCGATTCACCAGCGGTGAATTTGGTGGTCGCGCCCATTTCCTTGGCCTTGTCGGACAGGGCCGTCAGCTCCTCACCGGTAGCGCCGGAGAGGGCCTCGACATTGCTCATGGATGCTTCAAAATCACCTGCGGTGTTGATGCAGTCCATGTAGGCATCCCGGATTTCTCCAAGGGCCTTTGAAATGCCGACCGCGGCCAGCGTGGCTTCGACCGTCTCAAGCGCCTCGACCGATTTTTCACCGAATCCCTTTGCGCCCTCGCCGGCCTCGTCCATCGTTTTCTTGAGGTCAACCTGCTTATCCTTGAGCTTATCGACCTCAGTTTCCAGCCGGACGCTTTCCGCCGTCAGTTGCGTGGTATCCACGCCAGCTTCGTGCAGAGCATTCCCGGTGGCAGCCAAACGCTGCTCATAGGTGTTCAGGGAGGCCGTGGTCTTGTCGATCTGCGCCTGTTTGGATAGCAGCTTGTTTTCCAGCGCAGAGGAATAACCCTCGGTTTCCTGAATTTCTTTCTGGATGTTGTCGTACTGCTGCTGCAAAACAGAAAGCCGCTGACGGGTTGCGTCAACGGCCTGTTGCTGCTTCTGGTACGCCGAAATGTCGGATTGTACTTTGTTCAGCTGCTGAATCTTCCCCTGCGTTTCCACAAGGGCAGACTGCGCAGCCTTGAATGTACTGGAAAAGCTGCTGTTCTGTTTAGCGGACAGGTTGAACAGCAGCTCCCACTCTTTACGAGCCACTACTTACCGTCCTTTCTCGCTCTCTGGCGCTCGGCAATGAGGTCATTGCTGCTACGGATCCATTGCCGGAATTGATACAGGGGCATTTCCAGCCAGTAGGGCGCGGGCGTACAGTTGACCTGTGCCATTGCGAGCACCTGTCGCCGCAGCCACACGCCGCCATCACCAGTTACAAGTCCGACCTCAGCAAAAAATTTCTCGCTTTGGTGCGGATGGTGTTGTAGTCCCGGATGCTCATAGCACCGATGACATCAACACCGATAGGCTCGGTACACGCCCGGCAGGCCATGCGGATGAGGTAGCCCGCACTCATCGAGGGGATGATCACAGGCTGATTCAGAGCCGTAAGCTCGGCCTCAATGGCGAGGGAGTCATTGCCGGTCAGCTTGCCCCAGTCGAACGTGAGGGATTCGTAGTGCTTGCCCTCATAGTCAAGGGGCTTCTGGAGCTTGTGGGTGTAGGTGTACGGGTCAGCAGCGGCAGCAGCCTTTGCGGCGGCAGCCTGAGCTGCATCAAATTCTTTCGGGTCAATGACGGCGTTCATGCTGGATAGCTCCTTTCACGCTCAAAAAATAGGCCGGGGCTGCAAAATGCAGCTCCGGCGGAACGGCATATGCAGATTACTTGCCCAGGGCCGCACGGACACCGGCCAGATAATCCACACCGTTGATGTAGCAGATGAAGTTGAGGGGGTCCAGCTCACGCACCTTCTTGCCGTTGATGTACGTTGCCCAGTAACGGACGGCGTACTCACCAGAGCCAGAAGTGGGCGTTGCGGGGGCAATGGTGCCGCCCTTGGTCGATTTGGGCACGACCACGAAAATGTGCTTTTCCTTCCGTGCCTCAACCACGCCCGAAACAGGATCCTCATACTGGTTTGCCACACGCAGGTCAATGCTGTGGCGGCGCAGCTCCGACAGCCGGACGGACTGCGGCGTGGTGGTGCGGAATTCCAGACCGAGGGTCATAGCCTCCAAATGGCCCAGAATGACCGCTTCGACGTTACCGCCGACACCAGCACCCGAAATGCTCTGCGTCAGAAAGGTAACATCCGGCAGGGTAGCTTTCGACATACCCAGATATTCCACGCTGTCCTCATAGACCGCGAAGTTGATAACGCTCTGATCGATTGCCATTGTAGTACCTCCTCTTTAGGACTGGAGTGCGCTGGTCACATAATCAGCGTCGTATTCCAGCACAAAGTCAATCTCCTGCGCCGGAGAGGGCGGGGTCATGTAGACGTGCAGCTTGATTTTGCCCGCCATCAGGCTGGTCAGCGGGTTCTCGCTTTCCAGCATTTCCACACTGGCACCCAGCAGATAACCTGCGCCAACCAGACCGTTCAGCCAGATGTTGGCGCTATCCAGAATGGTGTCGATGAGGCGACGGTTCATCGGCTTGTCGAGCTTGCTCCAGAACGTCTTGATGAGTGTGTTGGTGACGTAGTCGAACATACGGCTGAGCGGGATGAAGTAGTCCTTCACATCCGTGGACTTGGGGTAGCACGCAGTATGGTTGCCCCAAGCGGTCCAGCCGCCCATAAAGTTCAGGAAGGTGCAGATGCCCGCGGCATCAACGACAAGGGCCTGATTATAGGTCAGGTTGATGGTGTTGCCGTCGTCATCGCACAGGCCGTCGATGTGAACGGTCTTGTTGGAGGGGCTTTCATAGGGAATGCCCTCGTTGCCGGTATCGGTTTCTGCAAGGCAGCCCGCCTCGACGGTGGAGCCGTGGAAACGCAGATCACCGAGGGTGCCGTTGGGCCAGCACAGGATGGTTTTTTCGGTGTAGGTGCCGCTGTTCTTCGCCTGCACCGCAGCGGTATAGGTCTTTGCGGAAATGTCCACCAGAGCCTTGCCGGTAAACATACCGTTGATAGAGCCAGCCTTTGCGTCCATAACCGCTGCAACGGTTGCATCCTGGGAGAAGCCGGGAGCCATAATCAGGTCGGGCACGATGCCGAACATGGTCAGGCACAGCTCGATCTGCTCAACGGCGGCGGCCACATCGGCAGCCTCGGCAGTCTCGCCAACGGGCAGGAAAATGACCGGCTGGCAGGCGCACAGCTTGAAGTGATAGTGCATCACCTCGCAGACGGTGTACTTGGCCCAGTCGTCGTCATAGCCCAGCTGCTCCTTTGCTTCATCATAGCTGGTGCAGAGCACCGGGAGGCCAGCGGTCGCAGGGGTACCGGTCGCCTTGGACAGCGGTGCGGTGCCAATGACAAAGGGAATGCCGCAGGTTGCGGTGTTCGGTGTCGCCACGGCGGTGTCGGCGCGGCTGACATTGATACCATGATCTGCCATAGTATGTATTCCTCCTTACTTGGATTTGGCGAGCATCCGTGCAAATGCAAGGACGGCCTCGCCGCGTGCTTTTACCTTTTCAGGCGTGGTGTGCAGCTCGTCCACATTGATGATGAAGTCGGCCACACCGGGATATTTCTCGGTGGCAATCTTCACATCATCACGCTCTACAGCCTCCGCAGCGGCGCAGGGGTAAATCGTGTTTTTCTGGATGTAGCCCAGAATGGACGGGCCGACGTAAATAGAAACGCTGGGCTTGCTCTGTGCAGGCTCGGCGCTCACGGTGTTTTCGGCGGGCTGTTCCGCCGTGGTCTTTTTCACCGCCATAATTCAATGTCCTCCGTTTGCTGCACGGTCGGCAGCTTCCAGTAGGTGATCATTTCTCCGGCATAGTAGGGCTTCGATTCCTCGTCATAAGGAATGCTTTCCAACTTGTGGTCGGGAGAAATATCGAGAGTGAACTGATACCGGGGCTTTCCATCCGCTCCGACAGCGCCCACCTTGCGGACTTTCAGCAGCTCTACCCGGAAACGCTCCATCATGTTCAGGAGTGCAAGGTCGCCCTCCTGCTCGTCCGGGTTGTAGCAGCAGAAAATAGAGCGCACGGAAACGACCGTGCGCTCCTCGCTGCCGGGCTGCTGTTCCGTTTCCAGCGGAATGACCCGGTGGATGATGTAGGGGGCCTTTTTCTTGGCCGCCCTGCTGTCAGGCAGCCGCATCAGGTAGACTTCCGGGGCACGGTAGGCTTGCTCGGTGTCGCCCTGCTGCATAGCCACCGGGAGAATCATGTCGGCCATGATTTCCTCGGTGAATGCTTTCAGCTGTTCAAGCAAAACCACACTGGTCATATCACACACCCCATCCGTTCAAAACTCGCGTGATTTCATGCTCAATGCGTTCCTCATATGTGGAGGCCATTTTCGCCTCGATGGAGTCCATGACAACCTCATTGGAATACATCATCTGCGGGGTAGCCGGGCCGAAAAGCTCCTTAACCGGGAATCTTTTTTCGCCCTGCCTCTCGTAGATACCATAATGAGAACCCATTTTCGCCTCGAAAGCGTGGTCCAGCGCCTGTCGGGCACTGGATTTCTTCACACGGGTAACAACGCGGCCGCTGCGGTCTACCTTGGTGTCGAAAACTCTAAGGGGGATGACGCTGCCACGGTAGCCGAAGTTGATAGAAACCTCGCCGCTGCTGGCCCGCTGAATGTTGTTGACGTTCTTGGTGCGGTTGGTGAATTCGCTGCTGCTGATGGCGTACTCCTGCGTGACCGCCCGCTTTGCTACCGTCTTTCCGGCAGCAGCGGCACGGGCAAGCGCAGAGCCAACGGCACGATTGGCGCCACCGGGAATCCCGGAAAGGATGGCTGACACGCGGTCAAATCCCTCCTCTGCAATGTCAACAGCAATGCCAGCGGCCACGCTGTGCATCATGGTGTCTGTTGTCACATCACTCATTCGTCAATCGCCTCCAATTCCACCCGCAGCATCCCCATTTCGCAGACAGAGGATGCCACATAGTAGCTGCGGACAAATCCGTTTTCGTCAATGCCCAGTTTGCAGCCCTGCTCCGGCTGCTTCCCGCCGATGGCTGCAATATCGCAATGCAACACCCGGCTTACCCGGTATATGCCCTCCGCATGGTCACTGATGCTCTGACGCACCCGCTCCTTTTCGGAGAGGCCGGTCATGACAATGGGAATATCCGAATACTCCTCACCGTCATAGTAGACCGTGTGCGTTTCTGCAAACTCGTCCAGATTCAGAAAGACGCTGTTCAGGTCTTCCTGCACAGCGTCCTTGAAGCTGCTCATGCGGTGGGCATCGCAGCAGACAGCTCCGGGGTCTCGGTGCTCTCGTCACCGGGAACAACGTCCTCGGCGCAGATAGCCTCGACGAGTTCATCCTTGGTCTTGAGCTGCTTGGTTTCGATGCCCATATCCGCCGCCAGCTTCTTCAGCTCAGCAACAGTCATGTCCTGCAACTGGTTGGGGTCAAGGTGGGCCGTCCCAGAGCCGCCCTGCTGGGTTTCGGCTGTGGGGGTGTCGTTACCTTCCGCAGTCGCCGGAGCCGCCGCAAGGGTGCTCGCCGTGCCTCTGTCGGTGATGTACGGGGATTTTGCCACGCCCAGCCCGATAAGGCGGCGTGCTTCGCTTTCGCTGACCTCGCACTGTTCACCACGCATGACGGTGTGAATGCCCGTCTTGGTGCGGCAGCCATAGCCGCCGCAAAGAATCTCAACAAGCATCGGTATACTTCCTTTCTGGCCAGACTTAGCCGACCACGTTCTTGACGCGGATCCACGGGCAGTAGTTGTGGGGTGCAGCCAGCGGGCGGGCCTTGAGAATGGTCTTGCGCAGGTCGTTCTCCTGATTGAGGCTGAACTTCGGAACACGGCGACTTGCGATGGTGGTATGCTTGGTATCACCGTAGTTGATCTGGGTGATGGCACCATACATCAGGTGGCCGCAGCCGGGAGCGGTGACCAAGGCATCGGTCTTGGGGAACTGAGGCCGCACCTTGCCCTCATCGTCAACATAGGTCTCGTCAACGGAGATCAGGTTCAGCTTGTGCCCCTTGAAGTTCAGGGTGCCACCATAGACCACACCATGATACGGGCTGAGCTGCTCCTCAATCTGGCCCACAATGATGCCAGAGTTCTTGTCCAGCAGGCGCTGCACCTTTTCGAGGTCCAGAACGGCATTGTAGGTATCGGCACCCAGCAGCAGGTCTGCGGAAGCCAGACCACGGCTGGACAGCATATCACACATGGCAGCAACATCCTCAAAGAATTTGCCGCCTTCCTCGTTCCACTTTGCAGCAGGGACATAGATATGGTCGTTCTCGTGGCCGGGGTTGTAGAACTTCACAACCTTCGTATCGCCCTTGGTCTGGTTGTCGATCATTTCCTGCATGGTGCAGCCGTTATCCAGCATAGTCTGGGCACACATCCACTCCTCACGGCGAACGATGCGGGCATCCATATCTGCCAGGTCTTTCTGGGTCAGCTTGGCCGCACGCTGCGCCGGGGTGCTGTTGGCATAGATAGCCTCACCGAAGCCACGCTTCGTCAGGTCGTCGGTGGACAGCTCACGGCTCATGCCGATGAATGCAGGTTCAAGCTCATGGATCTCGTAGCCCATGCGCTCCATCGGAATTGCGCCGACACGAGGCGCAACAAAGGCTGCCATCTTCTGGTCGCCGTCCATGTACTCGGTCAGAACCTTGTTGGACGCAAAGATGTCCTCGTCGCTGGTCGGGAAATAGCGGTCACGGAAGAAAGTCTTCTTGGGGACGACCCTCTTATAGACGGCCATCAGGGTGTAGGTATCGAAAAAATTCAGTTCAGCAGGCATGATATATCCTCCTTACAGTGCCGGTGCAGCGGCCTTGAAAAAGATGCCGCCCTCGCGCAGGGCATCCTTGTCAGCCTCGGTCATGGTGTAGCTGTCGGCCACAATGCACTTGTTGGTGTTGAAGCAGCCCGTCAGGTACACAGGGACGGTCACATCATCGGACGTGCCGACCTCAACGTCATCACACAGGATGCAGTTGGCAGTCAGCACCTCGTCGCCAGTGGCCGCGGTGCCCAGTACCACCAGTTTGCCATCGCCGGAAGTGCCGCTGGACTTTGCCAGAATGGTGCCACGCTTGATGGTGGCAGCCTCGGCCAGCTTACGGATGGTGCCGCCGCTGACCACCAGCTTAGGATAGATGTCGGCAATCAGGCCGTCATAATCCATGCTGCCCAGTCTTTTGTTCAGCTCAGTCATTGTAGTGTTCCTCCTTACTTTTTCTCGTCCCCGTCAAGCAGCGCAGCGACGGCAGCATCAGCCGCAGCCATGCGTTCAGCCGGGGTCTTGGGTGCATTGCCCGTTGCATCGGGCAGGGACTCCGGGTCGCCGGTTGCGGATGCGCCCGGCACGGCCTCCACGCCCTGGGCACCGGATGCCTGATTGTCGGCCGCCAGATTCTTCAGGAACTCGTGGCCCTGCGCAGCTGCGGCCTTGGCAGCGCGGAAAGCCAGCTCGCGGGCATCGCAAGCGGTCTTGCCGTACTTGGCCTCCTGAACCATAGTCGGGTCGAACAGGTTGGCCACCTCGTCAATTTCAGACAGGCGGGTGCGCTCGTTCTGGGATGCCTGTTCAGAAGCGCTCTGCTCAAGCTGGCGGCACAGCTCCGGGTTTTCCTTGCGAAGCTCCTCGATGGTAGTTGCCATAGTGGTATGTCCTCCTTCGTTGGACTGGGCGGCGGGTGCCGCCGGTGTATTTGCAGTAGCGGTCGCAGGTGCAGCCGCTTTAGCCATAGGAATATTGCCGGGCAGCTTTGTGCCCGGTCTCAGGTGCAGGGCGTGGCCCTTGGCGTAGATGGTCTGCCGGTCGGCGCTTGCTGAGATTTCCACCGGCTCGGCATCATCCAGAAGCTCATTTGCAAAGCCCTTCTCCACGGCCTCTTTGCCGGTCATGTAGGTGGTGTCAGACATCATGTGCAACAGCACAGTCTCGGAAAGGCCGGTTTTCCGCTTGTAGATGGAAACCTGACTCTTATCCCATGCGTCGTTGGCATCCGCCGCTTTGCGCAGCTCGTCGGCATTGTAATTGCCCCAGATAAGCGACCAGCACTTGTGAATCATGACGAGGCTGGACGGATTTGCTTTGACGGTATCACAGGCACACATGATAAGGCTGCCGCCCGACATGGCCACGCCGTCCACAATACAGGTCAGCTTTGTGCCCTTGGCGGCCAGCTCACGCAGCCGGTTGTGAATCAGGATAGACACGCCGGCATCACCGCCTACACTGTCCATGCGGATGGTGATCTCCGTGCAATGCTCGACCTGCTGCAAGTCGGACAGGAACTCGCTCTCGATGATGTACTGGCCCGGAACCGGTTCGCCCGTCCACCAATCCGTGGGCTGCGTGTCCACGATCTGGCCGTACATGGTGATGTCAGCGCTCTGGCCGTCAGTGCTGGCCATTGCATAGCAGGGCCGCTGGATGCTCACCATCGGGGTGCTACTCGGTGCTTTCGGCATTTTCTTTACCTCCCTGTGTAGTGACACTTTCTGTGGTTTCGATTACGCCCTCGCTGCCCGCAGCTTTGAGCTGCTCATTTTCGTGGGCCAGCTCTGCGACATTGTCCTCCCAGTCGCCGCCGCCCAGCTCGCGCGTGACCTGCTCATGGGTGCGGAAGCCGTGATGGGTCTGGAGCACGGCGGCCTCGACCTCTTTCTTCGGGTCAAGGGTGCCCTGCACAGGCCCAATCCACCGTGCGCCGCACCATGCAGCACGCACCAGAGGGTCATCAAAAAAGCCCGGGGCGATTACTCGTCCACGGGCCACAGCCTCAGAAAGCCAAATTTCATATACAGGCTGGCAGAAGCTGCCTACCAGCCATGCACGCCGCATCTTGATACCTTCCCATGCCTCCAAAAGAGAGGCACGGCTGGCCGAGTAGCTGGCGTTGAACTCTTTCAGCAACAGCTCATACGGCATTTCAATGGCACCACCCATGAGTTTGCACAGCGTTTTGACGAACGTATCAAACCCTGCGGTGGGAATATTGGGGTTTCCGAACTTGATGTCCTCGCCCTTGCCGAGGTGCGCAACCGTACCCGGCCCCATCTCATACTCGTTCGGGCTGTGGCTGGCGTTGTTAGCCTTTGGGTTGTCCACAGGAACACCGCCGAGATCTCCGCTGCCGGTTTCGTCAAACGGGATAGCGTTCTTCGGGGTATCGGTGACAATCCATGCCGTGAAGAAGCTCTGCACCAGAGCTGCCAGCAGTTCCGACTCCGTATATCTGCGAAGCTGGAGCAGCGGTTCGATGATGGGTGCAATGAGCGGGACACCACGGTACTGGTCCGGACGCTCGGACTCCATAATGTGCAGGATCTGGGGCAGCCCAGTTGTCGCACCGACCGCCTCCACTCGCTGCCATTTGGTGATGTCATTCCGCCACTCATGCGGATATGTGTTGCGGACGTGGTAGGCCACGATCATGCCGCTGCTGTCCACTTCCACACCATCATAGATTTTGTTCCCGGTGTTGGGGTTTGTGCCCTCGGTATAGCCCAGGCCATCCAGCATACCGCCGAGCTTATCCGGGGTGGACACACGGTCAGCCTCCACCAGATGCAGCCGCAGCCCGTAGGGGTGCAGCTTGTCCGGGTCACGAATTTTCACCACGGCGAACACATCACCACTCATAAGCCAGCTTTTCAGGGCCAACTGCTGCAAGCCGTAGAAATCGTTCAGCCCCATGGCATCACAACTGCGGCGGTTTTCGGCCCAAAGCCGGAACTCTGCCTCGGTTTTACTCTGCCACTCTTTGGCTTTTTCCGGGGATAGCCCCAGTACGTTTCGGTCAACGGTCGCTTTCAAGGTCAGCCCGGTGCCAACGATCTTCGTTCGATTCGTGTTGATGGCACTGGTCGCAACAGGTGCGCTCATGTAGAGCATTCTGCTCCGCTGCCGCAGAATATCTGCGTTGTCGTGAATATCGCTGCTCGGAGAGTTGCTGTTGGGGAAGAAAGCCCGCAGCGCACGCCGTTTGTAGGATGCGCCCGCCTCGCTGTAGCCGCTGGCCTGCGGTGCAGCGGTGACGCGGTATCTGACACTCAAGAGTAATCGCCTCCGTAATTTTCAAACTAAGCGGGCTGGCTGGGGAAAGGAGTAAAAAGCAGCCAGCCCGCGGCAAAGGCCCTTTCGGGCCGTCACCCTAAAGGATCACCAATCGCGCGGGATAACGGAGAATGCCTTGCGGGCACTCTGGCCGTTCAGCAGCGCGGTCAGTTCATCGACCTTTTCCTCGGCATCTTTGATCTCATCGCTGAGCTTGCCGAGGTCAAGACGTGTGAGTTCCCGGTCGTCCAGACGGTAGCTTTTCACGCCACCGGAAAGCAGCTTGTTGTAGGCCACATACAGGTTATCAAGCCGCTTCGTGTGGAACTCCAGCCGCTTTTTGATGGTCACGGTATCCATAACTCACACCTCACCAGTCGTCTAAAAAGTTCTCCCGCCTCCGGCCGGGGGACGGCTGGGGACGGGAGACGGGTTGTTGAATATTTATCACCGGGGCTGCCGGTGCCTCTGGTGCCTTGCCGCGCAGCCTTTTCAGCGCCCGGTCGATGGCATCAAGGTCTTTCGGCAGCACCTTGTAGGCCGCTATGGCATAGTTTCGGCAGTCAAGAGGTTCGTTTCGCTCATGGCCGGAGATTTTATCCCATTGCCACGGGTTGCGGTGGCCCTCTTTGTATATCAAATGCTCTGACAAGAGGCCGTTGAAGTAGCCGAGGCCGTAATCGTCCCGGCGTGGGAAGTGGCAGTACCGAGGGCCCGGCTCCTGCACTTTCAAATCGTCCATGATGATTTGCTTGCCAGCGTCAACGCCCAACTGGTACTGCCAGCACATCCCGATGTAGCGGTTCTGCACCGTGATTTTCACCTGCTTTGGCGGGCCTGTGAACGGCCGGTCGGAGCCGGGAAAGCCCTTGATGCAGAAAACCTTTTTGCCGATGCGGTCATGGCAGCGCTGGCGCACCTCTTGGGTGAAATGGCCGCCCTCGTCTACAAATTTGATGGAAACGGGCAGCTCTAGGCCGTCAGCGAATTTCAGCTTGCGGTCGAAAACCAGCTCGTCCAGTTGCTGCCAGACCTCGTCACTGTCCGGGCGGCCAGAGATGATGCCTTTTTCGATGCCCCATGTTTCCCCGAAGTGGCCGAAGCCCACGATCTCGTACTCCATGCGGTCGTCCTGCGTATCAACGCCAGCGGTCAGCACCAGCACACCATCCGGCAGTTCCGCAGGGTATTCCTCCCTGCGGCCAAGCATGGTGTCCTCGTCCTGCACATCGCCGCGATCTTCCCACAGCAGCCCCAGACGGGTGTTGTAGACAACCTGCATCTTCTTGGTATCGCCCAGGGCATTCAGGTATTTCAGCACGGTATCTTTCCATGCTGCCCACTGCGAAACAAAGCTGTTCAGCCAAAAGCTGCGGATACCGTTCTCATAGGCGGCGGGATTTTCCGCTTGCCAGTGAGCTGGTGCCCGCTTCATGGTCACTTCGTCCGAAATGCAGGCGCACTCCGGGCAGAGATACCACACGTCCTTGACCTTGTAGGTTTTCTCTCCGTGGGTTTCGATGGTGTCATACTCGTACCGAATATCTTCCCAACGCAGTTCATGGAATCCCTTGCAGTGCGGGCACTGGGATACCCAGCGCTCCATCGTGCCCTTGACATAGGACTTGGCAATGGCACTGTGTCCCTTGATGGTGGGTGTGCTGACTTCCACAGCCTTTGCGTTGTAGAAAGTGGTCTGCCGGGCCATTGCCAGTTCCCAAGGGTCGCCCTCTGTGCCGGCACTCACTGCCCAGCGGTCACGCTCGTCACCCAGCACATAGCGGATGGGCTTTGATGCCAGAGCGTGCGCCTCGGTAGATCCGCACATGGTCAGGATGCCGCCGGGATAACTTTTCTGCAAAATCGTGTTGCCGCTGTCCCGGCTCTTTTTCTCCGCGACCTTGGCCCGCAGTGTAGGGCAGTCTCGTATCATGGGGGCGATACGGAGCTTGCTGTACTCCTTGGCATCCGTCATTTGGGGATGGATGAAAAGAATACTGCCGGGGTCAACGTCAATGGTGCGGCCTATGACATTGTTTTCAAACTCCGACTTGCCGACCTGTGAGGACGCAACGACAACGATATGATGGATGCGCGGGTCGGAGAATGCGTCCATGATCTCCACCAGATAGGGCGTGCGGCTGTTACGCCAGCGGCCCTGCTCGGCAGACGCTTCCGGGGACAGGACGCGGTTTTGTGTGGCCCACTCGCTCACGGACACATTGGGCGGGGGCCGGATAGCTGCCACCAGCTTTGACACCAGAGCATTCAGACGGTCAACCGCTGCATTCTCACTCATCGTCGTCACCAGCCAGCTTTTCAGCCCACGCCTTGCGTTCACGGACACGGGCCTCATACTTTGCCGGGTCGTAACGGAACATGGCGATTTCCTCGGCTATCTGATTCACCTCGCCACGCATATACTCTGCCACCTCTGCCGGGTCAGACAGAGCAGCCGCATTGATGGCAACACGGCTGGGCAGCGCCATCAGCGCACCCCGGACGGTGTAGATAAGCTCAGAGGTCATAGCGGCCACATCCTCACTGCGGTGCATCTGCCCGGACAGCTCTTTTGCCTCAGCTTGAGCGATTTTCGCTTTGCTGGCTTTGAGCGTAGCTTCTGCTTTCTGCTTGATGTGGTCCAGCTTTTTGGCCTCTGCCGCTTCCTCTTTGGTCAGCCCGCCACGGGCAGTGCTGGCATTGTAGGCCTGCACTGCGTCACCAAGGACAAATTTTCCTCGACTGACGGTGGTGAGCACCCCATCCTGTGTGAGCTGCTGCACCCTGCGGTTCGTGATGCCCAGCACGGCGGCCAGTTGGGTGGTGGTCACAGTCATGTCAGCAACTCTTTCTTTTGTCGGCATTCAGAAACCACCTCCTTTTTTGTAAAACTCTTTGGAAAATCACAGCGAAGTCATTATACAAACCGTAACGAAATGACTGATTTTTCCCTCACTAACTAGCTTGGTTTCGGGGTCGTCGAGCCCGCTCAGTGTGGGGCACCCCCGTCACAGTACCTTTTCGTCACCGAACGAGCCATCGTCGGCCCGCTCCTGTCCGCTGTTGGGCGGATGCAGAAAGGCTTCGACCACAGCAGGGTCATACTCGATGGTACACTCGATGCTGTCCATAGGGACGCTGGGACAGGCGTATACGGTTACGGTGTTCATGGTGTCGTGCTCCTTTCAGCAGGGAATGCTCACGCTTTGAATCTTCCTATAGGCATCCAGACGCAGCTCCTTCTTGTCGCCGTCGTAGGTTGCCTCGTAGTACATACAGTCAGGGACGGTGGTGGACAGCCAAGCCTTGTTGTTCTGAAGGGTACTGCCGCACCAGAGTACGCACACGTCTTTCACGCCGATCTTCTGGAGATGTGCCAGCTCAGCGTTTGCATTATAGAGGCTGGCGACGGCAGCAATGGCGGATGCCACAAAATCATAGTAGTCCATAGTGATGATTCCTTTCCTCGAGATAAAGCCCCTGCCCGCATGAGCGCTGGCAAGGACGATTTCATACGCTGCGGATGACCTGAGCCTTGGAGTATGTGTCGTGGCCCTTGGTCATCATGTTCAGGAACTCGTCTTTGGTAAAGCCGGACAGGCGGAAGATTTCTTCGGGCTTCATGCCCAGCTGCTTGCCGATTTCCTCCACGGTCTTGCCCTCGTCAATGAGTTTCTTGACAATGGCTTTCATCGGCTCCAACAGGTGGGTGCCACGGGCACGGTTGTGGGTTATGGTGCCGTACACGTCGGCGCTCTCGTCGCCGTGGTGGTCTACGACTACGACCGGCACTTTGCCGCCCAGCAGGGACAGCAGCGGCTCCCGGCCCGATACAGTCCAGCGATGGAAGCCGTCAATGATGGTGCCGTCAGGGCGTACCACGATGGGCAGTGTCCAGCCGTTGGTCAGGATAGACTGGATAAGCAGCTTCAGGTTTTCCTCGCTGACCTTGTTGGGGTTGTAGTCGTTGGCGTGAATAGTGTTGCGGTCTACCCACTGGAGGGATGCCAGCGGGGCGAATACATCAATGCTTTCCATGGTTCTGCTCCTCCTTGATGCGGGCGTTGTGGTCGTTGTAGATGGTGGTCCAGAGAATGCGCAGGATACGCATTTTGGGGTCTCCGTACAACAGGCCCTCGTACATGGTCTTGTAGTGCTTCTGCTCAGCGATGCCGTAGGTCTTGATGAACAGGCCACGCCAGTGCTCGATGTGGGACAGGGTGTCCTTGGCGATGGTGTAGCGCTCCGGGTGCAGGAACAGAAGGTCTTTGCAGAGGGCTTTATAGTCCTTTTTCTCGGATTCTTCTTCCAGCTCCCCACGCTTGCGGGTGGTGCGCCGGAACATTTCAGAATCCCAGTAGAGCAGAACGAGGTAGGCATTGGGTTCTCGCCGCTGGATGCGCTCCCACAGGTCGTTGTCCGTTTCAGCTATCCAACGGAGGCCCTGTGTGCCGCAGTCACCGAAGAATGCGCACAGCCGGAGGGCATTCTTTCGGACACCCGCCTCATAGAGCCTCATGTAGATCTCAGGAAATTCAAGGTTTCGCTCCTTGATGTACAGCCACACATCGGAGTCCTTCCAGTCGTAGATGGGATAGAACTTGCCGCCGCGGGTGATGCGCTCCATTTTGGTGTTGGCAATGCACTTGAAGCGGGTCAGGCTTTCCGCCGTGCGCAGACCGACAAGCTGGATGCCGTCAGAAAACGCCTTGGAGCAGAACGTCTGGTAGTTCATTTCCCCTGCATAGTGGAGGTAGGGACTGTACATGATGGCAAAATCGGGCGGTTTGCGCATCCAGACATCTTCCTTGCCCGGCTCCCACGTTATCCACGATTCGGAGCTGGACAGGTGGTCAATGACGGACACCTGCTTGAACGGCAGGCAAAACCACAAGAATTTTGCGCCGACCGACAGGAAGTTGCGCCGCCAGCGGTATGCTGCATCGACCATCGAGGGGTAAAGCCCCTCCTCGTCGATGAACGTCACCGTCAGCTGCTTGGGGTCCAGCTCACCGGAGAGAATCATTTCATAAACGAGGTTGGCCATGCACAGGCTATCCTTGCCGGAAGAAAAGCTCAGGTAGATTTTGCAGCCGTTGGCGAACACATTTCGGATGCGGATCTTCGCAGCCTGCAACACGTTCAGGTTGCTTTCCACTACTTTCACAGGCATATCAGCTCACCACACTTCGGGCAGCGGATGTACCGGTGCTGCTCTGCGCCGCTGGCCGCCTCAGGAACAGCGGTTTCCGGCTCGGTAGGTGTAGACACCTCCAACACCGGGGAGGGCTGCTGCGGAGGCTCGGAGACGGTGGACACGGGCTGTGGGTCGGGCGGCGCTACCGGATAGGTAGGCGCTGCTGCATAGGGGACGTGTTCCTCATTCTGCTGGCGGTTGATGGACGAAATCTCGCTCTCCGGGAATTCTCCGTAGGAGCCAATCATTTCGTCCGCTTCATCCTCGGTGCTGTTCAGCATTTCCAGCAGATCGGCATCCCAGCCCGGGACATCCACATCACCGTCCAGCTCCTTGACCAGTTCCTCGATGGCATCCACATCAGTGAATCCCAGCTCATAGACCTTGTTGTCGGCCATCATGAGCTTTTTCTTCTGAACATCGGTCAGGCCGACCATGACATAGCAGTCACAGGTTTCCCGGCCCATGCGGAGCAGCGCTTCATACAGACCGTTACCGGCGATGATCTCACCGTCCTCGGCCACGACCAGCGGCTTGACCTGCCCGAACATTTCAATGCTGCGGATGTACTCGGTCAACTGCTTCTCGGAATGCCGGCGGATGTTGTGGGCGGGCTTGTGCAGCTCGGACAGCTTCTTTACCGTGATTTTCATCGTGCATCCTCCTTTCGGTCAGAAACGAGGTGCAGGACCACGGAGGCCAGCAGCACAAAGATGATGATGTACACCCGAAGCTCGCTCATCAGCGTCCAGATGCCCATGACACCCAGCGGGATCACGAGCTGCCACGAGGTAACAGTGAGCACGTCAATGAGAAAGCCGATGTTCTCACCGAACACCAGATACTCCGAATAGAGGTAGGTGGACAGCGAGGACAGCGCAATGATGGTGATCAGGATAGCCTTGAGCGTGTTCAGCAGTGGGCTGAAATTGACCCATGTGAGCAGCGCAGCCAGCACCATGTAGACACCGAACATCACGCCAGCCAGCACAAAGGACTTTTTCATGTTGCCGTGCTGGGTGCCATCTTCATTTTTGTCGTTGTAGGAGAACAGCGAGTAGTAGTACGGATAAGTGAACGGGCCGGGCAGCAGCAGGAAGCCTTTGTAGAGGCCCGTCTGGATACCGGCAGCAGTCAGGCCGGGGTCGATGTTGACGAATGCACCGTGGGTGTATACCAGCGCGGCAATGACAACGACTGCCAGCAGACCGTAAACAACCACCCATGAAAAGCCATCAGACAGGACGTTCCGAATCATGCCCTCTTTCAGAAGCATAAACAGGAACACAAGGCAGGTGCCGTAGACAATCAATGTGCCTCCGGTGGTGCCGATCGGCGTGTCGCCGAAGATCTCATAGATGCCGGACATCTGCGTCCATGTCTGGAACACGGTCAAAAAGCCGATGAAGTAGAACATCACCTTGCTCTGCATGATGCGCCGGACGGTCGGGATGTACTCCGCAAACAGACCGAAGCAGATACAGGCCAGCGAGTTGAAAACCGCCCAGATGATAGCCGCAGCAGCGCCGTTGTTGATGGCCAGTGTGCGGAAGTTCATCAGGGAGCCGACTCCTGCCCATGATGCAACGATGGAACAGGCGTAGAAAATGGTGGGGTTTGCCTTGAATTTTGCCTTGATTTTCTGATACATGGAAAATCTCCTTCTTTGTGACTGGGCACGGCGAAATGCCCAGCTGCAGCACCTCGGCTTTTCGGGGTGCTACGGTGATGCCGCACGCAAAGGAGCAACGTGCGGCCCGGAATCCTCCTTTCAGGCAATAAAATAGCGGCACCCACCGGGAATGGTGAGCACCGCTTGGCTTGATTTGAATTTTGCATCCTAATCATATCACTCGGAGCGTCCGTTGTCATCTGAATCCATCGGTAATCTTCGGAATCTATCCGAAACCATCCGACAACGTCCGACAGCGAGTGAAACAATCCCCCTTTGATTCTCAACGATTTCCACTTTGAATTCAACTTTTCAGGGGGCAAAAGTTAAATTCATTTCAATTTTGAGCTGATTTTGAGGAAATTTTTGATTTGAATTTCAGTTTTTGGGCAAAAATAAAAAGCCCTGCAAACGCAGGGCTTATCGGTCAGTTTTTGTTGAGGTAGTTGTACGCCATCCGGCTGACCCCATCTTCGGTATATCCTTTTCCCAGAACTCCGGCAACTTCGGCCCATGAGTAGCAGCGGATAAACCGCAGTCTGAAAACCAGATACATCCGGGCATCCACAATGCTCTTGCAGTAGGCCTCGACTTTGGGCTTTTCCTGTGCTGCCAGTTCTTCCAGCCAGCGGATACGCTCGTCCATGTCAGCCAGCTCTACGGCCAGATCTCCGACTTTATCCCGAACACCCGGCGTGTGGGGCATCCCGGTCAGTTGTGGGGAGGCGGGAGTGATTCTTTGCCGCAGTCTCTCCAAGGCTTCACGGTCTTTTTCGAGGGTCATTTGGATGTCATAGTACTTGGACAATTCCTGTAATGTCACAACCTACCTCCGTCATAATTCAGCTACCGTCTTTCGGCGGTGCCTCTATTATTTTATCACATTTTGCTGTCGGAAGGTAGACCGGAAGTCCACAAATTATGTGGTCTGCACCAATTTTGCACAGGCCGGGCACAGTATATGTCTGGCCCTGGGCATCAGTGCGCTGGATGGACGGTTCAAGGGGTATGTAGTTCTCACAGGACAAGCAACTCATTTTTTCCCGCCCCCATCATCCTCATGATATTTAACGCCGGACAATGCCGGAATCAAAAAGAACCAAAGCGCTCTCAGATCTCCTGTGACGTGGATTGCGGTTGACACCGCCAACCCCACTGAAATCCACTCCGCTGCATAGATAAGCGCAACCCATTTCATTCAGGCACCTCCTGTCTGCCGTTGCCAAAACTCCGGGCAAATACCGCCCGTTGGATAAAGTCCACATCCTCTGCAATAGACCGTACCGATGAATTATCAGAGCGGATTTCAAAGGAGCGGAGAATGAAGTGCTTCAAAGTGTCCAGACTGTAACCTGCGATCGACTTCCCGAAGAATGCGGTAAGGATTTCAATAATGGTTTCCTCATGCCGGGCGAACTCGCATCCATAGACTTTGTGTTCAGGAATAAAAGACACCCAGTAGGTAAACCGAGACTTATCGTGACCGGCTTTCAGGTCAAGGCAGCGGGTTTCGGTTTGCAAGTAGCGGACTGCTCTATCCGTTATCTGTTTTAGCTCCTTTTCTCCAATGGTGCAGCCGTCCGGGAAAAGTTCTTCCATGAATTGGAGAAAAAGCTGTTCGCCATTGGCACAATCGAACACGTCATGCCATGTGGCAGCCCATTCGGACATTGCTTCTCTTTTTTCAAAGAGAATTGTGCAGGCCAGTCTGACAAAGTTGGCCGGAGATTCAACCATGAAATGCAGTCGTTCCGTTGTCATATTCAGCCTCCATACACGCTTTCTTGCAAGCCTCGCATTTCTTGTACGGCTGCTCAAGCCAGCAGTCGAACAGCAAGCATTTGGGCTTTCTGTATTCCGGCGGAGCCTTTCGTCCATGGGTTTGAGTACGAAACGTATGGTACTTGCACACCTCTTTGCCCCAAAAATCTCCACCGAATTCGCAACTTTCACGACCCGGCGAAACCTCATGCTTAACTGTGATGGTTTTCATTTTTTCACCTCCGGCGGCTCCAGCAGCGGAGCCCACAGCTTCACATGCCCGTAGTGGCCATCCTCTGCACGGTGGCCATCCTCTGCACGGTGGCCATCCTCAATGTGCCACGTCCCGTTTTCGACCCAGCCTTTCATGGTGTGGCCGCTCTCGCAGCACACCCATACGATGTCGCTTATCACGGCGCAGTGCTTTTCGCCGGCGCATTCCCAGCTTTCTTCATGGGCGATTGGCGGGTTCTTGGCATCATGCCATGACATCTGGCGCACAAAGTCAACGACCATCTGGCTGGCCTCGTGCAGGGCTTTGGCAGCAGCGTCTTTGCCTTTGAAGCCGTTGTAATATTCAATCTCGGCCAGAGCGTCCAAATCCGTTGCCGGGTCGATGAGGCGGCAGGCTTCCTCAAGGGTCATTCGATGTACCTCCGCTTGTCCTTGTCCCAGTGCAACGTGATGGGATTGCCGCACTTGCAGGGGATGGTGATTTCCAAATCCTCGATGTTGGTCTGGCCTTTGGCGTGCAGCCCGCAGCACCCACACTCAAACTCATAGTGGGCAAGCCCACGTTCAAGCGAGATCGTGGCCCCGCAGCGGCAGCCGATGGACATCTGCGAAACGTGGAGGTATGTACCGAACTCCTTACCGCAGCAGGGGCAGCGCAGCCGCAGCAGCCCCCGTGCGCCGACTTCCGGCGGGCGGTTATTCCTGTTCTTCCTCATGGGAGGCTCCTTTCTGTGTCTGGAAATGAATCACTTCACGGAAAAGCAATTCGTTTTTCTGCTCTGATTCGGCCATGAAGTTGATATACTCCCGGAACAGAGCACGGTCGTGCTGCTGGCGGCTGGTTTCGCCCAGCAGCGCCCCGATGGACACGCCAACGGCCAGCAGCGCAATGTTGATGAAAAACTGGTCAGGCATCGGTATCACCCAGCACTTTCTCGATGAGGTCAAAGACCATTTCCCGGTCTTCGGTGCTCAGAAAGTCGGCAGCCACAATTTCAAATTTGAGGCGGTCTGCATATTCTTTTAAGTCGTCCATGGGTTACTCCTTTCCCAGTGCGGCGAGAATCTCGTTGCCCTTGTCCAGCAGTTCATCCCGCCGCTTTTTCTGCTCAGCCTCCAGCTTTTCCATTTCAGCCTGATACTTTTTCAGCGTTCCCGGCCGGAAATGCTTAGTCTGGCCCAGCTTGATTTTTGCGGCGATGGCCTTATGCCTCTGGATGGTCTGGCGCAGCTCGGTGTCCGTGGTCAGAATCTGGTAGCGATGGTGGCAGCCAGGGCAGGTGAAATACTGCACCATGTAGTCGCCGCTCCATGTGGCGCGGATGCCGGCGGTCTGGATGCTGAACGGCGTACCGCAGCGGTCACACTTTACAAGGTCGGTCATTCGCCATACTCCTTTCTGCACAGCTGGAACGCATTGCAGTGGTCATCGCAAGTTTTGCAGCACTTGTCGCATTCAGGGTGAGCAGCTTTGCACTTATCGCAGGGCGTGTCAGCCTGGCTGCCGGAACCATACACCGCAAAAAGCTGGTGGGTGCCGTCTTGCAAAGCCTTTTCATCATCGGCCATTTCGTAACCGAGTGCAGCGAGCAGTTCATAGGTGCTGTCAAGGTCATCATTTTTGCGGTGAACGAACTTGCTCGCGCCTGTCGGCCCGTTCCATTCCGTGCTCCAATAACCCTCACGACTGCTGTCCGTTGCATCAAAAGCAACCGCCAGTAGAATCTTCTCCGGCTCGGTATCGTAAGCATTGAACATTTTCAGGGCATCTTCCAGTTCCGTGTCTTCCCGAATCTGCTCATCCAGACCGATGCCGAGCAGCTGCAACACATTTTCGTCGTCCTCCATGTGCCGATATTCGGTCAGAACCGGGGTGGAATAAGCCAAGATTTCCGGCAGGTGCTTTCTGCACTCTGCGGGAGTCAGGTTTTTCACGAAGTCCCAGCGCAGCTCATACATGAGCTTTGTGACGGCGGCAAACTGTTCTCTCGCAAGCTTCTCGGTGGCTCTTGCGGCTTCTCTCGCTGAGTTGCTGGCATCCTCGGCATCCGTATCGCGAGGTTTATACAGGTCAATCTGATTTTCACTGACCTTATAGACATAAGCAACCTTGTCGGCATCTTCCGGCATGATGACTTCCTTTTTTGTGCCCCATTTGCCATACGCATTTACGTGTTCGTGTGTCTGGTAGGTGGCCTGCGGATCTTCCACGGCGAATTTTTTGAGCTGCTCAATCCATTCGGCCTTTTGGTGCTGCCATTTTTGCTGTTCCAGCGCATCCTGCATAGCCCTGTTGAAGTTCTGGGTGCCGAGGGTCTCCAACACCCGGTTTCTGGCTTCCAAGTCCTCGATTTTGTCCAGCTGGGCGAAGTCAGACAGGGTTGCACCGCGCTTTTCGGCTTTTTTGAAGCTGTCGTGGTTCAGTTCCAGCAGCTTGATACGCCGCCGAACGGTGGACTGTGAGAAGCCGGATTTGTCGGAGATCTGCTCCACGGTCTGCCCAAAGTCCATCATCATCTGGAAGCCCTGAGCCTGTTCGTAGACGGTGAGGTCTGACCGCTGCATATTCTCCACCATCATGGTCTGCATCTGCTCCCGCTCATCCATCTCAACGATGGCGCAGGGCAGCTCGTAAAGCCCGGCCTGCTGCGCTGCCGCTGCCCGGCGATGGCCGATGATGATGGTGTAGTCGTCACCCACCCACATAACCTTGGGAGCCCATGCTGCTGCGGCGGCGGCTGCATCGCCGCCCTCGTCAACGCACTTGCTGATGTACTCCCGGCTGCTGAGGTAGTGGCCGGGAATGACCGTCAGGTTCTGGTACACGCCGTTTTCCTTGATGCTGGCCGCCAACTCGGACAGGTCGCCCAGCTCCTTGCGGGGGTTATCCGGGTGCGGGTGAAGCTGCCGGATAGGGATATAAGTAATGTCTGCCATAGGGGTTACTCCTTTCTTGATTCAGGTTAGAAAAACGTGAGCTGCCCGGTTTTGGTTTCGTTAAGAGGCTCATTTTCCGGGGCTTTAGGCTCATTTTTGATAGATTTTTGCAAATTTGCGGGTTTAATATCGGTTTTTTCGATTTTTGCAGGTTCGCCTTTCGGCTCAAACAGCAGGTTCATCTGCGCTATCTGGCGGCGCATATACCACACATCGGTTGAGAAAAGCGGCATATACCAGATGCGGTTTTGTGGTCCTGCGGGCAGCAATCCGCGGCTGTCGTAGGCCGTTGCCGGGTTCACGAGTGTGTCACCGATGACTACATATCCAGCGCAGCCCATGAAGCTGCACTGGATGTAGCACATCAGCCCAACGATAAAGTCAATGTCTTGGGCTATGACAAGGACTTTGTTGTGGTAGCAGATATTCCGTCTTTTGCAGACGTTCAAAAAGGCAAGCAGCGTGGCGCCAGCTCCACAGGCCGGGTCAGATACCGAGATAAAGCCCTCCATGTCCGGGTGCAGCTTCGGGTCAAACGTGATCTCGGCCATGCAGCGGCACACATCGTAGGGGGTGAAGAACTGCCCGGCGTGGTCATTGCCCAGCTCACACATCATGTACAAGGAGCCGAGGAAATCTTGGTCGGGGTTCTGTTCCATGCCCATGACCACCTCGGCCAGCATTTCGGCCATGCCGTCCCGCTCTTTGGCGGAGTATTTGGAAATGATGGTCTGATACATCTTGGTGCGCTCCGTGGCGTTTACCTTGTCCGTGCTGTTTGAGATCTCAATAGCGGTCAGGGTGACGAAATCCTCCCAAATCTCCCAGCGGCTATGTTTTCCGGTCAGGCCATTGAAGATTTTGAGGAAATTCTTCTGGTGGTCGTCTCGGATGCTGCGCGTTACTGCTGCCTTTGCCATGGATTATTCCTCCTCGCTGTCTGCCTTGGCGAGGTAGTAGCGGCCATCGTAGAAGTCAATCACGCCGGCCGTTTCCAGTTCATCCAGCAGGGCGATGGCCTTTTCTGCGGTCACACCCATCTGCTGTTCCAGCAGGACCTGCGTGATGCCGTCGTTCTGCCGGGCAATCTCGGTGGCCTTTGCCAGCTCGTCCTCTGCGGGCGCTTCGGCCTCGGCATCGTCTGCATCATCGGTATCATCCTCGATTTCTTCCAGCTTTTCGGCATCCGAGGGCAGGTCGGGAGCCTTTTCCTCAGGCTCCTTTGCGGTGGTTTCAGGAATTTCCGGCATCTTCCCGCCGATGGCTTTCAGCCGGCCGCTCTCAATCAGCTCACGGAAGAAGAACTGGCAGTAGTAGGAGTGCATATTCTTGAAGATGTTCTTGATTTTGCCGAACAGGGCATCCTCAATGGTGAAGGTCTTGCTCATGCGGTAGACCAGCACACCATCCTTCATGGTGAACAGGAGGTAGGCATCCGGGGAGATGTAGCTGTCCTCGCTGGCGGTTTCCAGCATGGACATCTGTTCGCCCACACCCTTGATGGGGCGGATAATCAGCTTGATGGGGTAGCTGTTCTTGATGAACGTGTAGGTCAGGTCGTGCGCCTCGCAGATGTTCTTCAGCTTGGTGCGCTGGGCGGCGAACTTAGAGGCTTCGTTTTCGTAGCTATCCATGGTATGTGCTCCTTTCAAGTAGCAGAAAAATGATAATCGTTCTCTCGGTTTTCAATGGCGGTCAGACCCACAGCGTAGGCTGCCCACACATCGGCTTTGAAGCCGTAAAAGAAATCCGGGTTCTTTTTTGTACCACGGCCATTTTTGAGGTCGTGGTCTGCGAATCGGTCAATGAGTGCCCGCCGGATGGCAGCATCATTGGCGCGGGTGTTGTGGCAGATGTGTTGCTTCTCCTCGATGCGGCACAGCAGCCGTACTGGGCAGCAGGCGTTCAGAGCTTGGTAGAAGCGGCCGATCCAGAGGACGGTATCGAACACCTCCCGGCCTACCGACATTCCGTAGGAGGCCACCATCTCGATGACCGCCCACCGCCAGCCCTGCTCCGTGGCAGAGGCCAGCTTCCGCAGCAGCTCGGCGTTGTCAACCTTGCCGAATTCCAGCGGGCGCAGGGTGTTGCGATCGATAACGCAGTAGCCAGACTGGGCATTGCCGGGGTCAATGGCGATAATCGGGCAAGTGCTCACAGGTACGACCTCCCGAACTCCTGCTGGAACTTCTCCTCCGGCCACCCGTAATGCTCCATGGCCTTTCTCTGCGCCCACTTTTTCAAGCGGAGATCTTCGTCATGGTTGCGGTGGATGGCGTTCGGGCCGTTCTGGTGACACCACGGGCAGAGATTCGCCCACAGCCCCAAGCGCTTGCTCTTATCCCGGTAGGGGCCATAAAAGACCTCGTGCCGGGCCGTGTGGTATCGCCCGCAAATCAGGCAGGTGGGCTGCTGGTTGAGGATGCTGGGTGCATAGCCGTTGCTGTCCAGTTTGACTCCATATTCATTCAGTGCCATGCTGCACCTCCTTGTGCTTGCGGTAATACCAGCTCAGCGCCGACTTGCTGGCGTTGATGCCGCACTGGATGCATTTGGTTTTGCCGGGCTGCGCCGGCACTTTTCCACAGGCAACGCACAGGCCACGGGACTTGAGTTGCTCATACCGCTTCTGGGCGGAGGTTTTCTGTTTAGGTGTCCGCATCAGCGTCACCTCCTGCTGTGACAATCCAGACCCGGTGAGAACCCCAGCCAGACCAGCTCAGAGCCTCTGCATGGGTGTTTACCGCCACGTCCAGCTTGTTACCTACCACAGCACTCCCGGTGTCCTGAACGACCCGGAGACCTACACCCTCGATATAGATCACCGTGCCGTAGGGCAGGATGCTGGTGTCAGCTGCCACGGTCACGCCCGGCTGCGCCTTTGCGCCGCTGGATGTAATGCCGTGTCCCTCGCCGCAGATGTGGGCGTATTCCTCGGTGCAGTAGGCAGTGCAGCTGAATGACCCGGCGTATGTAAGTGTCAAATCGATCTGCGCTGCCAGTTCTGCAGTCAAGTTGTCAACCTCAGTCTGAAGCTGGCTGGCGTTTTCCTCTGCATCGATAGCCCGCATCTGCCAGTTCTGGAAGCGGCTGGCGTAGATGTCCCGCTCGATTTCCAGCTCGTCTACTCGCCGGGAGTAGGCCGTGCTTGCGAGGATGCAGCCAACCATTGCGCACGAAACGCCCACGATCAGGCTGTGAAAAGGACTTTTCCGCCTCATGCCGTGCCACCTCCAATCTGCGCCGGAGCTGCCCCACCGGGCAGGGCCGGGGGCTGCAAGCTCTCGATCGGAGCCTCGGACACCGCCCGGACGAAGCCCGGCTTCACGAACTGGAGCAGGTCTGCGCCGTCACGGCCAAAGGTCATGCTCAGCTCTGCCGGAGAGCCAGCCCAGCGCTGCACCGCCACCGGCAGGGCGGCGAAGATCTCAGCATTCCGGGTTTTGAAGTTCTCTCCGGTGAGTTTGCCCTCGCTGGTCACCAGCCCGCCGTGGGTCATGTAGTACAGATTTGCCGTAATCTGCTTGGCGGCGGTCGCAGCCTGTGCCCAGAGGTCGTTTGCCGAGGGAAGCCCGGCGGCCAGCAGCTTCTTGACCTCGGCGCACCAGTCAACAATAAGCTGATTCTGGTAGCGGCACTGCGTAAATGCAGTGTACAGGGCCTTTTCCACGATTTCATCCGGGATAGCACCGAACGCTTGGATATAGATTTTGGTATCTGCCATGCGTTCCTCTTTGCTGCGGATGCGGCCGTAGTGATCATCAATGACCACCAGCAACTCCATCAGTTTTTTGTCTGTCATGTTGAACCTCCCAAAAGTTCACCGAAAATTTCATTGTAGTCCTCGGCAGCGGAGCGTTTGGGCTGCTGACCCGCCGGGGGCTTGCGCCGCTCGTCACGGGACTGCACGTCACCAAGGGTTCTCACACCCTCGTTTTTCCATACTTTCAGGATGCCGTTGACGTAGGACCATTTGCGAACCCCGGCCAGAGCGGCCTTTTTGATGGCCAGCAAGATGAGGTCGTCCGTGAAAATCTCCCTCCAGCCCAGTAGGTCTTCCCGCGCTGCTGGTGGGAAACCTCCGAGATTGTCCTCGAAAGAGCGGATGATCTCAGCCAGCCCAGCATCGACGGTCGGACTACCGTTATCTCTTACTCTTTCTCTGTTCTCTATATCTTTCTCTTTATCTATCTCTATCTCTTTCTCTGTATGGACATTGTCCACATTGTTGTCCTCGTTGCTGTCTGCACACTTTGGGGGAAGTTGTCTGCGGCGGTTTTCACGCTGAAGGCGCTTCTGCGCAGAGTAGTCTGTTTCACTGCCGACAATGTCTGAGTAGTTGGCCAAAACGAGAACACCATCTTTGTCCTCATAAATTAGACCGATTTGCTTATAGACTTCCAAAGCAACACGGACAGTTGCCAACGAGAACCATTTGCATTCGCGCTGAATTTTTTCTACATCATAAGGAATAATCATATCCCCGATTTGGAAAGCCAGTCGGCCGCCAGTGTTGATGGTTTTGAGACAGAGCATTTGATAAAGGACAACATAGTTGGCACCATCGGGCTGCCCCATGAGGTAATCGATCATGTCCGACGACATAAACGAGTCCTTGAGCTTAATCCAGTAATACCGTTTTCCAGTTGCCATTATCAGCCCCCCTTAGAACGGCAGGTCGTCGCTGTCATCGATGACCGAGAAATCGTCAGGGTCGCCCTGCGAGTAGCTGGGCTGCTGCCCGCCGGGGGCACTCTGCTGCCACTGCTGCCGCTGGCTCTGGGTGTTGAAGCCCATCTGCTGCGGCTGCTGGTAGCCCGGCGGCGGTGCCTCACCGCCATCATCCACTCGCTGCTCCGTTTTTGGGCCGCAAAAGTGAATCTTCTGGACCACAAACTCGGTGGCGGTGCGCTTCTGACCGTTCTTGTCTTCGTAGGAGCGGGTCTGGCACTGGCACTCCACAAGAGCCGTGCTTCCCTTGCGGAAATACTGGCAAACGAACTCTGCCGTTTTACGCCATGCCACGAAATTCAGCCAATCGGTAGCCCGCCGGCCATCCTGACCGACATTGTCCCGGTCAACGGCCATGCGAAAGCTGGCGACTGTCAGGCCGCTCTGTGTGGTCCGCATTTCAGGATCGGCAGCGAAGCGGCCCTGAAATATGCAATTATTCAGCATGCGCGTCCTCCTGCCTGACGTTGCAAAATGCGTTCCGCATCTCCTGCACGAAAGTGCCAGTGCCGTAAGCATCACCGTTGGCGTTCTTCTGGTAGATGATGGCGAGCTCGGTCTGTGCCCGAAGCAAGTCCTTGTACTCCTCAACCGGGATAGCGATGGTCTGGACGTTCAAATCTTCCATAACCGGTTCCTTTCTTCTCGCATGATGCGGACCACCTTGCGGCACTGGTCCACATCGAACATTCCAATATGCGTAAATTCAATCGGGGTGCCCATCTTCTCGGACAGCCAGCGGTAGGCCTCATTCCGGCGGCCACGGTAGGGACCGTATTTCCAGAGCGGGTCAAATGCTGCATGAGCTGCCTTTTTCCAGTTGCGCAACTCCGAATTTGCCAAGCGGCCAAGGGGTTTGTCAGACCCCTTGTGTACGCCGACATAGGCACCGCAGCGAGGGCAGAGGTAAATCATGCCGAAGCTGTGGCCGTGGTAAACCACCGAACTGTCTACGAAGTCTGCGGGCGTTCCGCAGTAGTCGCAGATGACGATTCGGCCTTTCATCGTGACCATTCCTCCTTGTACCGGGCCAACTGCTCCGGGGTATCCGTCTCGATACCCAGAGCCTTGGCTTCATCAATCGCACCGTCAATCAGGTGTGAAAATTCTTTTGTGTCCATCTTGCTGGTGTCCTTGTAAACCAAGTAGCAGTTGAACCATTTTCCGTCCTCTTCCCGCACATCAAAGCAGCGGGTGTATTTGTAGAGGTCGTGAACATCCACGCTGACCGGAAGTTTGAAGCCCACGGTGCAGCCATCCTTATCTCTCGCAACCGTGCCGTAGGCCACAACCAGCCGCTCTTTCACAAGGTCGTCCGATTCGCCAGTTTCAGCGGCGATCTTGTTGACCAGAACATGGAAGTAGGCGTTTGCACTGTGGCTGCGCTTGTTGCGGTGCTTCTTGATTTCAATGTCCAGCAGCGGCTCCTGATTCAGCTTGTCCCACAGGTTTCGGAAATCGGAATCAACTTCCAGCGTGATGCGCTGCTTGCGGTTCAGGCTGAAACTTATGTCCACGAGCCGCCCGGTCATAAGGCTTTCCAGTGCTCCTTGAACTCGGCCATCAGCCCATAGGCATCCAGCCAGTCAAAGAAATCCGAAATGATGGGGCGAATATCCGGCGTTTCGTCCCTGCGGTAGCACTCCGTCCAGACATCCATGCCATTGCTGACAAGGTAGGAAAACTGCTGTGCTTCCGGGATGAGCAGCATATAGGTGGGGTGCTGAGTGCTGGAATAGAATTTCCCGCGCTCATAGCCCTTACTGAACTTGATGTCGTAGATGGTGCCAGCCTTGAGGGCATCGAGGCGGCCATACAGGACCACATCCATACCGCGCACCCGAATGGTTTTGCGGGACTTAAACTGCAACTGCCCGCCTTTGATGATGGCGGCAATCTGCCCGGCGGCCCAGTTCCACGGATTATTGGGGTCGTCGCGGCCGTTGACAATGGAAGTCACAAGGTTCTCAAAGTCAATTCCGTTCTGCATAGCCTCCGTCCGGGGTGTAGGCTCCCGACGCAGGACCAGCATGAACTCTGCCAGCGGGTCGCCCTCGGTGGTCAAATCCTCGTAGGGGTTCTCCCGGATGAGGTGCAGCCACGAGGACAGCAGCGAGTGAGTAACAAGGTATGCAGCCATTACTGTGCCTCCTCTGCGGGCTTGTACTGGACAGCGGTCGTATCAAAAGTCAGGCCGAGAGCGGCAATCTTAGCTTTCCACTGGGCATTCAGTTCCTGACGGGAAGTCAAGTGGTGCTGAAGAGCCTTGAACGGCGGCATGGCAGCGTTGGCGGTATCGGCATCCTTGATGCCAGCAATGATCTTGCTGCCCTCCTGCATGACCTGCTCGTAGGCTTCGTTCTCCTTGGCATTTGCAGCCACCTCCTCGGCGGCCTTGCTGTTGTACTCCTCAAACAGCTTGGTCAGGAAGTCGTTCGGGCTGCCGGGGCCGAGGGCGGGAATCTTATAGACACCGTGGATGCCGCGGGTGCCCTTGGCAAAATATTTCTCACAGTTGGAGAAACCAATGGTGCGGTCGTTGCCGTACATTTCCACGAAGCCGCCCAGATCCATAGGCTCCCACACATTGTTCTTGGTCTGACCCTCGACCTTGATGCGGAGACGGGTGTTATCGCCGTCCTTTTCCTCGGTGGCGTGGAAGACCACCACGATGTTCTTCTTCAGCTCGTAGAAGCAGTAGTCCATCAGCCGGACGAACTCGCGGCCAACAAAGCCATAGCCCTTGAGGGACAGACTGCCGTCCCGCTGACCATACTTGGGGTTCTGCTTGATAGCCCACAGGCCCATCAGGGTGATAAGCTTTCCGGCGGTATCGAACACCAGCGTCTCGAAGTCCTTGAGGTTCTCCGGCTTCAGGTCATTCAGAATCTCGTCATAGCTGCGGGGCTGGATGTACGGCATACGGTAGCGAGGTTCGATACGGTCAATGCCAAAGTCGCAGTCGATGTGCAGCGGGCGGGGTGCGGACAGGGCCAGCGTGGACTTGCCGATGCCGGGGTAGCCAGCAATGAGCATCCGAATCTTCTTTGCGCCGTCCTGAATGTCGTTGGGATTGCGAATCATAATGTTTACTCCTTTTCAGTTGATAGGCTTACTTGCGGAACATGACGTACTTGCCGGTGGTACGGTTGACCAGCTCCATGAAGTCCGGGCCATCCCGGACACAGAGGTACAGGCGGAAGTCCCAGCCCTGTGCGGAAAGGGCCTCTTTCTGCTTGCGGGTCAGCTTTTTGCCTCTTACTTTCAAAAAATCACCCCCTCCTCGGCCTTGTTGACAGCGATGTTCAGAGTGATGGTCTCCCGGCAACGGAGGCCGAAGTTGCCGCCCGGGCCGAACATCTTGGTTTTCTCGAACTCCCTTGCGCTGTACACGCTGGAGCAGTTCAGGATATTGGGAATGCGGTCGGGATGCACTGCCCGGAATGCCTGACACGCCATCTGGTAGTTGGGTGCCCAAACCTCCGTCCATCCTCCGCAGTACGGCTGAACATCATCGGAGCCGTAGGTGAAGTAGAATTTTTCCAGATCCATCACTCAGCCTCGCTTTCGTTCTTGATGCAGATACCAAGCGCAGAGAACAAGAGCATCAGGCCAACTTCATCTCCGTCATCCAGGCTCATAAAGTCGAGCTCCCCGGCCACAAAGCCCTCACGGAGAATCACAGCGGTGCCCACAATGGGCTGACCATGTTCCGGCGTACCGTAGAGAATGCTGGCAATGCTGTTGATGGCGTAGCCTTTCAGCAGTCCCTCATCATCAATCACCATGCACAGTCCTTCCGGCAGATACTTGGGATGAACCACCTCGATGCAACCGCCGACCTCTTTCTGGAGGTTGTCCAGCAGCGGTTCGCTGAAGTCCTTGAACTGCATCCGATTCTCGGTGTCAAACACCAATCCTTTCATAAAAACACTCCTTTTCCGGGAAGCACTCGTTGACTTCCCATGCGTCTGTGGCCTCTAAGCAGTGGTCACAGCCTACGATTGTTCCATCCTCGGCGCGATAGATGGTATCGCACCTCTGATGGCAGAGGGGGCACACAGGAGGGTCAGGGTAGCCAGCCTCCGCATCAGTCCTCGGATACAGCATCCAGCACCTCCCGGAGCTTGCGACCCATCCAGCGGCCTACATCATCGAACATCCCCATGCTGTCCAGCCAGACAAACAGGGCTGCGATAACAGAGGTCACAGCAAACTGCGCCGCCGGGGCACGAGCTGCTGCCTGTTCAGCGGTGAGGCCGTACACGGTCATCAGGATCTTAATCACGTCTTGTTCTCCCCTTTCTTTCTTTGTTGGTAGGCCTCCCATGCGGCATCCAGCATGGCTTCTCCGTCCGGCATGGCCATGATTTTGAGGTAGAGCCTCTTGCAGCCCCGCGCCAGCCGGGCGGTATCTTCGGGGCTGATTTCATCCAAGTGGATGTGTGGAACGCTATCCATGTAAACCTCCGTCGTTCAGTTTAACTGAACTTACAGGGCAAAAAAATAGTCTGGGATATCCGACACTTCGATTTTTAGTGCCTGACACGCAGCTTCGATTTCGTCCTGTTTCCAGTCAACCTTACCGTTGAGTTTGAGAGATGTGGTGCGGTCCGACCATCCCATACTCTTGCCAAATGCCCCTCTGGTTCCGAAAATCTCAACGATTCGGCCCAGCAGCTTGTTATAGCTTCTCTGCATCGTTTTCACCTCTTTTCCGTTCGGTTCAGTTTAACTGAACTGTTCACACTTTACCACAACGATTTCTCCTTGTCAATACAAAAATTCACTTTTTTTGAACTTTTTGGCTGGAATACTTGAACTTTTATTTATACCATGATATGATGTAACCATACTGGAGGTGAACCAAATGAAGCCATCAACGACCGCAGAACGTCTGCAAGAAGCTATGAATATCAGAGGTCTGAAACAGGTTGATGTTTTGAGGCTTGCAGAGCCGTACTGCCGCGCTTACGGTGTCAATCTTGGAAAAACCGCTTTGACCCAATATGTTTCAGGGAAAATCGTTCCTCGGCAAGATAAGCTAACCATCTTGGGATTAGCCCTTGATGTTTCAGAGGTATGGCTGATGGGCTACGATGTTCCCATGGAAAGAAAAACTGCACCCATCCCCATGGAAGAGGATGAGCGCAGTAAAGAGTTCGTCGAACTATTTAATCAGCTCAGCACCGAGCAGAAAAAGGCCGTTCTTTATGTTATGAAAGGCTTTTTAGAAAAGCAATGACACGTTCTTGATCTTCTGCTGACAGATGCAAGAACAGTTCAAGTGCCAGCATGGCGCGAAGCTGCTCTCGGACATCATCGGAATCGATGGAAACGTCCATAATATTCCGCTCCTTTCTGTAAAATTACTGCCAGCAGTTTATCTGATTATACCAGAATAGCACATGGTTTTCAGCCGTTTGTAAAATAATGCCAGAATGCGAGGGATAATTATGTTTTTGACTACAACTGACAACATACAAGGCAAAAATGTAACGGAATATTTGGGTATCGTAGCTTCTGTCATTCTGACCGTTATGCCTGGCGGCAACAAGATGATGGGGAATGCTATCGACAATTTCACGAAACAGGCGCAGGAGGATTTGGAAAGAAAAGCGGCCAAGCTTGGGGCGGATGCCGTTATCGGATTGAAGTTTACCACGCAGGGCAACAACTTCATGCTGCTTGGAACGGCTGTGAAGTTAAGCTGATGGGTGTTTCTCTATGAATCTGAAAGAAATCGCATCGCGCTTGCAGGAATTTAAGAGTGTTTGTGTGACCGGGAATCCAGTCATGCTGAGAAATAGAACAGATTTTCTTGATATTATTTCTGCGTATGGCTTGACTATGGACATGAACGTGTCAAAAAAGACAGGTCTTTTGATTGTGTGCAGCGACTCAATGCAAAAGAAAATCGACAGAGCAGATGCCCTGAATATTCCAATCGTTTCGGAGCAGCAATGGTTTGAACTCATGCCGGAACTTGAGGCCGCTGGAATGTGGAACGGAAAGCCAATTTCATTCGCGGATGACGATGGTATCTACCGTTTTGATGTGGGTGGTGATGGATAATGGCAAAAAAGAAGAAGCCCGCCGGGGGCATTGCCGTCATCTATGCCCGCTACTCGTCCCATAACCAAAGGGATGTTTCCATTGAGCAGCAGATCGAGGCGTGCCGGAAGCACGCTGCAGAACTCGGTCTGACCATTATTGCCACCTATGAAGACCGGGCGATCAGCGGTCGCACCGATAACCGCCCAGCATTCCAGCGCTTGATGCACGATGCTGAAAAAGGCAAATTCAGCTATGTGTTGGCGTGGAAGTCCAACCGCATGGGACGGAACATGATGCAGGCAATGGTGAACGAATCCCGCCTGATGGACTGCGGCATAAAAGTCTACTATGCCGAGGAAGATTTTGACGATTCAGCCGCTGGGCGGTTTGCCCTGCGCAGCATGATGAATGTCAATCAGTTCTATTCGGACAACCTCGCTGAAGACGTACGCCGCGGTCTGATGGATAATGCCAACAAGTGCATGGTCAATGGTCGGCAGCCTCTGGGCTACAAGCGGGGTAAGGATGGCAAGGTCGTGGTGGATGAGCCAGCGGCTGCCATCGTCCGGGAGGTCTATACTCGTGTCGCTTCCGGCGAGTTATTCACGGACATTGCCCGTGATCTGAACCGCCGGGGCATAAAAACGGCTGATAAAGGCGAATGGAATAAGAACAGCTTTCACAGGCTGTGTTCCAACGAGAAATACCGTGGCATCTACATATACGGCGATGTTCGCATCGAGGGCGGCATCCCGACCATCATTGATGATCCCCTGTGGTACAAGGTACAGGAGGCGCTACGAGTGAAAAAACTGAAAAGGAATGGCCGTCACCGTCCCGGCGATGAGGACTATCTTTTGACCGGAAAACTCCGGTGTGGGAAGTGCGGTGGCTACATGATTGGAATGTCCGGCAGATCAAAGACCGGAGATATCCACTACTATTACGCTTGTCAGAACAGGCGTGTCGGGCGCACCTGTGACAAGAAGAATATCCGCCGGGATGTTATCGAGCCAGCGGTAGCACAGGCCATCAAGGAATACTGTCTGACCGATGATGCCATCGAATGGATTGCCGATAAAACTGTGGAATACTGGGAGAAGGCAGACAGGAATCTCCAGCTTGATTCCATCGAGGGCGATCTGGTAGCCGTGCAGTCGTCTATCTCGAACGTGATGAAAGCCATCGAGATGGGTGTGGTCACAGAAACAACTCGTGACAGGCTCATAGAATTGGAAAAGCAGCGTACCGACTTGAAGTCAAAGCTGGCACTTGCCAAAGAGGAAGTTGTCCATGTTGACCGTAAAAAACTGATTTCCAGCCTGCTGCTTTTCAGAAACGGCGACATCCACGACCGCCAATATCAGGAAGACCTTTTCAAGACATTCCTGATATCCGTGTATGTCTACGATGACGATAACAATGGGCACTTAAAGATTGTATTTAACGCTTTCGGAGATAACAACACCGTTGATTTGCCTATTGATTTTGGTGAAACTGATAATCAATCAGCATTTTCCGATGGAGCGGAAAAGTTCGATTATTCTCTCCATCGGTCAACCAGAACAAAGCCATCTGAGGAAACTCAGGTGGCTTTTCTGTTTGTATGATTCCGCGCGGAAAAACTATTATAGATAGAGCGAACCCGGAAAGTCCGCAGGGCTTTCCGGGTTCGCCTTTTCACGGGAAATATAAATTTACAGAATGGTGATGCGGCCTGCGCCGTAGGGCTGCTCGTAATTGAGCAGATAGCCGGAGTAAGCGGCCAGCGGGCTGTTGGCGCTGGACAGGTGCGGCAGACCCGCAGCATCTGCGCCATCAAAGATCATAGCGTAGGTAGACATGACCAGATAATCCTCGGACACATAGTCCTTGATCAGCTCTGCGCCGTCAAACATGGCAAAGCCGTCGCCCAGATTGCGCAGGGTGTAGTTCATGCCGGCCAGTGCGTAAGTAGCGCCCGGGTCCAGCGGCAGATAGCTGCCGGAAGCCTTATCGTAGATCTTCACGTTCTGCACGCGCGGAGTGCCGGTGGCGCTGCCGATCCAGACGTTCTTCTCATCGGTCTGCACAGTGTTGGGGATATCGGTGTGGATCTCGTAGGTAGCACCAGCCACCTGCAGGAAGCCGCCGTTCTCCTTGCCGTCCTCGCCTGCAAAGCGGGCTGCAAACTCCAATGCGTCCTGGATCTGCTTGCCGGTGACCGACATCAGGCAGGCCACGTTGCCAAAGGGGCTGACCTGCTTGCAGGTCTTGAAGGTCCAGTCGCCTGCGGGCACGTCAGCGCGGATGCCGCCGCCGTTCATGATGGCCACATCACAGTGCAGCTTTTCCACCTCGTTGAAGTAGGTGTAGATGCCGTCGGCCACAAAGTCGCCGAGGTTAGTCTCGGCAGAGCGGATGCGGCGCTTGCCGGTGGCGGGGTCAGAGACGTAGAAATCGCTGTCGCCCACAGCGATTTTCTCGCCCAGCATATCGTCCACGGTATGCACCCAGTCGGTCTGCATGGCGGCGATGCCTGCGTCCATGCCTTCGTGAGTGGGGATGAGTTTGGTGGTGATGGTGCCGTCCGCAGCAATGGTCATCTCGCCAACGTTGGCAAAGTAAGAGCCGGTCTGGGTCAGGGTGACAGCCTTGCCGGAAGCATCCTGCACCTGCTTGTTCTCCATTACGGTATGGGAGTGGCCGTCGATAAAGGCGTCAAAGCCGCTGGTGTGGGCAATGACCTCCTCACTGGTCCACGGAGAGGAAGAGGGGTCTACGCCCAGATGGCCCAGACCGATGACCACGTCTGCCAGAAGCTTTGCCTTATCAATGGCCTTCTGCACGGCATCGTAGAGCTTTTTGCCGTCCTCGCCGCCCTGAATATCGTAGATGTACTTGCGCTGTGCCTTATCCATAAAGTAGGCCGGGGTGGACTTGGTAAAGGTCTCGGGGGTGGTCACGCCCACAAAGGCAATGCGTCTGCCGCCGCGCACGAACACCTTGACGGAGGGCAGCACACGCAGCGTAGTGCGCAGGTCTACCCAGTTGCAGGACAGGTACGGGAAGTCCGCTTCCTTCATGATGGCCTTGGCGCGGTCCATGCCGTAGTCGAACTCGTGGTTGCCGGGGGTGGCGACATCGTAACCGGCAGCGTTCATCAGCTTGATGATGGATGCGCCCTCGTCCATGGAGCCGTAGGCAGTGCCCTGCACATGGTCGCCTGCGTCCACCAGCAGCACGTCCTTGCCGGCGTTCTGATAGCTCTGCTTCAAATCGGCAATGGCGGCGTAGGTCAGCTTGGGGCTCTGCTTGTCGATGTAGGTATGGACATCGTTGGTGTACAGGATGGTGACGTCAGACTTATCACCATACCAGCAGGCCGATGCGGCAGGCGCACCGATGGCCATAGATGCAGCGGCAGCGGTCACACCAGCAGCCTTTAAAAAGCTGCGACGGGAAATAAGTTGTTTCACAGGAAAACGACCTCCTTTTATTTTTGGCGTATCGCATTTGGGGCAGGCTCTTCCCTCCTGCCCTTTCAATAGCTCTAGCATAGCACAGAACGCCGCCGCAAACAAGCCAAAATCATTCTTTTGGCACAAATTATTTTCACGTTCCTCTTTATTTTAACACATATTGTACCATTTTTACATAAACTCCATACAAAAAAGACCTCCCCGTGCCCTGTCGCAGAGCATCAGAGAGGTCTTTTTTAGGGGGATGTTGACCCGTTGCCGGGTCTATCGGAGAAGAGGGAAATATCAGATGGCGTTATACTCCTTGAGGAACTTCTCAAGATCGGTGCCTTCAATCTTCTTCAAGACTTCCTTCAAAGCCAGACGCGGGATCAGCGGCAGATCCATGTCGGTGATCTTCTTGCCGTCGCGCAGCTTCACGGTGGCATCGATCAGGGCACGCACATCGTAGGTGCTGCCCCAGACCTCGGGCACGCCGCGGTCAATGTTCAGCAGGGTGTACACGGCCTCCATACCGGTGCGCATGGAGTACTCGGTGGTAAAGATGGTATCGCGGGCGGTCTCGGCAAACTGGCCGAGGAAGGCAAAGTTCACAGCACCCTCGGGCACAACATCGGGACGGTCGCCCATGGCACGGGGCATGAAGAAGGCGTCGATATAGGGCATCATCACAGGCACGGTGTTGGCGCTGTGCTCTGCCAGCTCCGCGATCTGATCCTCGGGCACACCGATGTGGTACAGCCACTCCATGCAGATCTCGCGGCCGGTGCAGTCACGCATGGGCTTCTTGACGTAATCGCCGGGCTTATCGCTGAACAGGCCGTACACCCAGACGCACAGCTGATTCTTGGGCTGATCCTTGAACTGCTGCTGACGGTTCAGCGTCCAGCTGAGCAGCCAGCTGGAGTCCTTGACGGTGACGATGCCGCCGGTGACGGTATGGCCGCTGAAGGGGTCGCGCTTGCAGATCTTGCGGATATACTGAGGAATCTTGTCGTCCAGCGTGGTGATGGTGGCGCTCTCCCAGTTGCTCAGCTCCGGCTCAGAGCAGAACTTTTCCGGGTGACCGAAGGAGGGATCCTGTGCGGCGATCTTCTTCCACAGATCCCAGCCGTTGCCGGGCTGGATGGTGGGGTCGAAGCCGGTGGCCTTATTCTGTGCACCAACGGTGCAGCTTTCCACGCAGCCGCCGTTGGTGATGAACAGCAGGTCGTTCTCGGTCAGGTCGATGTTGGTGGTCTCGCCCTCGTGCTCCACGGTGACAGAACTTGCCAGCTTACGGCCCTTCTGGATGTCGAACTTCACATCCGTGACCTTGGTGTTGTAGTGGAACTGCACGCCGAAGCTTTCCAGATAGCGCACCATGGGCAGGATGATGGACTCGTACTGGTTATAGCGGGTAAAGCGCAGAGCGGTAAAGTCCGGCAGACCGCCGATGTGGTGGATATAGCGCTTGAGGTACAGCTTCATTTCCAAAGCGCTGTGCCAGTTCTCGAAGGCGAACATGGTGCGCCAGTACATCCAGAAGTTGGAGTTGAGCACCTCGTCATCGAAGAAATCGGTGATTTTTTTATCCTGCAGCTGCTCGTCCGGGGTAAAGAACAGCTTCATGATCTCCATGGCACCCTTATCGGACAGGCCGAACTTGCCATCGGTGTGGGCATCCTCGCCGCGGTTGACAGTGGCACGGCACAGGGAGAAGTTGGGGTCCTCCTTGTTCAGCCAGTAATACTCATCCAGCACGCTGGCACCCTCGGTCTCCAGAGACGGGATGGAGTGCAGCAGATCCCACATAACTTCGAAGTGGTTGTCCATCTCACGGCCGCCGCGCATCACATAGCCGATATCGTACTTGTAGCCATCGCAGGCACCGCCGGCCAGTGCGTTCTTTTCAAACACATGGACGTGCTCGCCCTTCATCTGGCCGTCGCGCACCAGATAGCAGGCAGCGGTCAGGGCTGCCAGACCGGAGCCGATGATATAAGCGGATTTATGATCCACGCCCTCCGGCTTTTTGGGGGTTGCAAAAGCTTCGTAGTTGCCACTGGAATAGTACATAAAAAAGCCTCCCTGCTTTCATATTTTCGTTTCACAGCCTTCATCGTGCTGCTCTCTATGGCAACAGTATACCCCGCAAAGTGAACAGGAACAACAAACAAACTTTGCCCTGTGTATAGATTTTTTACATCCTCCTTCATTTGCTGGAAATGCGTACAAATTGTGACATAAAGCGCAGCGCAAAATCATTTAAAACACTCCCTCAAAAGTGCAATGCCGGGCAGCCCGCAGGCTGCCCGGCATTGCACTAATTTAAAATAATTTTCCGCTATTCATGCCCAGAGCATAGCGGCGGGCATTCAAAATCGTCCCCGCGCAAAAAGAGAGCCGCCGCACAAGGTTCTGTGCAGCGGCTCTCCGGTGGATTTAGTTCATCTGTTCCAGTGCCTTTTTCAGGTTCTTGGCGATCTGGTCCGGGCAGCTGGTGCTGCGGAAGCCGCACAGCGTACCGTCCATGCGGGCAATGGCGTCCTCTGCCTTCATTCCGGTAAGCAGCTGGCAGATGCCTTTCAGGTTGCCATTGCAGCCGCCGACGACCTCGATGGATGCAATGGTGTGGTCATCGTTCAGTACAAAGTTGGTCTGCTTGGAGCAGGTGCCCTTGTTCGGGAAGGAAAATTCCTTGCTCATGGTCTTTACGTCCTCTCTCTTTTACGTTTTTCAGCGATGGCGCGCAGCTGCGCTGCGGCTTCGTCCGGTGCGGTGCAGGTGCCGATGGGGTGCGGGTGCTTGTGATTGCGGCCATGGAAGTCCGTACCTGCGGTCGCCACAAGGCCGTACTGCTTGCACAAAGCAAGGCACTCGGCGCTGTCCTCCGGGCTGTTGCTGGGATGGTACACCTCTATGCCGTCCACTGCACCCTCTGCCGCCAGTTCACGCAGCAGGGGCATACTTTTATATACCGTGGGGTGGGCAAATACCACCGCGCCGCCGCTGGCTTTAGCGGTAGCCAGCACCTGCCGCACCGGCAAATACTCCGGCGAGTGCAGCACGATGCCCCGGGGGTTCCACCCGAACAGCTTGTGGTAGGTCTCGCCGTAGATGCTGCCATCGGTCAGACCCAGCAGTTCCAGCGCCTGCATCAGTCCGCTTTTGAACAGTACCCCGCTGGCCTTGGTGGTCTCCCATGCAAGGTCGGTGGTAAACTGCGGGTACAGCTGCTCCAGCTCCTTTGCGCTCTGCAAAGCGCAGGCGTTGCGGCGCTCCTTCATGATGGCGCAGTGCTCGCGCAGCGCCGGGCAGTCCACGTCCGGGTAGTAGCACAGCAGGTGCACCCGGTGCTGACGCTCAAAGTCGTAGCCGGTCAGCTCCACGGCGGGAATCAGCTCTACCCCGTCCTGCCCGGTGTGGGCATAGGCGTACTGGGCGCTGAGCAGGGTGTCGTGGTCCGAAAGGGCGATGGCGTGCAGCCCGGTGCGGGCAGCGATGGGTGCCAGCCGCTCAATGGGCACAGCACCGTCGGAGCAGGTGGAATGGATATGCAGGTCACAGGACATAGCGGGTTACTTCCTTAGTGCTTATAGAAATTGATCAGGCAGCCATCAGCCAGAATCTGGCGCTCATCGGTGGTGAGCGGAGCCATGTACAGCTCAAACTCCTTGACGGTATCGCCCAGAACGTAGGCTTTGATGTTCTGCAGGTCGCCCTTGAGTGCTTCCCGCACATTGGGGATGAGCACATAGTCCCCCAGACCAAAGGGGGTGGCACCTGCCAGCTGCAGGGGCAGCATGCCCCAGTTGATCAGGTTGGAGCGGTAACGCTTGGTGGCGTACTCGGTAACGATATTGGCACCGGCACCCAGCACACGCTGGCAGCTGGCGGCCTGCTCGCGGGCAGAGCCGTCACCGGGCTTGACTGCAAAGATGGTAGAAGCGATCTGGATATCGTTCCAGCTCAGCTGCTCGCAGCCGGGCACGGCGTTCACCTTTGCCAGCAGGGCGGCGTCCCCTGCACCGGCGCGGCGGGCATTCTCTTCAGCCTGCACAGCCTTGGCGCGACTCACATACTCCGGGTCCTTGCGGCTGAGGGTGAACTCAGCCAGACCCAAGGGGTTGGAACGGTAAGAGGAGGTCTCGCCGGAGGGGATCAGTTCGTCAGTGGTGGTGACGGGGTCGGTGATATAGGATGCCACCTTCAGCAGCAGATTGTCGCCCAGCGGTGCGATCTCCGGCCAATCCTTGATGTTGGGGCCAAACTTGAGCAGGGCGTCGTAATCGCCCTTGCCAAAGCCCTGATACACGCGGGTGTCGTAGCTGGAAGCATCGTACTGGTACTCCGGCACGGTGGGATCGTAATCAATGTCGGTGGCAGGGGTCAGGATGCCGCCGTTGGCGGTGGTGGCTGCAATGCTGCGGGCATCCATCAGTGCCACACCGGCCAGCTGGCCGCTGCCGGGCTTGGAGCCCTCGCGGCTGGGGAAGTTGCGGGTGGTGTGACGGATGGACAGAGCGCCGTTGGCGGGCACATCGCCTGCGCCGAAGCAGGGGCCGCAGAAGGCGGTGCGGATGGTTGCGCCGCTGGCCATCAACTCGCCGATGACGCCGGTGCGCACCAGTTCCATCATGATGGGCTGGCTGCCGGGGTAAACGCTCAGGGCGTAGTCGCCGCAGCCGCCGGTATGACCCTTGAGGATGGAAGCAGCCTCGTAGATGCTGTCGTACAGACCGCCTGCGCAGCCTGCAATGACGCCCTGATCCACACGCAGCTTGCCGTTTTCGATCTTGCTGCACAGATCCAGCCGCACATCCTTGCGGCCGATCAGCTTCTGCACATCCTGCTCGCAGGCGTGGAGGATGTCCTCCAGGTTTGCGTTCAGCTCCTCGATAGTAAAGGCGTTGGAGGGGTGCATGGGCAGGGCGATCATGGGACGGATGGCAGAAAGATCTACCTCCACCACGCCATCGTAGTAGGCAAGGTCAGCCGGTGCCAGCTTTTTATAGTCTGCTGCACGGCCGTGCACTGCCAGAAAACGCTGGGTGACTTCATCGGTCTCCCAGATGGAGGACAGACAGGTGGTCTCGGTGGTCATGGCATCAATGGCGTTGCGGGTATCCTGCCGCAGGGATGCAATGCCGGGGCCAACAAACTCCATGACCTTGTTTTTGACGTAGCCGCTCTTGAACAGCTTGCCCACAAGGGCAATGGCTACATCGTGGGGGCCGCAGCCCGCCGGCAGACTGCCGGTCAGGTAGATGGCCACCACGCCCGGGCGGGCAACATCGTAGGTGCGGCCCAGCAGCTGCTTTGCCAGCTCGCCGCCGCCCTCGCCGATGGCCATGGTGCCCAATGCGCCGTAGCGGGTGTGGGAGTCCGAGCCAAGGATCATTTTGCCGCAGCCGGCAAAACGCTCGCGCATATACTGGTGGATGACTGCCATGTGCGGGGGCACAAAGATGCCGCCGTACTTTTTGGCAGCGGACAGGCCAAAGCGGTGGTCGTCCTCGTTGATAGTGCCGCCCACAGCGCACAGGCTGTTGTGGCAGTTGGTAAGCACATAAGGGATGGGGAACTTTTCCAGCCCGGAAGCACGGGCGGTCTGGATAATGCCCACAAAGGTGATGTCATGGCTTGCCATGGCATCAAACTTGATCTTCAGGTTCTCGGCATCGCCGCTGGTGTTGTGTGCCTGCATAATATTGTAGGCCATAGTACCGGTCTTAGCCTTGGCAACGGCAGCGGCATCAAAGCCCTTTGCTGCCAGTGCTGCGGGTGCATTGCCATCTGCGGGCACCCACTCTCCGCGCGCATAGTACGCACCGCCGGTGCTGCATTTGATCATATCCAACATCTCGATTCGCCTCTCTTTTTGTATTTTCCCGCCCGCCGCAATTGCGGGCATTGCCCCGGCAGTGCGGGGGTCACCCCTGCCCTGCCCTGTTACGGCAAAGCCGTATTTACTTGTTATTATAGCATGAAAGGGCGAAAAGAAAAAGCACTTTTTATGAACCCTTACTGCGCCTTTGCGGCGGCTTCCTGTTGCTTTTCCTTTTGCAGTTTACGGAACACCACAAAATAGGCCGGGATCAGGAAGAAGCAGGCAAAGAACCATGCCACCGGGCTTGCGATGCAGGCGGCAAAGTAGCCCCACAGCGGCACGAACCAGAAGCCTACCATGGCGCGGGCGATCATTTCAGCCACACCGGCAAACATGGCAAGACCGGAGTGCCCCAGACCCTGAATGGTGTAGCGGTAGATGATAAGCACGGCCAGCGGGATGTAGAACACACTGTTCCAGAAGATGAAGTCCTGCGCATTGGCCATAATGGCGGTCTCGCCTGCGTCCAAAAACAGGCCGATCAGGGGCTTGTCCAGCACGCGCAGGATGAGGAAGGAGGCCACGCTGTACACGCAGCCGATGCCCAGTGCGGTGTTCACGCCGCGGTTCACGCGGCCAAGGTCTTTTGCGCCCATATTCTGGCTGGTGTAGGTGGTCATGGCGGTGCCGATGCTCTCCAGCGGCACGCTGAGGAACTGCGCAGCCTTGCCGCCGGCGGTCTGCGCCGCCACGATGTCGCTGCCCAGACCGTTCACCGCGCCCTGCAGCACCACGCTGCCAATGGCGGTAATGCTGCACTGCAGGCCCATGGGGAGACCCATGGCGCAAAGCTTTGCGCAGTGCGGAGCGCTGATGCGCCCTTCTTCCTTATTCCAGCGCAGCTCCGGGTAGTGGCGCATGATGTAAATAAGGCTGCCAATGCCCGCCACAGCCTGACTAAACACGGTGGCAAAGGCGGCGCCGAACACGCCCATGTTGAACAGGATGATGCAGGCAAGATCCAGCCCGATGTTCAGCACGCTGGCCACCAGCAGGAAATACAGCGGGCGCTTGCTGTCGCCCAGTGCACGCATCAGGGCGCTGGTCACATTATAAAGTAGAGTGAAGGGGATGCCTGCAAAAATGGTGCGGATATAGATATCCGCAAGGTCGATGATATCGGTCGGGGTGTTCGTCCACACCAGCACCAGCCGGGTCATAGCCACCGTAACAATGGTGAGCACCGTGGCAAAGGCGATGGACAGCCACACGGTATTGGCGGTGTAGCGGCGCATCTCGTGGTGGTCGTGAGCACCGAAGGTCCATGAGATGGGAATGGAAAAACCGCAGGCAATGCCGTTGACAAAGCCCAGCACCAGATAGTTCAGGCCACCCACGCTGCCTACCGCCGCCAGCGCTTCCACGCCCACAAACCGGCCCACAATGATGGTATCGGCCAGATTGTAGAACTGCTGGAACAGACTGCCCAGCATCAGCGGCACAGCAAAGGCAAGCAGCAGCTTCAGCGGGCTGCCCTGCGTCATATCTTTGGTCATGGAAATATACCTCCTGCCCACACAAAAAAGATGGATGTTCGCATTTTTGCCGTGAAAAACGCCCTGCCGGAAAAGCGGCAGGACGTTGTAAGGATTCATGAATGGTATTATAGCGGAGCAGCGCCGGTTTTACAAGACTTGGTTTGCATCAACATTTCCATTTTTTTGCGTAAAGAATTGGTGATTTTGCTCATTCCGCGTAGTGTGCCAAGAACTGCCGGGTGCGCTGTTCGCGTGGGTGGTCGATCAGCTGCTTTGCAGGGCCTTCTTCCACCACCACGCCGCCGTCCATAAACAGGATGCGGTCGGCCACATCCCGGGCAAAGTGCATCTCGTGGGTCACGATGATCATGGTGGTCTTGCGGTCGGCCAGTTCCCGCAGCACCCGCAGCACTTCGCCGGTCAGTTCCGGGTCAAGGGCGCTGGTGGGCTCGTCAAAGCAGAGGATGTCCGGGTGCAGTGCCAACGCCCGGGCAATGGCTACCCGCTGCTGCTGCCCGCCGGAAAGCTGGTGCGGGTAGTGGTCTGCCCGCTCCGAAAGCCCCATCTGCGCCAGCAGTTCCCGCGCCTGCTGTTCCAGCTGGGCGTGCACCGCCTTTTTGTTGGCGCGGTAGTCCGGGCGCTCCTTTGCCAGCAGCTCCCCTGCCAGCATCACGTCCTGCAAGGCGGTATACTGCGGGAAGAGGTTGAAGTTCTGGAACACCAGCCCGAAGTGCAGCCGCTTTTTGCGGATCTCGCTTTCCCGCTGGGTGGCGGGGTCGGCGGCGTCCCACATGGTCTCGCCGTTCACCCGGATGCAGCCGGTGTCCGGCCGCTCCAGAAAGTTCAGGCAGCGCAGCAGGGTGGTCTTGCCGGAGCCGGACGAGCCGATGATGGCCAGCGCCTCGCCCTGCTCTAAGGTAAGAGAAATATCCTTTAAGACCTTTGTATCTCCGAAATTTTTGCCAATGCCGGAGGCTTCCAGTAATGCCATATTTTAAAGACCTCCTCAGCAGCGGAAATAATCCAGTTTCTTTTCAGCCCAGCCAAACAGCAGGGTGAGCGCGCCCACGAACACAAGGAAGAACAGCGCCGTGGAGAACAGCGGCCAGATCAAGCCCTTTGCGCTGTACTCCTTGGCCATCATGATGATCTCCTTGTTGGCGATAGTGTTTGCCAGCGAGGTATCCTTGACAAGGGTGATGATCTCGTTGCCCATGGGCGGCAGAATGCGCTTGACCACCTGCAAAAGGGTGACCTTGAAAAAGATCTGCGTCCGGGTCATGCCCAGCACCTGCCCGGCCTCGGTCTGGCCTTTGGGCACAGCCTCGATGCCGCCGCGGTAGATCTCGGAAAAATAGCAGGCGTAGTTGATGGCAAAGGCCACCACCGCCGCCACCATGCGCCCGCCGGAGCCGGAGGGCCACGGGTTATTCATGCCCAGCAGACCGGGGCCAAGATAAATGACGATGATCTGCAGCATCAGCGGCGTACCGCGGATGACCCAGACAAAGGTCTTTACCGCGCCGGACAGCAGCCTGCACCGACTCATGGAGCCAAAGGCCACCACCAGCCCCAACGGCAGCGCAAACAGCAGCGTAAGGGCAAACAGCTCACAGTTGAGCAGGAATGCGCCGGAAAGGCGCCCAAGGATCACAGACACAAAAACACACCCATCTATCGTTTTGTTTTACGCCCGGCTCAGTCGGCCAGCGTCAGCTCGTACTTCTCGGCCAGTGCCTGCATGGTGCCGTCAGCCTTCAACGCGTCAAAGGCGGCATCCACTGCGGCGGCGGCATCGCTGCCCTTGCGGAAAGCCACGCCGTACTCCTCGGCATTCAGTTCGTCCACGATCTTCAGACCGGCGTAGTCGGTGCCTTCCCCGATCATGGCGTTGGCAAGGGTCAGATCCAGCACAGCGGCATCTGCCGTACCGGCAGCAACCTCCATCAGGCAGTCGGTCTGCACGCTCTTGGAAACATAATCGGCCTTGGCAAGGTTTTCATCACCCTGAATGGCGGCTTCACCGGCAGAACCAGCCTCGGCCACCACGGTCTTACCGGCAAGGTCGGCGGTGGAGGTGTAGGCGGTGCCCTCCTTAACCACCACGACCTGCGCATTCTTGGCGTAGGCCTTGGTGGTAGCGGTGTTGGCCATGATATCCTCGGTCAGGGTCATGCCGTTCCAGATGCAGTCGATGCTCTTGGCGTCCAGCTCCACCACCTTGGTGTCCCAGTTGATCTCCACGAACTCCGGCTCTACGCCCAGCTTTGCGCACACAGCGGTGGCAAGCTCGGTATCAAAGCCGGTAAAGTTGCCGTCGGCATCGGTGTAGTTCATGGGCTCGTACACGGTGTAGCCGATGACCATTTTGCCCTTGCCCTTGATGTAGTCCAGATCGCTGCCCGCTGCGGCAGAAGTCGAACCGGCTGCGCTGCCGGAAGCAGATGCCGCCGCAGAGGTGGATGCACTGCCGCCGCAGGCTGCAAGGCTCAGTGCCAGAGCACCGGCCAGAAATGCACTTGCAATACGCTTGAGTTTCATATCTTTTTCCTCCCATAGGGGACGTTCTGCGTCCCGCTCCCCTCTCGATTTACCATTTTACCGTGCTAAAGCGGTAAACTGTGGTTATAGAATAGCGCGTTTGCCGCCGTTTTGCAAGAGGAAACCTTTATTTTTTGCACAATGCACTGCTTTGCCCCGCCCGTAAGCCCGCTTTTTGTGGGAAAGTGTGCATACCCCTTCCGTCTGCTCACTGCGTTCGCAGCCACCTTCCCCAAGGGGACGGCTTTTCGCGGTAGCGAGAAACTTTGCGGTACCTCCATAAGGCGTCCCCTTGGGGGAGTTGGCGCGTTAGCGCCTGAGGGGGTATCCATAAAAAATCCCCCCGCACTTTTTTTGTGCAGAGGGACATCCCTGTTTTTATGATTACTGCTCCGCCATGGCCTTCAGCGTTGCCTTTTGCAGGTCGGTGACCGAGATGGTGCACAGCGCTTTCAGGTCGGCATCCGTGCCGTCTGCGGAAAGTTTGCCAATCTCCACGGCGTTTTTACCCTTCAGGTAGCCGCACCAGCCTGCGCTGTGCTCATACCACTCCTTGCCTAGGGCGCTTGCGCTGCGCATTCCGTAGCGGTCGCCCAACTCGTTTTTGGTGTACACCGGCTCACGCGGGGCAGACACCGTGCCGTCCGCGCTGACGGTCAGCTCCGGCTCGGTCATATCCCCGATGGCGCTGGTCACCCGGGCATTCTCGTCTATGGTCACCACTGCCAGCGTGATTTTAGCCTGCACCTGTGCGTCCTTGTCGTCGGTGCCCACAAGCCCCTGCGGCATTTCGGCCACCTCTACGCCCAGCCTGACCGTATCACCCCGGGCAGCGCCCAGCACCTGCGCATTCTCGCAGGCACGGACAACAGCATCCCGGTAGCCATCCACCGCAATGGTGCAGCCAGAGAGAAGGTCTGCGTCCGTGGGCTTGCCGTCCGCATCCGTTTTCAGTTTTTTTACCTCGTCCGGGGTCTTGCCCTCAAGCCAGTCACCAAAGGCATCGGCCTGCTCCGCCCAGCCTTTTTTCAGGCCAGACACCTCTGCCAGCGGGTAGTCCTTGCCCTTCTGGCGCTTGGTGCGGGTGTCGGTGGGGGTGGTCACCTTTCCGGTGCTATCCGCGCTGACCGAAAGCTCCAGTTCGTCCAACGTCACCTCGGCCAGCTTGCCGTCCGCATCCAGCAGCACGGCAGCCGCCACGGTGTGGATGCTGCCCGCACGGTCTGTGCCGGCCGTTTCGGTCAGAACCCCCAGCCCGGTACGCCACGCCGCGCTTTCCGCCGCGCTGCTGCCCGCTGAGGTACTGCCGCTCATAGAACCGGAACTGCTGCCGGAGCTTCCCCCGCCGCAGCCGGTCAATGCCAGTGCTGCCGCCAGCGTGCAGCACAAAAACCATCGCGATGCCTGTTTCATATCGTCACATACGCTCCCTTTCCGTGCCTGCATTGCTAACGCAGGCTTTGGAGCTAGTGTACCCCGCCGTGCGGGATTTTATGAGCAGGTGTTTACATCAGCGGGCTAAGCAGCCGCAGCACGCTGTCCAGCACCGTACCGGCCAGCCCGGTGCGGCAGTCCGCGCACTGCACCTCCCGGCACTGGGGCAGGGTGCGGCGCACATCGTCCCGCAAAGCCAGCACCTGACTGTTTTGCAGCAGCAGCACCCCGCACTCGAAGTGCAGGAACATACTGCGGTAGTCCATATTGATGCTGCCCACCACCGCCACGCGGTCATCGCTGACGCAGCACTTGGCGTGGAGGAAGCCCGGGGTGTACTCGTAGATGCGCACCCCCGCCCGCAGCAGTGGCAGATAGTACGAGCGGCTCAGCCGGAACACCAGCTTTTTGTCCGGAATGCCCGGCAGCACCAGCCGCACATCCACCCCGCGCTTGGCGGCGTTGCGCAGCGCGTCCAGCATTTCCTCGCCGATGGCGAGATAAGGCGTATAAAAATAAACGTATTGCTGTGATTGTGCCAGAATATCCAGATAGACCGTTTCTGCCACCGGCTCTTCGTCCAGCGGGCTATCCGCGTAGGGCTGCACCACCCCATCGCTGGCGGGCAGCACCGCAAGCTGCGGACGGAAGGCGCTGTAATCCTGCTCAAAGGGACGGAAGGCGTTCCAGAAATCCAGAAACATCACGGTAAAGTTCCACGCCGCAGCGCCCTCGATACGCAAGCCCGCATCCTTCCAGTAGCCGAAGCGGGTAATCGCGTTGATATATTCATCTGCCAGATTGATGCCGCCGGTGTAGGCCACTTTTCCGTCTATCACCACGATCTTGCGGTGGTCGCGGTGGTTCATCACCAACGAGAGCAGCGGCACCACCGGGTTAAAGGGGATGCAGCGGATATGCGCCCGCTCCATGCGCACCACAAAGTCCTTGGGCAGACCCAGCAGGCTGCCGAAGTCGTCGTAGATCAGCCGCACGTCCACCCCTTGTGCCGCCTTGCGCCGCAGAATATCCTCCACGCCCTGCCACATCTTGCCCTGACTGACGATGAAAAACTCCAGAAAGATGCTCTTTTCCGCCTTTTCAAGGTCGGCCAGCAATACCGGATACATGGCCTCTCCGCAGGAGAAATACCGGGCGGTGGTGTTCTGCCATGCGGGATAGCAGCCGTATTGGGTCAGGTAGCGGCTCACGCCCCGGTTTTCATCGTACAGACCGGCAGTCTGCCCGGGCTGCTGGGCGCGGTCTGCTCGGTGTGCCTGCTCTACTGCCTGCATTTTGCTGCGCAGGCGGCGGGAGGGGCGCTTGTTGCCAAAGGCCAGATACAGTGCCCCGCCCAGCAGCGGCAGCAGCCCGATGAGGGCGATCCAGCCCACCTTATAGGCGCTGTTTTCGTCCTTGCGCACCAGATACAAAACGATAAGTAGGCTTAACCCGTTGAGCACCCCTGTGACCCACACCCGCGCCGTACCGGTGGTGAGGGCAAAAAACACCCACGCCAGCCATGCAAGCTGCAGCGCCACCAGCACCACCGTGACCGTAATGCGGTTGAGGATGCGGTTGAAAAACTTGACGATCGGCAACCGGAACAGCATACCATCTCCCCTTCCCGTGTTTCCTTACCTCTATAATACAAGTAAGTATAACGCGGTTTTTCGCCCTTTGCAAGTTTTTGGTGTCGGGTGCACCGGAATTATTCCGCATAAAAAAGTTCACCGGAGCGTCCGCAGATGCCCCGGTGAATCGAAATCATAGTATCATATTTTCCACTCAGACGGTGGGTGCTTCGTTATCCTCGTAGCCCACCATCAGGCCGCCGTACTCCGCATAGTAGCTGCACAGAGCGCCGCAGCTGCCTACCTCCACTTTGGCCTCCGGGAACACGGCATGGACCATGTGCTTCAGCCGCTCCGCAGCGGCAGCATTGCAGCAGTGGTCGATGTGCACCCGGCCGTTGGTCAGGCCGTGCGCCTTCATCTCCAGCACCATGCGCTCCAGTGCGCCGTGCTCACCACGGGTCTTGCACAGAACCTCCAGATCACCGGCATCGCTGGCCTGCCCGATGACCCGGATGCCCAGCATCCGCGCCACAGCAGCCACAGCCGGCTTTACGCGGCCATTGCGGGCAAGGTTTGCCAGAGATTCCAGCGCAAACAGCAGATGGGTGTGCTCGTGATACGCCCGGATCTCCTCGCACACGGTATCAAAGGGCTTGCCTGCCTTGATCAGCGCCGCCAGACGCTCTACCAGCAGCCGGGACTCCGCACCGGTGGACAGGCTGTCCAGCACAAAGACCCGCGCGCCCTCGTGGTTCTGCTCGTATTCCTCGCCCGCCAGCAGTGCGGCATTATACGCACCGGACAGCGTACCGGTAATGGTCACAACGTACACCTCATCTGCGCCCTCGTAGGCAGTGAGCCAGTCCGAGATATTGGGGCAGGAGGTGCTGGTGCGGCCCTTATAGGTGCGCATCATCTGAGCCAGCGCGGGGGCATCCACCTCTGCGGTGTCCACATACTCCTGCTCGTCGGTCAGGATCTTCAGCGGCACACAGGCAAACCCTACATCGGGGAGCTCGTACACATTTGCAGAGGAATCTACAACGATTTTGCTTTTCATATTTTTCTCCACTTTCAAGCGGCGCAATGCCGCGGTCATTCCTTTGTCCGTGACCATCATAGCAGTTTTTCAAAAACCTGTCAACTGTTTTCTCAAATTCTTTTACAAAGTTTTCGCAGACCGTTGACCAATTTTCCAAAATGCGGTATACTATTTCACAGGCAGAAGCACTTTTGCGGAAAGCAATCGCCCTGCCTTTGCACAAAAACAACGTTCCTGCTTGCAAAAAGTGCAGGAGCATGAACGGAACAAGATACTATGAAAGCTGAAACCAAACTCCGCGTTGCGGCATGTGCTGCGGGCTTTGCCCTGCCCCGGTACAACGATCTCCCCTCGGTAGGGCTGTATCTGGACCAGACGGTGCAGTTTGTCAACGGCTACTTCCGCAGCTTCTGCGGCGTGGAGCTGACCCCGTCTATGGTGAGTAACTACGTCAAAAAAGGGGTGATAGACCACCCCATCCGCAAAAAATACACCCGGGATCAGATCGCATCCCTGATGTACATTGCAGTCTCCAAGACCGTGCTCTCGATTGAAAACATCGACACTCTGTTCAAAATGCAGCGGGAGCACTGCTCCGCCGGGACAGCCTACGATATCTTCTGCGAGGAACTGGAGGCCAGTCTTTCTGTGGTGTTCGGCAGCAAGGCAGCCCAGCCGGAGACTACGCTCAACGACGAGCGTCTGCTGCTGCGCAGCACCATTTTTGCCGCGGTCAACAAAATATATCTGGACTGCTGCTTCGATGCCTTGCGGCAGGAGCAGGCACTGTGGTCGGATATCCTGCCGGATCTGGCGTAACCGTACAGCACGGAATAGCAGATATAGCAAAAGCCACCCGAAAACTTACGTTTTCAGGTGGCTTTTTTCTGGTGGAGGCGATGGGAGTCGAACCCATGTCCGAAAAGAGCTCAGTGTAGGTATCTCCGGGTGCAGGCGATCTACAACATTCCCGCCGCGCCACGCCGATCGTCAGGCTAGCGCTTTGGTAGCTTCATGAGTTCCTGCCGGTCCGCAAAGCTTAGGTCCGTTCAGGTGCTGTGTCTAAAGGACGCCCCGACCCCACACGACACAAGAGTGGGCGGAACGCGCAGCACTCAGGCTACGAGCAACTGATAATTATTGTTGTCAGTTAATTTTTTGGAGGAGTTATAGAGCAGTTCCCCCGCTGCTACCCGCTGCCCAGACCTTGCTCCCCCCGTCGAAACCTTTACGCCCCCTTATAAAGCACATCTTGCGATGTGCGGAAAGCTTGGTTTTCTGCGGTGGGCCGCAGTCTGCAATTGGAATGCTTAGTAATACTTGCCGTTGGACTTCACAGCCCGGTCAATGGAGCGCTTTGCATCGCGCTGGGCGGCATCGGCACGCTTGTCGTACAGCTTTTTGCCCTTGCACAGACCCACTTCCATCTTTACGCGGCCATGCTTGAAGTAAAGCGAGAGCGGTACCAGCGTATAGCCCTGCAGCTTGCACTGCTGGTGCAGACGCCGGATCTCACTTTTGTGCGCCAGAAGCCGCCGGACACGCATGGGGTCCTGATTGAACAGATTGCCGTGGTCGTAGGGGCTGATATGCATCCCCTTTACCAGCAGCTCGCCGTTTTCAATATCTACCCAGCTGTCCTTCAGGTTGACCCCGCCGGCCCGCAGGCTTTTCACCTCGGTGCCTTTGAGCTCCACACCGGTCTCCAGCGCTTCCAGAACAAAATACTCGTGGCGCGCTTCGCGGTTGGTGGCGATGCTCTTGGTCGCCGGGCGCTCCTTTGTGGGTGCCATGCTGCGCGCCTCCTTTCTCCGTTCCGTTTGTTGTTTCAGTATACCATTTTTTTGCGGTAATGCAAGGGCTGTTTCTGACAGAATTGTAAATTTTTACAAACTCACAGCTCTCCCCGGCCGGAAAGTGCCCGGTACAGGGTGGTCTCGTCGGCGTATTCCAGACTGGCGCCTACCGGCAGACCGGAGGCAAGCCGGGTGACCCGGATGCCCAGCGGTTTAATGAGCTTTGCCAGATACATGGCGGTAGCTTCGCCCTCCACGGTGGGGTTCATGGCCATGATGACCTCCTTCACCGTGTCGTCCTTCAGCCGCGCCAGCAGCTCCTTGACGGTCAACTGCTCTGCACCCACACCGGCCAGCGGGTCCAGCAGGCCGTGCAGCACATGATACAGGCCGTTATACTCCCGGGTGCGCTCAAAGGCCTGCACGTCCCGGGGCTTTTCCACCACGCAGATCACCGAGGTGTCCCGCTTGGCGCTGGCGCACACCGGGCACAGATCGGCGTCCGTGTAGTTCTGGCAGATGCGGCACCGGTGCAGCCGGGTGTGCGCACCGCGGATGGCGTCCGCCAGCGCCGTAGCATCCTTATCTGACATACTCAGCACCTGATAGGCCATGCGGGTAGCGCCCTTGCGGCCCACGCCCTGAAACTTGCCGAACTCCTCGATCAGCTTTTCCAGCGGTGCGGCAGTGTAGTCCATGGTATCTCCCCTTCCCGGCTCAGAGACCCGGAATGTTCAGGCCGCCGGTCAGCTTGCCCATCTCGGCTTCAGCGGTCTCGTCCACCTGCTTCACGGTGGCGTTGATGGCAGCAGCCACCATGTCTTCCAGCATCTCGATGTCGTCCGGGTCCACGGCCTCGGGCTTGATGGTGATGGACAGCACCTCATGCTTGCCGTTCATCTTCACGGTCACCATCTCACCGGCGGCGCTGCCGGTGTACTCGGCGGCTTCCAGCTCGGCCTGCTTGTTCTTCATGTCCTCCTGCATCTTCTGAGCCTGACGCATCAGGGCGTTCATATCGGGGCGGCCGTAGCCTGCGGGCATTCTTGCTTTCATAATGGCATTCTCCTTTATTATAAACAATTTTTATCGCTTTTTGCGGGCGGTATCCTCAATGCTGACCTCTAGCCCCAGTTTTTCCAGCGCTAAAAGGGACTGCTCTGCGTTGGAGGCGGTCTTTTCGGCAGCCTTGGGCTCGTAGGGGCCGATGGGCACCGGCACGCCGGATACCTCGGCGATCAGCTTTTTGATCAGCTTCTGGCTGTCCTTGTTCACCCGGATAAAATCTCGGAAGGTCTTGCCGCCGTCGATCAGCACACGGGTGCCGTCAAAGTAAGCCTTGGACTTGCGCAGATACATATACAGCATGGGGTCGATGCCTTCCAGCTTCTGCACGATCTGTCCCCAGTACGGAAAAGGGTTCGTGCCCTGCTGCGCCACGCTGCGGGGCTTGGTCAGCACCGGGTCGGCGGGGTGCTCCTGTGCCGGGGCTGGCGGTTCCTCTGCTGCCGGGGCAGGCTGTGCGGGTTCTGCGGGGACGGACTGATCCGACTGACTGACCGGCTCCGACTGCTCCGGCGGCGGTGCCTGCGGGGCAGGCTCGTCCCAAGGCAAAGCCGCTTCGCCCTGCTGTACCGGCGGTTCCTCCGGCATAGGCGGCAGCTCCTCCGCCGGGGCGGGCGGAGCTTCCGGCGCGGCGGGCGGGGGTGTTTCCTGCACAGCAGGGGCAGGTTCTGCTACTGCTGCCGGGGTCTGTGGTGCTGTTGCTGCCGGTGCGGGCTGCACCGGGGCGCTGGCAAAGGGCTGCACCGCTGCCGCAAAGGGACGGGGTGCTTCCGGCTGTGCCGTGCGGGCAGGGACGGGTTGCACCGTTACCGCCTGCATCTGCTGGGGCGGCTCGGACAGGCTGAACAGTGCCAGTTCCAGCTCAATGCGCTGGTCGCTGCCGCGGGTCATGTGTTCCAGCGCCGTGCCTAAAGTACGGATGGCGCGGATGGCCTCCCGCTGGCCCATCTCCGGACCTTTTTGCAGGTACAGTGTCTCTTCCTCCGGCGAAACACCGGACAGCAGCGCCTGCCCGCCGGGCAGTGCCGCCAGCATCAGGGCGCGGTAGTGGGCGATCAATTCCTCGGTCAGGCGTTTCACGTCCACCGACTGCTGCCGCAGCTGCGCCAGCTGTGCCAGCGCGGCGGCAGCGTCCTGTGCTTCCAGCGCGTCCGAAATATGGAACAGGTAGCTGCGGTCGGTCACACCGGCCATGCGGCGCACTACGTCCGCGTCAATTTTGGCGGTAACGCCGGCGCAGGTGTCCAGAATGGACAGTGCATCGCGCAGCGCACCATCGGCCAAACGGGCGATCAGCTCCGCGCCGTCGGAGGTCAGCTCCAGCTTTTCCTCACCGGCGATATACTCCACCCGCCGTGCGATATCCTCCGGCCCGATGCGGGTAAAATCGTACCGCTGGCAGCGGGAGAGGATGGTGGCGGGCACTTTCTGGATCTCGGTGGTCGCCAGAATGAAGATGACATGTGCGGGGGGCTCTTCCAGCGTTTTCAGCAGCGCATTAAAGGCCGCTGTGGACAGCATGTGCACCTCGTCGATGATATACACCTTATACTGGCAGGCGCTGGGGGTGTAGGCGGTCTCGTCCCGCAGGTCGCGGATATCGTCCACGCCGTTGTTGGAGGCTGCGTCCATCTCCACCACGTCCAGCAGACTGCCGTTGTCGATGCCCTTGCAGATCTCGCATTTCCCGCAGGGGTCGCCACCCTCCGGGTGCAGACAGTTGACCGCCTTGGCAAAGATCTTGGCGCAGGTGGTCTTGCCGGTGCCGCGCACGCCGGTAAACAGATACGCATGGCCTACACGCCCTGCGGTAATCTGGTTTTTCAGGGCGGTCACGATAGCACGCTGCCCCACCACATCCTCAAACCGCTGGGGTCTCCATTTGCGATAAAGCGCACGATACATGGCGATTTCTCCCCTTTCCCGGCCTTTGCGGCAAAAATAAAAGGACAGCGCTCGACGGGGTTTTGTCCCCGCCTTGCGTAACTCGGCATACGGATGCAGGCTTACTGAAACGCACGAACGCACTGCTTAAGGCTGCTTGGTTCCCCACCTGACCTGGTTCACAGCGAGCCCATCGTACAGGACCCGCATCCGTATGCCGAACCACGCAGCAGGCGCTGTCCGACACATCCTTGTGGATGCTAAGATATTGTACCATAAACCCCGCCGGATTGCAAGAGGGGCAAAACAAAAAGGAGAAGCCCGAAAGCTTCTCCTCGTTTGTGCCGAAATTGTTTAAGACTGGCAAGCGGTGATCAGGCTCATCTTGTACACCTCGTCTGCATTGCAGCCGCGGGACAGGTCGTTGATGGGCGCGTTCAGACCCTGCAGGATGGGGCCGTAGGCAGCGTAGCCGCCCAGACGCTGTGCAATCTTATAGCCGATGTTGCCGGCCTCGATGCAGGGGAAGATGAAGGTGTTGGCCTGACCAGCCACCTTGCTGCCCTTGCACTTGACCTGTGCCACCTCGGGAGCAACGGCTGCGTCAAACTGCAGTTCGCCGTCCACTGCCAGCTCGGGATCCATCTCCTGTGCCTTGATGGTAGCGTCGTGGCTCAGTGCCACAGTGCCGCCCTTGCCGGAGCCCTTGGTGGAGAAGCTCAGCACAGCCACCTTCGGGTCGATGCCGAACAGCTTTGCGGTGCGGGCAGTCTCCACAGCCACCTCTGCCAGCTTGGAAGCAGCAGAGATCTTGACCTCGCCGGTAGCCTTATCGACGGTATCGGTGTAATCAATGTTGACAGCGCAGTCGCCCATGGCAATGCGCTTCAGACCCTCTTCGCCGCAGTCGCGGTCCAGAATAAAGCAGGAGCTCACCAGATGTGCGCCCTTCTTGGTCTTGACCAGCTGCAGAGCGGGACGGATGGTGTCGGCGGTGGAGTAGGTAGCGCCGCCCAGCAGGCAGTCTGCCTTGCCCATCTTCACCAGCATGGTGCCGAAGTAGTTGGACTTCTTCAGCAGTGCGGTGCACTCCTCTGCGGACTGCTTGCCCTTGCGCAGCTCCACCATGGTGCTGACCATCTCATCGAAACCGGTGTAGTTCTCCGGGTCGATGATCTCGGCAGCGGAAATATCAAAGTTACCGGCGGCGGCAGCAGCCTTGCACTCTGCCTCGTTGCCCACCATAACGACCTTCAGCACGCCCTCGGCCAGCAGCTTGCTTGCGGCCTCCAGAATGCGGGGGTCATTGCCCTCGGTGAACACGATCGTCTTGGGATTTGCCTTCAGCTGTGCTACCAGCGGTGCAAACATATCAGCCATTGTGATTACCTCCGAAAATGCTTTCCAAAATTTGCATCCCGTGTCTGTTGGACACAAGGATGCCTTTCTTCTTTATTCTAGCACAGACGGCAAAAAGTTCAAGACAAAATTGTGTTTTTGTGCTATATTTTAGGGGAGAAACCGCCATTTGATTTGTGAATAAAATATCATACTGGTTTTAAGGGATATTTTCCCCTGCAAATATAAAAAAGAACCCGTGTCGTTCACAGGCTCTATAGGCAGATGCTCCATCATGCAGTTTTCTTTACGAGGATGCTGTTCTCATACAGCTCGTGGGGCGCAACGTCCTGCCCCTCCGGCCATTCGATACCCACGCCGCCGGGCAGCAGCTGCACCGCATTGAAATAGCTTTCGTCTTTCAGCTGTCCGTACCATGGACCCGTTGCATAGGGTGCAACATCAAAGAGCTTCACCTCACCCGTTTCGTAGAACAGGCGTAGTTTCAAGGGGCTTACGGTCTCCACCTTGGTCAATTTTGGCTGCAACATAAGATCACTCCTTATTTCAAAGGGTCAATACGGAAGAACTGCTCACCATTGCTCAACAGCTTCCAATTCGCTTCCAGATCATCGTGGTGTATTACCACCCACGCTTCCAGCAGCTTCAGCTTGTTTTTCGGAAGGCCGCCTTCCAAGATCGTCCCATCCAGCGTCATCACGATCTCTTCCCCGGAATATTCCGCATGGATATGCGGCATATTGTGTTTTCCACCCTGCTCTCGGTACATTCTGACGATGATGCCATAAAATATGCTTAATACCGGCATTTTACCCACTCCCTTCTTCAAGCTCATTTTATCATACACAGGTGTTTTTTTCAAGAAACTAAGATAATCTCTTTTGGGTATTTGCCGTGCTCTTGAATCTGTGTTATAGTTTACAATGTTGTAATTTGCAAATAAACCGCCAATCTGATTTTAAAGGAGATGTTCTCCATGGATATGGATACTTTAAAGGCCGAATGCCTTGCCTGCACCCGATGCGAGCTGTGCGCCACCCGGACGAACGTAGTGTTCGGGCAGGGCGTGCCGGACGCCGAGGTGTTGTTTGTGGGCGAGGGCCCCGGCCAGAGCGAGGACGAGCAGGGTCTGCCCTTTGTGGGGCGCAGCGGCCAGCTGCTGGACAAATACCTGTTTGCCATCGACCTTGACCGCAGCAAAAACTGCTATATTGCCAACATCGTCAAGTGCCGCCCGCCCCAGAACCGCGACCCGCTGCCCGCCGAGAGCGAAGCCTGTATGCCGTGGCTGCGGGAGCAGTTCCGGCTGCTGCAGCCCAAGATCGTGGTCTGCCTTGGGCGCATTGCCGCCCAGCGGATGATCCGGCAGGATTTTTCCGTCACCCGGGAGCACGGGCAGATCATTGAAAAAAGCGGCATCTTGTTTATGGGTACCTTCCACCCCGCCGCCCTGCTGCGCCAACCTCAGAACAAGCCTGAAGCCTTTGCGGATTTTACCGTGCTGCGGGACACCATTGCTGCCGTGTGCGAGCATACCTATCATAAATAAGGACAGGAACCAACCGCGCCGCTTTTGCATACTGTAAAGCAAAAGCGAGGTGTTTTTGTATGGAAAGTTCCGTGCATCCTTCTGTGGATTTCTTTTTGGGCGCTACAACGCCCGCCGGGTTCAAGGGTTACTTTGCGCCGCTGCGCCGGGAACCCGGGATGCAGCTGGTGCTGCTCAAAAGCGGGCCGGGCTGCGGCAAGTCTACTTTGATGAAGCGGCTGGCGCGCGCCGCACAGGACAAAGGCGAACCCATCCAGCGCATCCACTGCGCCAGTGACCCCGACAGTCTGGATGGCGTGGTGTTCCTGCGGCAGAAACGCGCCATCATCGACGCCACCGCGCCCCATGTGGTGGAACCGGAAGCCCCCGGCGCAGACGAGTGGGTGCTGAGTTTGTACCACACCATCGACGCCGATGCCCTGCACTCCCACAAGGACGAGGTGACCGCCCTGTTCGCCCGAAACCAGCTGCTGCGCAGCCGGGCGGCGCGGTATGTGGCTTCGGCGGGCAGCCTGCTGCTGGACAGCCGCCGCGCCGAAGCGTGCAGTGCAAACTTTGAAAAAGTGCGCCGCTACGTCAAGCGGCTGTGCACCCGCCTGTTGCCCCGCACCGAGGAGATGGGCTCTGAAGAGCTGCGGCTGCTCTCTGCCACCACGCCCAAGGGCGAGGTGTTCTATCAGGGCACAGTGCAGGCGCTGGCAGACAAATGCATCCTCTTCCGGGACGACTACGGGGCAGTCTCCCGCCTGCTGCTGGAGCTCATCCGCGCCGAGGCGCTGGCGCGGGGCTACCACATCATCACCTGCCCCTGCGCCATGCACCCGGAGGATAAAATTGACCACATTATCATTCCCTCCCTGCGGCTGGCATTTCTGACCGACAACCGCTGGCATCCGGTGCGGCTGTCTGCGGCGCAGACCGTGCGGTGCAGCCGTTTTGTGGACCGGGAGAACCTTTCTGCCTGCCGTGCACGGCTGCGTTTCAACGAGCGCGCCGCCGCCGAACTGCTGGAACAGGCCTGTGCCCTGATGGCACAGGCAAAAAGCTGCCACGATGAACTGGAGACCTACTACCGCACCGCCGTAGACTTTGCACAGGTGGATGCCGCAGCCGCCCAGTGCATGGAGTTGTTCGGGGTAGGATAACGAAAAAACGGAGGTGAAACGCCTTGGCAAGCATCCATCTGCCCATCCGGCAGCTGGTGGAGTTTTTGCTGCGCACCGGCAGCATCGACAGCCGCTTTGCCGGCTTCGACCGCGCCAACGAGGGCGCACGCATCCACCGCAAGCTGCAAAAGGCCGCCGGGGAGGGCTATCAGGCCGAGGTATTCCTCAGCGCGGAGCGGGAAGCCTGCGGCATTGCCTTTACGCTGGAGGGCCGGGCAGACGGCATTTTCACCAACGAAACCGGCACTGTGACCATCGACGAGATCAAGACCACTACCGTCCCCTATGAGGAGATCACCGAGGAGCTGAACCCCTGCCACTGGGCGCAGGGCATGGTGTATGCCGCTATTTACAGCAGCCAGCAGGGGCTGGAAGCGCTGGCGGTGCGGCTGACCTATTACCAAGTTGACACCGACCAGCTTTTGCGCTTTACCCGGCAGTTCACCCGGCAGCAATTGGAACAGTTTTTGCAGCAGCTCCTAACGCAGTATGCCCCGTGGGCGCAGCGGCAGCTGGACTGGGACATCCGGCGCAGCCAGAGCCTTGCGGCGCTGCAATTTCCCTTTGCGGAGTACCGCCCCGGGCAGCGGGCGCTGGCGGGCGAGGTGTACCGCGCCTGCCGCGCCGGGAAAAGCGCCGACCGCAAGGGCGGCACCCGCGTTTTTTGTCAGGCGCCCACCGGCATCGGCAAGACTATGAGCGCCCTCTTCCCTGCCCTAAAGGCCATGGGCGAGGGCTGCGGCGCAAAGCTGTTCTACCTGACCGCCCGCAACACCACCCAAGCTGCCGCCGAGGACGCGGTGGCGCGGCTGCGTGCCGCACAGCCCGGTCTTGCCCTGCGCAGCGTGACCCTGACCGCCAAGGAAAAGGCCTGTCTGCACCCGGACGCCGAGGGGCACCCCGCCTGTCTGCCGGAGGTGTGCCCCTTTGCCAACGGCTACTACGACCGCCGCAAGGATGCGCTGGCGGCTCTGCTGGACGGCAGCGGCAGTTTCAGCCGCGCTGCGCTGGCGGACACCGCCCGGCAGTTCTCGGTGTGCCCCTTTGAGTTGGGGCTGGACTTGAGCGAGTGGTGCGATGTGGTCATCGGAGACTACAACTATCTGTTTGACCCGGTGGTACACCTCAAGCGCTTTTTCGATGCCGCCGGGGACTGGCTGTTCCTCATTGACGAAGCGCACAACCTACCGGACAGAGCCCGCGCCATGTACTCGGCACAGTTTGCCAAAAGCAGCCTGACCGAGGCAAAGCGGGCGCTGGGCAAGGGCAAAAGCAGCCTGAAAACCGCACTGACCAAGGCAGATAAGGTCTTTCTGGCGGCGCGCAGAGCCTGCGCACAGGCTGCGCCCCGCACAGGTGCAGAGCCCGCCGGGGAGACCGAGCCTACGCAGGTGAGCCTGCTGCCCGCAGAGACCGCCCCGGATTTCGCCTTACCGCAGCCACTGTATGCCCGGGACGGCACCGTGTTTTTGCAGCAGCTGCCTGCTGCCCTGCCCGCCGCTCTGCGGTCGGTGCACACGCCCTTGCAGGACTGGCTGGAACAGAACCCTGACGACCCCGCCCATGCGCAGCTGCTGGAGCTCTACTTTGCCTTGCAGGATATCGCCCGCGCCGCCGACCGGTACGACAGCCATTTTGTCACCCAGCTTACCGCCCGGGGCAGCGAGCTGGAGCTGCATCTGCTCTGCTTAGACCCCGCGCCCTTTGTGGACGCCAGTCTGGCGGCAGGGCGCAGCGCGGCGCTGTTCAGTGCCACATTGACCCCGCCTGCCTTTTACCGCAGCGTGCTGGGCTGCGCCGATGCCCGGGCGGTGGCGCTGCCAAGCCCCTTCCCGCCGGAAAATCTGGGGCTGTTCTGTCTGCCGGGCATCTCCACCCGCTACCGCCAGCGGGAAGCCAGTGTGCCCGCCGTAGCCGATGCGCTGGCGGCGCTGGCAAAGGGCAAAACCGGCAATTATCTGGCGTTTTTCCCCAGCTACGCCTATTTGCAGCAGGTGTACGAGGCTTTTGCCGCCCGCTGGCCGGACATCTCCACCCTTGTGCAGCAGCACAGCTTGGACGATGCCGGGCGCGCAGAGTTTCTGGCGCAGTTTGTGCCCCGCCCCGCCAAAACGCTGCTGGGCTTTGCCGTGATGGGCGGCATCTTCGGTGAGGGCGTAGACCTTGTGGGCGACCGGCTCATTGGCTGCGCCATCGTAGGGGTGGGGCTGCCGCAGGTGAACCCCCGGCAGGAGATGCTGCGCCGGTATTACGAGGAGCAGTCCGGCTGCGGCTTCGACTACGCCTACCGCTACCCGGGCATGAACAAGGTGCTGCAAGCCTCCGGGCGGGTGGTGCGCACCCCACAGGACAAAGGCGTGGTGCTGCTTTTGGACGACCGCTTTGCGCAGCCCGACACCGCCCGCCTGTTCCCGCCGCACTGGCAGCACATCCAATATCTGCCCGGCACCGCCGCGCTGGAAACGGCACTGAAAGGGTTCTGGGATTCATAAAACCGCAAAAGGAGTTGTTGCATTACGCGCAACAACTCCTTTTGCTATAACCTTAATACTCCACGCCCTTCCGTGCGGTGATGCCCTTCTGGTAGGGGTGGCGGCGGCAGCACATCTCAGTAAGGTAATCTGCGGCGTCCAGCATCCACCCGGGGGCTGCGTGGGCGGTCAGGACGCACTCCTGCCCGGCGGGGCGGTGCAGCACCGCCTGCTGCAACAGGGCTTTATCCACCATGTCCAGTTCCCACGCGCTGCCGGCTTCGTCCAGCACCAACAGATCACAGGGCTGTGCCAGCGCCGCCGCAAGGTTTTTGTTTTGCAAAGCGCGGGTAGCAGCCTTTTCGGCTTCGTTCATCTGAAAGACAAATTTCTGCCCGACCTTGCCCCGGTAAACGGTGGCACCCATCTGCTCCAGCAGCGGAATCTCCCCGCTCTGCCCGCCCTTTAAAAACTGCACGATGACCACACGTTTTCCGCTGCCCAGCGCCCGCAGGGCAAGCCCCATGGCGGCTGTGGTCTTGCCCTTACCGTCGCCGTAATACAGATGCAAAAGGCCTAAGCTTTCCATCGTTCTTCTCCTTTTTTGGCTCTCCCGTTTTGGTAACAAAAGGCACCCACAGCAGAACGGCTGCGGATGCCTTGTTATTTACACGTTGCTTTTACTGGTACAGCGGGAACTCCCGTGTCAGGCGCAGAACGCGCTCGCTGATCTCGTCTTTCTTTTCCGCATAGTGCCAGATGCAGTCTGCAATGCAGTCCGCGATCACCTGCATCTCAGCTGCGCCCATGCCGCGGGTGGTGACAGCCGGGGTGCCCAGACGCACGCCGGAGGTCACAAAGGGGCTGCGGGTCTCGCCGGGGACGGTGTTCTTGTTGGCGGTGATGTGCACGCTGTCCAGACGCTGCTCCAAGTCCTTGCCGGTGCACTCCTCGTCCCGCAGGTCAATGAGCATCAGGTGGTTGTCGGTGCCGCCGGATACCAGCTTGACCCCGCGCTGCTGCAAAGCCGTAGCCAGCGCCTGTGCATTTTCCACGATCTTGCGGGCATATTCCTTGAACTCCGGCTTCAGTGCCTCGCCAAAGCAGACAGCTTTTGCTGCAATCACGTGCTCCAGCGGGCCGCCCTGCGTGCCGGGGAACACGGCCGAGTTGATGCGCTTGGCAATGATGGGATTGTTGGTCAGAATCAGGCCGCCGCGGGGTCCGCGCAGGGTCTTGTGGGTGGTGGTGGTCACCACATCGGCGTAGGGTACGGGGCTCTGGTGCTGACCGCCCGCCACCAGACCGGCAATGTGCGCCATATCCACCATCAGATATGCGCCGTAGCCGTGGGCGATCTCGGCCAGCTTTTCAAAGTCGATGGCGCGGGGGTAGGCAGAAGCGCCCGCCACCAGCATCTTGGGGCGCACCTTGCGCACCTGCTTTTCCAGTTCGACGTAGTCGATCACGCCGTCTGCGCCGACGCCGTAGGAGATGAAGTGGTAGTTTTTACCGGACATATTCACCGGAGAACCGTGGGTCAGGTGACCACCCTGCGAAAGGTCCATGCCCATGACGGTATCGCCCAGCTCCAGCAGGGCAAAATACACGGCAAGGTTGGCCTGTGCGCCGGAATGGGGCTGGACGTTGGCGTACTTTGCCCCGAACAGCTGGCAGGCACGCTGGATGGCAATATTCTCCACCTCGTCCACATAGACGCAGCCGCCGTAGTAGCGCTTGCCGGGCAGACCCTCGGCGTACTTGTTGGTCAGCACGCTGCCCATGGCTGCCATCACGGCGGGCGAGACGATGTTCTCGCTGGCGATCAGCTCAATGTTCTCGCGCTGACGAGTCAGCTCCCGCTCCATGGCTGCGCCCAGTTCCGGGTCGGCTGCATTGACCATGCCGATGGTGTCCATCATATCCTTGTACATTTTACTTGCCCCTCTCCACAAAATGTTGCAGGTCCTCTCAGCGCAGCGCCCGCGCGGCGCTTGCTGCTGTAACATAATCATAGCAGAAAGCGGCGGCAGCTTCAATCCTCTTTTCGCCAAAAGGCTTGCTTTTTTTGTCTGAAGTGTTTATTATGTTTGTATAAAAATGCGCTGTCGATTTTGTATATTTTTCAAGTATCCTCTTCCACAAGTGAAGCGAGGTGTTTTGTATGACCATTGCCGAGGAAAAGCAGGCGCAGCGCGCCGCAGGCCGTACCGCCCGCAAAGCGCTGGATGCACCGCAGCGCGCCGCCGCCAATGCGGCGCTGTGCCGCCGGGTGCTGGAACTGGACGCCTACCGCACCGCCCATACCCTTTTGCTCTACGCAGCCTTTGGGGGCGAAGCCGACCTTGCCGCCGTGGCTGCCGAGGCCGCACGGCAGGGCAAGACGGTGGCCTATCCGGTGTGCGGCGAGGGCTTTGCCCTTACCGCAGCCGTGCCTAGCGCGGACGGCTGGGCGGTGGGACAGTACGGCATCCGCACGCCGGTACCGGAGCGCTCTACCCTTTTGCAGCCGGAGCAGCTGGATCTGGTGCTGGTGCCCTGCACCGCCTTTGACGCAGACTGCCGCCGGGTGGGCATGGGCAAGGGCTACTACGACCGCTACCTGCCCTACTGCACCCGGGCGGTGAAGATCGGCATCGCATTGGAAGCTCAGCGCGTCCCCCGCGCCGCTGTGGACGCCCACGACCAGCGGCTGGACGCCTTTGTAACAGAGAGGGGTATCTACACATGGAAATGAACGATTTAAGCTGCGCACAGTTTCTGGCACAGCTTGCCAGCAAAGCGCCCACGCCGGGCGGCGGCGGCACTGCCGCGCTGGTAGGCGCTGCCGGTGTGGCACTGGGCAACATGGTGGGTTGCCTGACCACCGGCAAAAAGAAGTACGCCGCCGTGGAAGCGGAGATCCAGGCACTGAACGCCCGGGCTGAAGCCCTGCGGCTGGATCTGGAAGCGCTGGTACAGGCCGATGCCGATGCTTTTGCGCCGCTGGCTGCGGCCTACGGCCTGCCCAAGGATACCCCGGAGCAGGCCGCGCACAAGGCCGCTGTGCTGGAAGCCGCACTGGACGGTGCAAGCGCCGTGCCGCTGCAGATCATGGAAAAGTGCGCCGAGGGCATCGCGCTGGCTGAGCAGTATGCCGCCAAAGGCAGCGTGCTGGCGGTGTCGGACGCAGGCTGCGCCGCCGTGCTGTGCAAGGCCGCCCTGCAAGCCGCAAGCCTGAATGTGTTTATTAACACGAAACTGATGGCAGACCACGCCCGCGCCGCCGCACTGGACGCCCGGGCAGACGCATTGCTGACAGAGTTTGTGCCCCGGGCAGACGAAATATTCACCGCCGTCAGCGGGAAACTCCGCAATAAAGAATATCACAAATGAGGGGAAGTATATGGCAATGATTTTAAAGGGTGCGCCGGTCGTGGCCGCCATGAACGAGCGCAACGCGGCGCTCTGCGAACAGCTGAAAGCCAAGGGCATCACCCCCACGCTGGCCGTGGTGCGGGTGGGCGAGCGGGAGGACGACCTCTCCTACGAGCGGGGCGTAATGACCCGCTGCGGCAAGGTGGGCGTCGCAGTCAAGCAGTTTGTGCTGCCCGCCGACGCCACGCAGGAGCAGCTGCTCCGGGTACTGGACGAGGTGAACACGGACGATGGCATCCACGGCTGTCTGCTGTTCCGCCCGCTGCCCAAGCAGTTCGACGACTGCACCATCCGCGCCGCTCTGCGCCCGGAAAAGGACATTGACGGCATCACGGACGGTTCTCTGGCCGGGGTATTCACGAACACCGATTTGGGCTATGCCCCCTGCACCGCGCAGGCCTGCATGGAAATTTTGAAGTATTATAGCGTCCCCCTTTCCGGCAAGCGTGCCGTGGTGGTGGGGCGCAGCCTTGTGGTGGGCAAGCCCGCCGCCATGATGCTGGACCGGGAAAACGCCACCGTGACCCTGTGCAACTCCCGCACCCGGAACCTGCCGGAAGTGTGCCGGCAGGCGGACATCGTGGTGGTCGCCATGGGCAAAATGGGCGCTGTGGGCGCGGACTGCCTGCGGGAAGGTCAGACGGTCGTGGACGTGGGCATCCATGTAAACGAGGAAGGCAAACTCTGCGGTGACGTGCAGTTTGCCGCCGCAGAGCCGGTGGTGGACGCCATTACTCCCGTGCCCGGCGGCGTGGGCACCGTGACCACCTCGGTACTGGTAGGTCATGTGGTGCAGGCGGCGTGCAAAGGAGTTACCCCTTCCGTCACGGCTGCGCCGTGACACCTTCCCCAAGGGGACGGCTTTTCGCGCCAGCCGGAAACTTTGCCACACCTCCATAAGGCGTCCCCTTGGGGGAGCTGGCGCGTTAGCGCCTGAGGGGGTTTTAAGGAGCACCATCATGCCATTACCGTATCAAGAAAAACTGACTCCCCGTGCCAGAGAATTACGAAAAAAAGCAACAAAACAGGAAAACCATCTCTGGTATGACTATTTGAAGGATTATCCCATTCGTTTTAAAAGGCAAAAGCCCATCAGCAGTTTCATTGCCGACTTCTACTGCCATGCCGCCAGACTGGTGGTAGAGCTGGACGGCTCTCAGCACTACGATGAACAGGGGCTTATCTACGATAAAGAGCGTGCGGCTATTCTGGAGCAGTATGGTGTAAAGGTTCTGCGCTTTTCAAACTTGGAGGTCGAGCGCAATTTTCAGGGCGTTTGTACGGCAATTGATTTAGTCGTCAAAGAACGGATGGAACAGCTTTCCACAAGCGAATAACAAAACAACACCCTCAGGCGCAAAGGTCTGAGGGTGTTTCTCTTTAGGTTTATAGCGTGCCGCTTAGCCCCGCACAAGGAGCAGCAGCAGAGCCGAGGCCACACACTGCAGAATGAGCCAGCGGGCTACCACCTGCTCATCGCTCCAGCCCTTGCGCTTGCGCACATGGTCGTGGAGGGGGGTCAGGGTGTTTTTCAAAATCCAGATGTGCAGAAAACGCTTCAGGCTGATCTTCAGAATGCCCAAGCTGCCGTCTGCGATGAACACAATGGCGGCAAGCAAAAAGGCAAACGGATGACCGCACTTCAGCGACAGCATGGCGATGAAAAAGCCCATGGCGCGGCTGCCGGCATCGCCCATCAGCAGGCTGGAGGGCTTGGCGTTGAGCCACAGGTAGGCCAGCAGCGCACCGATGAACACCACGCCGGCGGTGGCGTAGGCGCCCAGTTCGGTCTTATAGGCCAGCAGGTAGGTGCCAATGGTCACCACTGCCAGACTGGCGGAAAGGCCGTCCACACCGTCGGTACAGTTGACCACGTTGATGCTTGCCCAGATAAGGATGACTATGAGCAGCAGGTACACCGCATAGGGCAGGGTGAAGCTCCACTGCAAAAAGTGTACGCCGCAGCCGTTGAAGTTCAGGTAGGTGACGCCCGCCAGCACCGCAATGACAAAATCAATGATGCCCTTTTTGTACTCGTTCCAAGCGGTCTCGGCGGCATCGTCCAGATAGCCAGAGAGCATGGAAGCGATCAGCAGCACATTGTACACCACATACTCTGTGTTGAAGGGCAGAAACGCCAGCGACACCAGCGCGATGCACAGTACAAAGATCAGTCCGGAGCCTCGCGCCTTGCCCTTGGAAAGCTCGCCGTTCACCGCAAAGGCGCGGCCATGGTCGTGGGGCAGTTTATCGCGGAAAATGGAATCTGTCAGGGCGGTCAGGACAAATGCCAGTAAAAACGCCATGGCATCCACGCCCCGCTGCCCGATGACAGAGGTAAGCATTTGGATCATAATATAACATTCCTCTTTCTTTCTGTATAGTACGTTGTGAGTGTATCACGCCCTTGCCCAAAAATCAATCCCGGCGGCAAAATTCGCTGCGGATTGACTTTTCTCCTGCGGCTCTTTATAATAATGTATTAGTCTGTAGTTTTCACTCACAACGCAGGAGGTTCCATGTCCATTACACTTGAGCAGCTCTCTGCCCGGATGCGGCAGGGCGAGCAGGTGCCGCTGCGCCACACCGCACAGGTGGCGCTGACGCTGAGCATCCCTTCCATTTTGCAGCAGATCGTAGTCACCGCCATGGAGTACATCGATGCAGCCATGGTGGGGCATATCGGTGCCGCCGCCACCGCTTCCATTGGCATCGTCAGTTCCAGCACATGGCTGCTGCACGGGATGCTGGCCGGGCTGTGCATGGCGTTTTCCATTCAGGTGGCGCAATATCTGGGCGCAGACCGCCAGCAGGACGCCCGGGGCGTTTTGCGGCAGTCCATGCTGTTCAATCTGGCGGTGGGTCTTGCCGCAGCGACCCTTGGTGTTGGCATCAGCCGGTTCCTGCCCGGGTGGCTGGGCGCAGACACGGCATTGCAGACAAACGCCTCGGCCTATTTTGCCATCTGGTCGGCTTCCCTGCCCTTCATCATGGCCATGGGCACCTACGCCGCCATGCTGCGCTCCACCGGTGATGCGCTTACCCCGGGTCTCATCAGCATCTTCACCTGCGTGCTGGACATCATCTTCAACTTTTTCCTCATCAACCCCACCCGGGAAATGACGGTGTTCGGTCAAAACCTCACGGTCTGGGGTCTGGGCTGGGGCGTGCCGGGCGCAGCACTGGGCACGGCGCTTGCCAACGCCGTGGGCGGCACGCTGGCGCTGGGCGTTCTGCTGCTGCGGGACGGCCCACTGTGCATCCGCAAGCCCGGCTCTTGGCACATTACCCGCGCCTGCCTGCATAACGTGTGGAAGGTGGGCGCGCCGCTGGCGGCAGAGCGCGCTGCCCTGTCCTCGGCACAGGTGCTGCTGGTGCGCATCGTGTCCGGGCTGGGCACTACCGCCATTGCCGCCAACAGTCTGGGCGTCAGCGCCGAGAGCCTGTGCTACATGGCGGGCTACGGCATTCAGGACGCCGCCCTTGCGCTGGTGGGACAGGCTGTGGGCGCGAACCGCCGGGACATGGCAAGGCGCTTTGCATGGCTGTGCACCGCCATGGGCATGGGCATCATGGCACTGACCGGCGTGGGACTGTATGTGTTTGCCCCGCAGCTGATGGGCATTTTTACCGCCGACGCCGCTGTCATTGCGCTGGGCGCACGGGTGCTGCGCATCGAAGCCTTTGCCGAACCGATGTTCGGGGCAAGCATCGTGGCCAGCGGCTCCATGCAGGGCGCGGGCGACAGCACCGGCTGCTTTATCCTGAACCTTGTCAGCATGTGGGGCGTGCGGCTGACTTTGGCAGTCCTGTTGGCTCCCCACTTTGGGCTGGTGGGCGTATGGGTGGCCATGTGCGCCGAGCTTTGCACCCGCGGCGTACTGTTTTTGCTGCGCATGGCGCGGGGCAAATGGCTGGATAAGGGCGCGCTGGCGTAAATCAACCGTCGGGCGGGAAGCTTCCTCCTCGGACACGACTCGGGCCATTCCATCGCCCGCCCTACCGCCTGCGGCGGCAGGGGCCCACCCCAGCGGACGGTCCTCGGAGAAACTTCCCGCCTAACGGCTGTCTATACAATCAAAAAAGCCGAAACAACCTTGCAGTTGCTTCGGCTTTTTCTATGCCTAAAGAACTAAGAAAAATCACTTGCGGCCGTGCAGGATGGGAGACAGGGGCTTATAGATCAGCAGGCACAACACGGCGTCCAGCAGACCCTTGACCAGCGTAAAAGGCATATTAAAGATCACAAGGCACTTGATCAGGCTGTCGGCAGAGGGCAGGATAGCCTGATACATCCCCAGAATGGCTTCCAGCGGCATGTGGTAGAACTGCACATAGGCCGGGTAGGTGATGAAGTAGTTGGAAGGCACGCTGAACACCGCCATAGCGGCTGCACCGGCGATGGCACCCAGAATGGCGGTCTTGCGGCTCTTATGGCGCTTGTAGACAAAGCCCGCCACAGCGGAGAACACCGCGCCCAGCATAAAGTTGCACAGCTCGCCCACGCAGGCGGTGGAGGTGCCCTTGATGATGATGTGCAGCAGGTTCTTCATAAAGCTGATGACCACGCCGTACACCGGGCCCAGTGCAAAGGCACCCAGCAGGGCGGGCAGGTCGGAGAAGTCCATCTTGACGAAGGACGGGATGAGCATCGGCAGCGGGAACTCGATGAACATCAGGATAAAGGCGACCGCGCTGAGCATGGCGGCAACGGTCAGGTTGTGGGTGGTATTCTTTTTCATGGTAGTTGTCCTCCCCGGGGTGTACGCCCCGTTCAAATTTGTTCGGAAAGCCCTTTTCGCGCTGGATCGAACCGGAAAGACAAACCAAAAAGCGCCCTGCTGCAATAAAGACTGCAACAGGGCGCACAGACGCAATTTGCCTGCCGTTTCTTGCATCCGGACTATACCGTTGGTCCCGGAGTTGCACCGGGTCAGCACCCTTGCGGGTGGTCGCGGACTTTACCGCCAGTGGGGAATTGCACCCCGCCCTGAAACGAACTTTCTGGCCTAGAGTATAGCGCGGTACTGCGGTGCTGTCAAGTCCCCTTTTCGAAAAGTTTGTGCATTTTTTATCAAAGTGTGTTTTCACCTTTCTTTCCTTGCCCCGGGCGGCAGAGTATGCTATCATAATATGCGTTGTGAAAAAACACAGGAGGTTTTCCATGATTTTCTCGATCCGTAACCTTGGCTTCGAGCTTGGCTCGCTGCTGCTGGAGGGCTGGGCAGCCTTTGCCGCCCGCGTGGTGTGCGCGGCACTGCTGCTGGTACTTGGCTGGTTGGCGCGGCAGCTGTTGTCCCGCAAGGTGTGCCCTGCCCTGCTGCGCCGCAGCTGGCGGCTGGCGGGTACGCCCATTCTGCTGCGCAGCTTTGCCGTGCCGGTGCAGCGGCTCACCCTTGCGGCGTTCATCTATGCCGCAGCGGCCAGCCTGCCGTGGGCCATTCCCGGCGTAAGTAAATTTCTGCTCACAGTCTTTGAGCTGGCCGCCACCTTTTTTGTGTGTCAGGGACTGTACGCCGCCGCCGACCTTACCGACCTTTTGCTGACAAACTGCGGCGAGGAGGTGCGCGCCAACCGCACCCTGACCACCCTGCTGAACAAGGTGTACAAAGTTCTCATCGTGGTTCTGGGCATTATGACCATGGCGCAGGAGACCGGCCTGCCGGTGGGCAGCATCGTAGCCAGTGCGGGTCTTGTCGGTCTGACTATCTCTCTGGCGGCACAGGACAGCGCCAAAAACCTGTTCAGCGGGCTGGTCATCCTGCTGGATCGTCCCTTTTCCATCGGTGACTGGATCACCGTGGGTGACGTTTCCGGCGAGGTGGTGGACATCAATTTCCGCTCCACCAAAGTCCGCGCACTGGATAACTCGGTGTACATCCTGACCAACAGCACGGTCAGCTCTGCCACCATCAACAACGGTACTTTGCGTAACAAGCGGCTGTACCGCTTCACCCTCGGAGTCACCTACGATACCACCCGTCCCCAGCTGGAACAGCTGATGACCGACCTGACCGCTATGCTCAAGGCTAGCCCCTACACCTACGAGGACTCGGTGCTGGTCAAGCTGAGCGGCTTTGGAGCTTCCAGCATCGACCTGCTGGTGTCTGCCTATCTGCGCACCGCCGACATGACCCGCTTTTTGCAGATGCAGAACGATTTGAATCTCGACCTGATGGACGTGATGCAGAAAAGCGGCGTGGACTTCGCCTTCCCCTCCACCACCGTGTATCTGGAAAAGAACAACTGAACTTCTGTGGAGGAACTCTTCCTATGACACAGCTTTTGCTGCCTATTATTTACTTAGCCTTTATCAGCCTTGGCCTGCCAGATTCCCTGCTGGGGTCTGCATGGCCCACCATGTACCCCCAGCTGGGCATCCCCTTTTCCTACGCGGGCATCCTGTCCATGATCATCTCGCTGGGCACCATCGTTTCCAGCCTGAACAGCGACCGGCTCACCCGGGCGCTGGGCACGGGCAAGGTGACCGCCCTCAGTGTGGGCATGACCGCTGCGGCCCTGTTCGGTTTCTCGGTCTCCGGCCAGTTCTGGATGCTCTGTCTGTGGGCTGTCCCCTACGGTCTGGGTGCGGGCAGCGTGGATGCCGCCCTGAACAACTACGTTGCCCTGCATTACGAAAGCCGCCACATGAGCTGGCTGCACTGTATGTGGGGCGTGGGCACTACCATCGGCCCTGTGGTGATGGGCGCGGCGCTTTCCGGCGGGCTGAGCTGGAGCAGCGGCTACCGGTGCATCGCCCTGTTCCAGATCGCGCTTTCTGCCGTGCTTTTTTGCAGCCTGCCCCTGTGGCATAAACGCCCCGATGCTGCCCCGGACGGCACCGCGCCCAAGGCGCTGACCCTGCCGCAGGTGTTCGCGCTGCCGGGCGCGAAGGAAGTGATGCTTTGCTTCTTCTGCTACTGTGCGCTGGAGACCACCGCCGGGCTCTGGGCAAGCAGCTACCTGACCCTTGTGCGGCAGGTGCCCGCCCAGACGGCTGCCAGCTTTGCCAGTCTGTTCTATATCGGCATCACGGTGGGACGGGGCGTCTGCGGCTTTTTGACCTTAAAACTGAGCGATGACCAGATGATCCGTCTGGGGTTTGCAGTGCTGGGCGTGGGCATTGCCGCCCTGCTGCTGCCCGGGGCGCAGGTCTTTGCGCTGGCAGGGCTTGTGCTGGTAGGGCTGGGCTGTGCGCCCATCTACCCCAGCGTCATCCACTCCACCCCGGCGCACTTCGGCGCACAGAATTCACAGGCCGTCATCGGCATCCAGATGAGCAGCGCCTATGTGGGCAATCTTGCCATGCCGCCGCTGTTCGGTCTGCTGGCCAACAACATCACCCCGGCGCTATTTCCCTTCTATCTGCTGGTATTTCTGGTGCTGATGGCGCTGATGCACCGGCAGCTGGTGCGCAAAACGGCGCACGCATAACATAACTTTGTTCCATCACGCAAAAAAGCATCTGCAATAGCTGCTCCTGAATGTTTCAGGATAACAGCGATTCTTGCAGATACTTTTGTTTTCAGTTTCTCTTACAAAATGCGGGCGCTGATGGCGTTTGCCACCTGAAACAGGTCCTTCTGCCCGATAAATCCAAACTTGGCCTCGTGGCCGTCCGCAAAGCAGACCGTCAGCTGGGACGCCTGCAGCGGGTCGCCAAAGCCCGCCGTCTGGATGCCGTAGTGCAGCACCTTGCGGTAGGGCAGCACAAAAAGCTGCTGCCGCGTGCCCGTGACCCCCTGCATATCCACCATGATGATGCGGTGGCTGGTGAACACCACCTGATCGCGCACCGTCTTGTAAGCGCCCACGATCTGCTCGCCCTCCAGCAGCAGGGCGTTGATATTTTTGCAGATATCCTTCTCCTGCAGGCGAATAAGATTCTCCATCGGTTTATCGCGGAATTCCATAGCGGCGTTCCTCCTTCAGCGTTTTGATGGCTCTATTGTAGCATTTCCGCCGCCGGTTGGCAAGATGGCTGCCCGGACAAAAAGAAAAGACCCGAACCGTTCAAGGTTCAGGTCTTGTGGAGCGGGTAATGGGAATCGAACCCACCTCCTCAGCTTGGAAGGCTGATATACTAGCCGATGTACTATACCCGCAATTGCAGAAAGAATTATACCATAACTTTCCGCAATTGTCCAGCATGAATTTAGGGGTTGCAAATCTGTAAACGCTTTGCAGTCTGTCCCCTGTGAGCGGGACGATTTGAAATGGTCTCTGCTTCGCTCTGACCATATTCCGCGGAAAGGTTCTTTATAATTTTGCGTTTGTCGCACTCTGCGGAGTGCTCAAAACGCATTTTTCACCGGAGGGGCTGCGACCGGGAGCGGCATTTGCACATCTTGCCGTCCTCGCCCTCTCAGTCTTTGCTTCGCAAATCCAGCTCTCCCAAAGGGAGAGCCAAGAGCACTGCCGGAAGCTTCCTCATTACACCTGTTGCTTTCGCAATGGGCTTTACGGCTTGGCTCCCCCCTTGGGGGAGCTGGCGCGGGAGCCCTGAGAGGGCGTAACTGACGCGTCCGCAAACTTTGTACTTTAGCCGGAAACATCGCCGCTATGCCAAGGGTTCCCTCCCCGAGGGAGTTGTCACGGCGTAAGCCGTGACGGAGGGAGTTCAGCACGGCAGATACAAGAAAAGCACCGCACATTCCTGTGCGATGCTTTTTTCTGGTGGAGATTACCGGGATCGAACCGGTGACCTCTTGCATGCCATGCAAGCGCTCTCCCAGCTGAGCTAAACCCCCAGATGTTTGGCTTTGTGCCTGACGATATGGGTTATTATACCAGCCGGAGGGGCGCTTGTCAACGGTTTTTTTACAAAAATCTATCCTCTTTTTTCGGCAGCGCTGCTCGCCCCGCCGCTTTTGACGCAGCTGCGTTTTTCTTAGGCCGCTGTGCTGCAAAATGCTACCGCATCACCTATCCCATTTGTCGCACAGAGCGTTGATCTGGTCGGCAAATTTTGCCAGATCTTTATTTGCACCGCCCTCGTTGTGCTCGATGACCCGCAGCAGGCGCTTACCGGCGCTGAGCAGCCGCTGGAACACGGTAGCGGCGCGGTTTGCACCCTCGCCAGTTCTCTGCTCCACGCGGATCTTCGTGCCCTCCTGCAGGCAGACTGCGCCCTCGGCACCAATGGCCCACTGCGCGCCATTGTAGGGTGCACAGGCGGTAAAGCCCTGTTCGGTCAGGGTGTCCACAAAGCGGTTTTCCACCTCGTCCTCGCCGTGGATCACAAACACCCGCCGGGGCTTTTCCGTAAAGGCGTTCACCCAGCGCAGCAGACCGTCCTTGTCGGCGTGGCCGGACATGCCGGTCAGCTGGCAGATCTCGGCCTTTACCTCGATGGGCTCACCGAACAGCTTGACCAAATCCGTTCCTTCAATGAGAGTGCGTCCCAAGGTGCCCACCGCCTGAAAGCCCACGAAGAGGATGGTGCATTCCGGCCGCCACAGGTTGTGCTTGAGGTGGTGGCGGATACGTCCGGCCTCGCACATGCCGCTGGCAGACAGAATGACCTTGGGCGTGCGGTCGGTGTTGATCATGCGGGAATCATCGCTGGTCACGCTGATGCGCAGCCCCGGCACATTGATGGGGTCGATGCCCTTTTCCAGCAGAGCGCGGGTCTGGGCGTCAAAGCAGTCGGGGTCTGTATCCCGGAAGATGCGGGTGGCTTCGGTGGCCAGCGGACTGTCGATGTAGACCGGGAAGTTGCCGTGTCCTTTGACAAGGCCTTTTTCCTTGATCTCCCGCAAAAAATACAGCATTTCCTGCGTGCGGCCCACCGCAAAGCTGGGCACCACCACGTTGCCGCCCCGATCAAAGGTGCGCTGCAAAATTTTTGCCAGCTCTGCCACATAGTCCGGCCGGGGGTCGTGGTTGCGGTCGCCGTAGGTGGACTCCATGAATACATAGTCCGCCTGTTGGATATAGGTAGGATCTTTTATGATGGGCTGATTCAGATTGCCGATATCGCCGGAGAACACCAGCTTTGTGGTGGTGCTGCCCTCGGTGATCCATAGCTCAATGCTGGCAGAGCCCAGCAGGTGCCCCACGTCCACGAACCGCGCTTCGATGCCCGGAGCAAGCTCGATACGCTTGCCGTACTCCACACCCAAAAACAGGCGGCAGGCGGCCTCGGCATCCTGCACGGTGTACATGGGCTCCACCGGCTCTGCGCCGGAGCGCTTGCCCTTGCGGTTTTTCCACTCGGCTTCAAACTCCTGAATATGCGCCGAGTCCCGCAGCATAATGCCGCACAGCTCCACCGTAGGGATGGTGGCGTAGATCCTGCCCCGGAAGCCGTTGTGCGCCAGCAGCGGCAAAAGGCCGGTATGGTCGATATGGGCATGGGTGATGAGCACAAAGTCGATCTCGCCGGGGGCTACGGGCAGGGGCTGGTTTTCGTACACATTTTTACCCTGCTCCATGCCGTAGTCGATGAGAAACCGCTGCCCTGCCGCTTCCAGCATGGTGCAGCTGCCGGTCACCTCATGGTTCGCGCCTAAAAATGTCAGCTTCAATGCAAAACACCTCCGGTTCGTTTTATGGCTTTAGTATAGCATATTTTTAAGGTACACGCCGCACAAATCTGCGGAAAGTTTACGGGCATAATGCTGAATTGCAGAAAAAATTTTTATACAATCTTGACAAACCACCCTGTTCTGTTATAAACTTAGGTTTGTATGACGTTCGTTCGTATTTTATAAGTCTTTTTAAATAGAGAGGTAGAAATTTATGGTTCGTAACGATTTGCGCAACGTTGCCATTATCGCTCACGTTGACCACGGCAAGACCACCCTGGTGGATGCCCTGCTGCGTCAGAGCGGCGCTTTCCGCGACAATCAGGCCGTGGCCGAGCGCGTGATGGACAGCGGCGATATCGAGCGTGAGCGCGGCATCACCATTCTGGCCAAGAACTGCTCCTGCACCTACAAGGGCGTTAAGATCAACATCGTCGACACCCCGGGCCACGCCGACTTTGGCGGCGAGGTGGAGCGCGTGCTGAAGATGGTCAACGGCGTGCTGCTGCTGGTGGACGCTGCCGAGGGCTGCATGCCCCAGACCCGCTTTGTGCTGCAGAAGGCTTTGCAGCAGAACCTGAGCCTGGTGGTGGCTATCAACAAGATCGACCGTCCCGATGCCCGCATCAAGGAAGTCATCGATGAGGTGCTGTACCTGCTGATGGATCTGGGTGCCACCGACGAACAGCTGGACTGCCCCATCCTGTTCTGCTGCGGCCGTGACGGCACCGCCAGCCTGGACCCGGATGTGCCGGGCACCGACCTGATCCCTCTGTTCGACACCCTGCTGAGCACCATCAAGCCGCCCGAGGGCGACCCTGAGGCTCCCTTCCAGATGCTGGTGTCCTCTGTGGACTACAACGACTTCGTGGGCCGCATCGGCATCGGCCGCATCCAGAACGGTGTTGCCAAGGTAGGCGAGGAAGTGGTCGTGTGCGACTGGCACAACCCCGACCTGAAGATGCGCGGCCGTCTGACCAAGCTGTACGACTTCCAGGCCAACGGCCGTCAGCCGTGCGACAACATCACCGCAGGTGATATCGTGGCATTCTCCGGTCTGCCGGACGTGACCATCGGCAACACCCTGTGCAGCCCCTCCAACGTGGAGCCGCTGCCTTTCGTCAAGATCAACGACCCCACCGTGGAGATGACCTTCTCGGTCAACGACAGCCCGCTGGCCGGCCGTGAGGGCAAGTTCGTCACCAGCCGTCAGATCCGCGACCGTCTGCAGAAGGAACTGCTGAAGGACGTGGCCCTGAAGGTAGAGGACTCCGCCACCACTGATTCCTTCCGTGTCATGGGCCGTGGTGAGATGCACCTGTCCATCCTCATCGAGACCATGCGCCGTGAAGGCTATGAGCTGCAGGTCTCTCCCCCGCACGTTCTGACCAAGGTGATCGACGGCAAGACTTACGAGCCCATGGAGCATGTCGTCATCGACGTGCCCACCCAGTATCAGGGTGCCGTCATGACCGGTCTGGGTCAGCGCAAGGCCATCCTGCAGCAGATGGAGTCTCTGGGCTCTGACCGTGTGCGTCTGGAGTTCCGGATGCCCAGCCGCGGCCTGTTCGGCTACCGCAACCAGTTCCTGACCGATACCCACGGCGAGGGCATCATCAACCAGATCTTTGACGGCTACGACGTCTGGGCTGGCATGATCGCCAACCGCTCCACCGGTTCTCTGGTCAGCTTTGAGACCGGCGAGGCCGTCACCTACGGCCTGTTCAACGCTCAGCAGCGCGGCACCCTGCTGGTGGGCCCCGGCGAGAAGGTGTACGAGGGCATGGTCATCGGCTACACCGCTTCCGGCGAGGATGTGGACGTGAACGTCTGCAAGACCAAGCACCTGACCAACACCCGTTCTTCCGGCTCCGACGACGCTCTGCGCCTGATCCCCATCAGCAAGCTGAGCCTGGAGGGCTGCCTGGAGTTCCTGGCACAGGACGAGCTGCTGGAGGTCACCCCGGAGAATCTGCGCATCCGCAAGCAGATTCTGAACCATGAGCAGCGCATGAAGGCTAAGAGCAAGCTGAAGTAATTTTACAAAAGCATCCTTATTCTAGCGGCGCAGAAGCACCTACGGGCGTTTCTGCGCTGCTTTTTTGTATCCAGCGAATTTCCTCGTGCTTTTTTTGCAAAAAGGGCTTGCAAAAGTGCGGTGACTGCGGTATAATATTTCTCGCAGTCACTGATATGCCTCTTTAGCTCAGTCGGTTAGAGCACCTGACTGTTAATCAGGGTGTCGCCTGTTCGAGTCAGGCAAGAGGCGCCAGCAAGCGATGGATATTTTCCATCGCTTTTTTTGTTTATCTGTATCTTTTTCACTTATTCTTAACGGTTCTTAAAAAATAGTGCCTTGAAGAACCCTAGTGGATGTGGTATACTTTTATAAGTTTATAGATGTAGAAAAGCTGCATGGCTTTCTCACATCCGCAGACAGGCGCTCCCCCGGTCAGAAGGCTGCCGTGTAGGAGCGCAGTTTTTTCGTTGGTCAAATCAGCAGGCCGGCCGGTAGCTTTGTGCGGCAAACACGGGGCGGCAGGGCAGCTTGGTGTCGTTTGAATAAATCTTGAGAGTAAAAGGAAACATCTATGCGTTATACCTACGTCCGGCAGCACGATACCACCGACTGTGCGGCTGCCTGTCTGGCCATGGTGTGCCTGCACTACAAAAAGGAAGTTACCATCACCCGTCTGCGGGATATGATGGGCACCGACCTGAAAGGCACCAACCTTGTCGGCCTGCAAAAAGCCGCCAATGAACTTGGTTTTACCACCGCCGCAGTCCGTGTGGACCGCGAAAACTTTCTGAGTGATTTCTCACTTCCCTGTATTGCGCAGGTCATTACAGATCAGGGCTTGGCGCACTTTGTTGTGGTGTTCAAAAAGACCACCATCAAGGACGAGGGCGCGCGCCGCAAGCACATGCTGCAGGACGCCGAAGCCCGCAAGGAAGAAGAGGAAAAAGGCAAAAAGCATAAGTGCAAGGATTACGTCATCATCGGCGACCCCGGCACGGAGCTGAAAAAGATCAGTCTGGACGAGTTCTACAAGAACTTCACCGGCGTGCTGCTGCTGATGAACCCCACCTCGGAGTTCAAGGGCGGTAAGATCGAAAAGGGCGGCATGATGAAGCGGTATATCAACCTGCTGCTGCCCCAGAAGAAACTGTTCTTCTACGCCATCCTCAGCTCGGTGATCACCACCATACTGGGCATCGCGTCCTCCATGTTCAATAAGATCCTGATGGACGAGGTGCTGCCCTACGGGCTGAACAACCTGCTGGTCACCTTGATCTTGGTGTTCAGCGTGGTCAGCATTACCAGTACCCTGATTGGCTTTGTGCGCCAATGGGTGCTGATCCATCTGTCCATCAAGATCGATATCCCGCTGATGCTGGGGTACTTCGGGCACATCTTCAACCTGCCCATGAAGTTCTTTGCCACCCGCAAGACCGGTGATATCACCACCCGTTACTCGGACGCAAACACCATCAAATCCATCTTTACCAGCATTGCGCTGAGCCTTGTGATGGATATCTCCATGGCTGTCATCACCGGCATCATCCTGTTCCGCATGAACGCCATGCTGTTCTCCATCTCGCTGTTCATGGCGCTGGTCAGCATCCTGCTGGTGCTGGTGTACAAGCAGCCCTATAAAAAGATCAACGAAGAGAGCATGGCACAGTCTGCCGCGCTGAACAGCCAGATGATCGAGAGCCTGCGCGGCATCGAGACCGTCAAGTGCAACGCCAACGAGCAGACCGAGCTGGATAATCTGGAACGCGAGTACATGAAGAGCTTGAAGATCAGCCTGCGTTCCAGCCGCATCAGCACCACGCAGGGTCTGATCTCCTCCTTCATCTCCACCGGCTTCAGTATGCTGACCACCTATGTGGGCATCACGCAGGTGCTGAACGGCGAAATGACGCTGGGCGGCTTTATGGCGTTCAGCACCCTGTCCGGCTACTTCACCTCCCCCCTGAGCAACCTGATCGGCTTGCAGATGGAGATTCAGGAAGCCAGCATCTCCATGAAGCGTCTGACCGAGATCATGGACTACCCCGCCGAGTACGAGACCGCAGACGGCGTGGAGCAGAGCGAGATGAGCAAGGTGGAAGGTGACATTGAGTTCAAGGACGTTACCTTCCGCTACGGCAACCGCGCCCCTGCACTGGATCATGTCAGCTTTACCATCCCCGCCGGTAAAAAGGTGGCGCTGGTGGGCGGCAGCGGCAGCGGCAAATCCACCATTACCAAGCTGCTGCTGAAATACTACGACCCCGAGGACGGCGAGATCGATGTGAACGGCGTGAATCTGGCCGAGTACACCAACAGTTCGGTGCGCCGTGCCATTGCTTATGTGCCACAGAACATCGAGCTGTTCAGCAAGACCATCTACGACAACATCCGCATCTCCCGCATGGACGCCACGCTGGACGAGGTGAAGGAAGCAGCCAAAAAGGCCGACGCTCACGAGTTTATCCGTCACCTGCCGCTGCAGTACAACACCTATCTGGAGGAAGCCGGCAACGGCCTGTCCGGTGGTGAGAAGCAGCGTATCGCACTGGCGCGTGCCTTCCTGAAGGACTCCAACCTCTACATTCTGGACGAGTCCACCAGTAATCTGGACTTTGCCACCGAGACGCTGATCTTCAACATGATCTACGAGCAGCTGGCGGACCGCTCCATGCTGATCGTGGCACACCGCCTTTCCACCATCCGTGACTGTGACCTGATCCTTGTGATGGATCACGGTAAGATCGTGGAGCGCGGCAACCATGAGGAACTGATGGCAAAGGATGGTCGCTATGCCGAGCTGTGGAACATGCAGCAGGGCATCTTCCGCAAGCACAAGCCCGAGCCCGCTCCGCAAATGCCTTCCGCTGTGGTGGAAGAGGACGACGACGGCGAGTCCATCACCTACTGACCGCACCGCATCCGCAGCCTTTGCCCGGATGCTGCATAAGCTTTTTCCCGCTGGGGAAACCAAAGAATGCCTCGTTATGGTGTGCCCGGAGGCAGACGCTTCCGGGCACCTTTTTGTTTCGGCTTACATTAAAAATAACAGGATTAGGGGTAATTTATCATGAATGAAATCAAAGTTGCTGAAAACAAGACCCTCAAGCTGACCAATGTCCTCTCCCGCACTCTGCACCCGGAGGAGCTGGCTAACCTACCGGTCATCCTGACCCAGATGCAGAATTTTATGAAGAGCAACGGCGTGCAGCCCATCGGCCCGCTGGTGCAGGCGATCAAGCCCGGTACCGGCCCGGATCAGCTGCCGGAGATGTACATGATGCAGCAGGCCACCCAGATGATCCCCAACATGGAGCCCGGCTACCACATGGACGCTGTGCTGCGGGTAAAGAACTGCCTGTATGCCCACTACACCGGCCCGCTGAGCCAAAGCCAGCTGGCCTCCTCCAAGTTGCAGATCCATGCTTTTGAGAACGACATCAAGATGACCGGCAGCAGCTACACCATCTATGTCAATCAGGACGATGACGATGCCGTGGTCGATGTATTTATGGAGACCAAATAATTATGACAACAACCATTCAGAACCTTTCGGATCTGCAGGACCGCAGGATCATGATGGACAAAAAGCTGCCCCCTTACGGGTACGCCTTTGTCATTCTGACCGGCCTGTTCATGATCTTTCTGGTGATCTGGAGCACCCAGACCAACCGCATCTATGTCAGCCAGAACAGCGGTGTGGTGCAGGCCGCCAACAAGACCTACATCATGTCCAGCTACTCCGGCTCCATCACCGAGTTGTATGTCTCTGAGGGCAGCTATGTGAATGAGGGCGACCTGATCGCCCGGCTGAAGAGCACCGACCTGGATATGCAGAAGGATAATCTGCAAAGCCAGCTGGATATCTACCAGAAGCAACTGGATCAGTACAACAAGCTGCTCAAGTGCATTCAGGACGACACCAACTATTTTGACGAAGCCAACGCCGAGGATCAGCCCTACTACTACCAGTACCAGACCTACAAAAGTCAGGTAGCGCAAAAGACCTTTGACGCCACCACCTATCAGGCTGCCGGTTACTCCGACACCCAGATCAAGGCTTTGATGGAGCAGAACCAGAGCGAGCTGGAGTCTTTGTACTACTCTACCATGCAGTCCATCTCCCAGAGCATTACCAGTGCACAGGTCAACGTGGATAACCTGCAGGCGCAGCTGGATTCCTTGAACACCGGCGCCAACGATTACTTCATCTACGCGCCCACCTCCGGCGTGATCCACATGGACACCCCCTACAAGGAAGGCATGGTGCTGAGCGCTGGTTCCGCACTGGCTACTGTTGCCAGCGAGAACGATGATCTGGAGATCATGGCCATGGTGACGGTAAATGACCGTCCCCTACTGCACGTCGGCGACCCCTGCAAGATCGCCATCACCGGTCTGTCGGAGTACTCCTACGGCACGCTGACCGGCACCGTTACCTCCATTGACAGCGATGTGACCGCCAGCAGCAACGCCTCCTACTACAAGATGACCATCAAGCCCGACGCCACCTATGTGGTGAGCCGCAGCGGCGACAAGGTGGATCTTTCCAACGGTATGAGCGTGACCGCCCGCGTGGAATACGATCAGGTCACCTATTTTGAGTATGCCATGGAGGCTCTGGGCGTGCTGTTCCGCTAAAACGGACTGCACAGCACGGCAGGATGTCCCCCTTTTACACCCACCCCAAAGAGGTACAAACAACATGATTCAAACCGCAAAGAAACTGGCCGCCTGTGTGCTGATGCTGGGTGTGCTGCTATGCGGCACCGCGCTGAGCGCTGCCGCCGCCAGCCTGCCTGTTGAAGAGCAGAACGGCGTTTCGCTGCCATGGCTCAAGGATGTGCCCGCCGAGAGCATTGCCACCGGCAGCTATTCTGCCAATATGCTGCTGGGCGCTTCCCAACAGCTGTCCCCCGTGGTCAAGCCCAGTTACAGCACCGACTCTGTGGTCTTTCTGACCGATAACAGCAGCGTGCTGACCGTAAGCAGCAGCGGCGTGGTACAGGCTGTGGGCGTTGGCACCGCCACCGTTACGGCAGCCGCCGGCAACCAGATCTGCGCCTACACCATCGTGGTTTCCATGGATTCCACCATGATCGTGACCGAGATGGATCTTGCCCTCTCCTCCAATACCATCTATGTGGGCAACTCGGTGTCGGCTTCGCTGCAGGTGCGCCCCAGCTCTGCCTCCAACTACGCCACCGTTACGCTGACCTCCTCTAACGAGAAGATCGCCACGGTGAACAGCTTTGGCCGCGTGACCGGCGTAGCCCCCGGCAAAGCCACCATTACCGCCACCTGTGGCTCTGTGGTAGCCACCACCACCGTTACGGTGCTTGCCCTGCCCACGGATTCCTCTACCGGCACAAGCGGCACTCCATCCAGCAACAGCGGGCAGGTGATCACCCCCAACACCAACTATATCGTGCTCAAGCCCGGTGCCACCCGCACCATCACGGCCAAGGCTACCCCCGCGAGTGCATCCCAGTCCTTCACCTTCAAGTCCGGCAACAGTAGCATTGCCACGGTCAGCCCCACGGGCGTGGTCACGGCGGTAGGCACCGGTTCTACCTCCATTACCATCTCCAACGGCAAGGCCACTGCCATGGTCACGGTCATCGTGAACCGCTCGGCAGAGGCTTCCTCCGGCAGCAACAGCAGCGATGATAGCACGAACACCCCGGACGATAGCACTTCCATCCCGCTGGACCCCGTGGTACAGACCATTCAGGACAGCACGGAGGATCAGGTAGTGTTCGCCCAGTCCGAGGTGCCTACCGTGACCGGCGATATCCTGAACGCCCTGCGCACCACCGGTAAGACCCTGTGCGTGGTGGGCGACGGCTATACCCTGAACGTTTCCGGCAAAAACATAAAGAGCACCACCAGCGAGATCGACACCGCTATTACCTTCACCGAGAGCGAAGAGGGGCTGGAGTTTGAGCTGGACAACGGCCGCACCCTTCCCTGTGCGGTGCAGCTGGAGCTGGACGTGAGCACTTACTCCCACCTGTACCTGTACAACACCATCAGCAACAAGTGGCAGTACCTGAACAGCTACAAGGACGGCGTGATCACCGCTGACACGGCCGGTCGCTACCTGCTGACCAACCACAACCTGCGGTTCAGCAATATCGACTGGACCTTCTTCATCGCCGGCGGCGTGGTGATCGTTATCATTGCCATTGCCTACATCGCATTCAAAAAGCGCTACTGGTTCTGGTAATTCCTCCGCTATTCTGCATAAAACAAACCGCCCGCTGCACAAGCTTCTGTGCAGCGGGCGGTTTTGTGTTTACTTGTGAAAAAGTGGTTTCGAAACGCCTACGGGCGTCTCGGAACCACAGATAAAGCGCTATTTTCTCTTTCCGGTCACTCCACCGTTACGCTCTTGGCCAGATTGCGGGGCTTATCCACGTCGCAGCCGCGCAGCACCGCCATATAGTAGGCGAACAATTGCAGCGGCACGATGAGCTGCAACGGCATCAGGATGTCGTCGTACTCGTCCAAGCGGATGACCTCGGTGGCAACGCCCTCCGGCACTTCCGCGTCCTTAGTGGTGAACAACAGCACCCGCGCCCCGCGGCTGCGGGTCTCCTTGGCGTTGGAGATGGTCTTTTCGTAGACGTTTTTCTGGGTCGCCAGTGCGATGACCGGCACGCCGTCCGTGATCAGGCTGATGGTGCCGTGCTTCAGCTCGCCTGCGGCGTAGGCATCCGAGTGCACATAGCTGATCTCCTTCAGCTTCAGGCTGCCCTCCAGCGAAAGGGCGTAGTCGAACCCACGCCCGATGAAAAAGCAGCTCTGGGTGTTCACATAGCGGCTGGCAAGGTACTTGATCTGCTCGCAGTCCGCAAGGCGGGGCTTGATGACCTCGGATGCGTGCAGCAGCTGGGCGGTGTAGTATTTGGTCTTTTCCTCGGTCAGCTGCCCGCGCGCGTAGGCCAAGCGCAGGGCAAACAGGTACAGCACGCACAGCTGCACCATATAGGCCTTGGTGGACGCCACCGCGATCTCGGGCCCGGCGTAGGTGTACATGACGTAATCCGCCGCCCGGGCGATGCTGCTGCCCACCACGTTCACGATGGCAAGCACCGGCACGCCCCGGCTCTTAGCCAGCTTGAGGGCAGCCAGCGTATCGCTGGTCTCGCCGGACTGGCTGATGATGATGACCAGATCCTCCGGCTTCAGGATGGGGTCGCGGTAGCGGAACTCGCTGGCGATATCCACCTCTGCAGGCACCCTCGCCAGCGCTTCGATGGCGGTCTTGCCCACCATACCGGCGTGCATGGCTGTGCCGCAGCCCACCAGATGCACTGTGCCGATGCTGCGCAGCTTTTCGTCCGTCAGTTCCGGGATGCGCAGCTCCGGCAGACCGTTCTCCACCCGGGGGCTGACCGTTGCCGTGATGGCAGCGGGCTCCTCGTTGATCTCCTTGAGCATAAAGTGGGGGTAGCCGCCCTTTTCGGCTGCTTCCATGTCCCAGTCTGCGGTCAGCTTTTCGCGCTCCACCGCCTCGCCGAACTCGTTATAGAAGCGGATGCCCTGTGCCGTGCACACCGCCATGTCCCCTTCTTCCAGCACGCTGTAGCTGCGGGTGTACTTGAGCAGCGCCGGGATATCCGATGCCACAAAGTTTTCGCCCTCGCCCCAGCCCACGATGAGCGGGCTTTCCCGCTTGACCGCAAAGATGGTGTCCAGGTAGTCCTTGAACAGAACCGCCAGCGCGTAGCTGCCCCGCACCTTGGCAAGCGCAGCCTGCAAAGCCTGCAGCGGCTCGCCCTGATAGCAGCTGTCGATGAGCTTTACCAGCACCTCGGTGTCGGTCTCGCTGGTAAAGGTGTAGCCTTTGGCGACAAGGCGCTCCTTCAAAGCGCCGTAGTTTTCAATAATGCCGTTGTGCACGATGCTGACCCGGGGCGTGGAGTGCGGGTGGCTGTTCACATCGCTGGGCTCGCCGTGGGTCGCCCAGCGGGTATGACCGATGCCGCAGCCGCTCTGGGGCAGCGCCAGCTCTTCCAGTTTGCTGCGCAGGGTGGAGAGCCGCCCCTTGCTTTTGACCACGCGGATGCCGTCCCGCTGGGTAAGCGCCACACCGGCAGAATCGTACCCGCGGTACTCCAGCTTTTCCAAGCCGTCCAGCAGCACCTGCTGGGCGCTGCGCATGCCAACATAACCTACAATGCCACACATACAAAATACCTCCAGACCGACTGCGGCGCGCCGAAATGCGCTACTGCACAGTCAGTTTCCTCTATCAAAGTCTATGTTCTTGTATGGCTTTCTTTGCAGGGTTCTGTTTCGGTATTGCTGCCGGTTTTTGCCCTGTTCTGCGGCTGGTATAGCCCTCAGCCGAAGAAACATCCGCCGAATCTTTCGATGATTCCTCTCCTCGTCACCCTCACGGCTGTCACCCGTGTGGCCCGGCGCTTTGTGTCAGCTTGTGGTACACATTCCTTCTTTCAATGTTTTTGGCAATGGTTTTGGGGCGCTCAGTGCATTCCCAGCATTTTATGCAGCTTGGGCTGCCACTTCAGCTTATACAGCAGCAGCATATTGCACAGTGCACGGTCGTACAGGGCAAAGGCCACGTTACCCATAGCCAGCGTGAGCAGGGTCATTGCCAGCGCGGTGGTGCGCAGCTCCTGCGAAACGCTGCCCGCCGGTACTATCACCAGCAGCAGACCATACATGGCAAGCACCGCCGCGTTGCACAGCAGCAGCTTACACACCAGCTGCAACGCCCGGGGACGGATGCGGTCAAACCGGGGCTTTACCAGCGGGTAATAGCCCAGCAGCACGGTGAAGATCAGAGCGATTTCCTTATCCGGCACAAAGAGCAGCCCCAGCAGGCTGACGGCTGCGTACGCCGTCCATGCCATGGTGATGCCGCACTCCATGCACACCGTTGCGATGAGAAAGCTGGCCACCGCCGGTGCAATGAACATGGCAATGGGGATGATGGTGCCCAACAGCATCAGTGCCACGCACAGTGCCGCCGCCATGCCGCAATAGGCCATGGACCAGCTTTTGCTTTTTCGCTTCTTCATGGGATCTCCCATTTTTCGGTATCTACATCCTGTTCCAGCGGGTAGACCGCGTGTTGCAGGCCCAAAATCATGATATTGTTCAGCAGGGTATCGTTCAGTTTGAGATCCAGCATCTTGTATGCCCGCATCAGGTCGTTGACCGCAGCCAGTGCCTGCCGCCGGGCGTTCTCTATAGCGGCAGCCTGCCCGTTGAGCTCGTTGACCACGAACACGTTGTACTGGCCGTTGCGGCGGTCGGCTTCAAAGCGCTCGGCCTTGTCCAGCAGATAGAAGATGCGGCCGATGCAGCTGCCGATATACCGCATACTCTTGCGCTGGTTGGGGTCATCCGTAGCCAGCGTGGAGTACAAAGCGCCGTAGACATTGCTCATGGGCTCAGCCGCAAGGGCGTAGTTTTTGGCGCTCAGGTTCATCTGCACCACCGCCTGCTCCCGCTCCTGCGCAAACAGCCGCTCCAGTGCCGGGTTCTCCTGCCGGGCTTTGTCGTAGGCGCGGCGCAGCAACAGCTTGTCCACTGCGCGGCGCAGACGCTTCGCCGGGCGCAGCTCGCTGTACTTGCGGTCCTGCAAATTATGCCAGCCCATCAGGATCTCCGTCTGCGCCGCCTGCCGGATGCCCAGCGTCTGGCACATCATACTGCGCTGGAACGGCGTACCGGGCACCCGCTGCCGTTTGCAGGTGGGCATACGCCCCGCCAGACTGTCGGACAGGATGGCAAACAGCACCCCGTTGGTGCGCAGCAGATGGCAGGCATAGAAGCCGTAAGACTTGTACATCTGCCGCCGCACCCCGCGGAGGTAACGCATATAGGTGTTGTAATCCCGGATCGTCAGTTCCGGCAGGTAGGGCCGCATCCGTCCCTTCATAAGAGCCAGCCATCCTTTCTGTACAGTTTTTGTATCCTGCGGTCAATAAGGTTAGTATAATCCTTTTTGTTCGGCAACGCAACTACCGGATGCAAAAACTGCTGTAATTTGTCATTATGCCGAATTTTGTGAAATCTATTTTTCTATTAAAAATACCCGCAGACCGTCTCTTTTCAGCAAAAGATGATCTGCGGGTGTTTGTGCCGGATTTTCCCGGAAAAAGACACACTTTTTCAGTGCAATGTCTGCCGGGCGGGCAGTCAAATGACCTTACTTCTTTTCAAAATGGGTGCGCTTGCCGTCAAAGCCGGATTTGGGCATGGGCTTTGCCATCTTTTCGGTCTTGGGGGCGTTATAGTACATATACAGCTGGCAGGGGATCATGCCGTTGTACATTTTGCGGCGCTTGTTGGCGCGCTTGCCGTAGTGCACTTCAAAGTCCATATCGGCGGTAATGGCGTACAGACCGGCGCAGGGGTTTGCTTCCATCTGCTGTCCCAGCGTGCGCGCCAGTTTGGCAGCGCCCTCAATGGTGCCCAGACGCTCACCATAGGGAGGGTTGGTCAGCACGATGGCTTCCGGCTTTGCGGCAAAGGTGGCAACATCCGCCACCTCAAAGTGACAGCGGTTCTCCACACCCGCCAGCTTGGCGTTGACGTTGGCCTGTGCCACGGCGGCGGGGTCGATATCGTAGCCGAAGGCTTCAAAGCCCACGTCCAGTTTGGACTCTGCCAGCGCCTTCTGGCGCTGCTCTGCCCACAGGGCAGCGGGCACAAAACTGTAACGCTCGGCAGCAAAGCGGCGCTTCAGACCCGGGGCGATGTTCATGGCCTTCTGTGCGGCTTCAATCAGCAGGGTGCCGCTGCCGCAGAAAGGATCCTCCACCAGGCTGTCGCGGCGCACACGGCCAAGGTCGGCAATGGTAGCCGCCAGCGTCTCACGCAGGGGGGCTTCCATGGCGTTGCGGCGGTAGCCGCGCTTGTGCAGACCCTCGCCGGTGGTGTCCAGCATGATCTCGCACACATTTTTGCGCAGCATAAAGCGTACTTTGTACTCCACGCCGCTCTCGGGCAGCACAGTGGTGCGGTGACCCTTCATCAGGCGCTTGACCACCGCCTTTTTAATGACGCTCTGGCAGGCGGGGATGCTGGTCAGCTGGCTGTTCAGGGAAGAGCCGGTGACCGGGAAAGCAGCGTCCGCGGGCAGAAACTCCTCCCACGGGATGGAATACACGCCGTCGAACAGCTCGTCAAAGGTGGTGGCCTTGTAGCGCGCCAGCAGCAGCATCACACGCTCCACGGTGCGCAGGTTAAGGTTTGCAGCGGCGATCATCTCTGCCCCGCCGCAGAAGCTCAGACGGCCATCCTCCACCCGGATGTTCTCTGCGCCAATGCGGGTCAGCTCAAATTTAGCGGTGGATTCGCACCCGAAAAAGCAGGGAGCGATCAGTTCAAATTTTGCGGGCATGGTAGTTCCTTTCTGTTCTGTACCGAAAAAACAGACCTGTCCGACCGGGGACAGGCCTGCCTGTGTTCCTTGTGATCCCAGCTGATGCAATGGCTCAGCGGCCACGGCGGCTGCGGGGGGCATAACCGCCGCCCCGGCGGTTGTTGGTCTCGTGATCGAGATCTGCCATTTTCTCCTCGCTCTGGCTCTTGAAGCGGCTCATCATGTCCTCAAAGCTCAGGTTGTCGGAGCGGGCGGGTGCCTTGGGCTGCCACACGCGGGGAGCAGCCTCCCGGGCAGGGCCACGGCCGCCTTCACGGGGGGCACGGCCTGCGCCGCGACCGCCGGAGCGTCCGCCCTCCTGCCCATTGCGGAAGCCGCCCGGACGGGGGCCTGCGGGGCGGCCATCCCGGGGCTGACGCGGAGCCGGGGGCAGCAGCCGCTTGATGGACAGTGCGATCTTGCCGTCCGGTGCAATGTTGATGACCTGCACCTTTACTGCATCGCCATCGTGCAGCACGGTGTTAATATCCTGCACGAACTCGTTGGATACCTCGGAAATGTGGACCATGCCGACACGTCCCTCCGGCAGCGCAACAAATGCGCCAAAGGGCTTTACACCGGTCACGCGGCCTTCGAATACGTTCCCTACCTCAATTGCCAAAACTCAATACTCCTTGTTTTCCAAAACTCTTGACCTGCCGCGTGGTCAGTTACCGGTCACATCCACAAAGATGCGCTCGTTGGGTGCGGCGTAGTTGTAAGAGTCGCGTGCGACCCATTCGGTGATCTGGTCGGCATCGCCGCTCAGTACGCGCTGCAGTTCCTGATTTTCCGTCTGTTGCTGCGCCACCTGTTCGTTCAGTGTTTCCAGTTCTGCCCGCTTGGAGCTGATGGTGACCTGATTGGAGATATAAGCCGCCAGCATACTCAGCAAAAGCAGCACGAAAAACAGGCGGAACGCCATGGTGACCACTGCATTCTTTCTGCGCTTTTTGCGTCCCGTATTCGTCATTGCCTTACGCTCCTGTCTGAACAGCAGACCTTCTGCGTCTGTTCTCTTACTTTGATACGTTTGAATTATACAACAATGCCCGCTGGTTTGGCAAGTTCTTTTTGGATTTTTTTGCGGTTCTTTCTGCGTTCCGGCGTAATTTGCGGGTGGTTTTGCACGCAGCGCGGCGGCGGCGCACAGGCTGCACCGCAAAACGATGCAAAATACGGCCGGGCAGGCGCAAAACAGCCCGTATCCCCCGCCCCAGCGCCCGCAACGGGACACCCAGCACCCCGGCAACGCAAAGGGCGGCAGCAAAGGCCGTAGCCACCATGTACCACCGCAGCACGCCTGCTTTGCTGTACCCGGCGGCGTAGCTCTGGCAAGTCAGCAACACCGCGCCGGAAAGCAGCATATCCGGCACAAAAGCCGTCCTGCCCCGCACCGGCAAAAACGCCCGCACCACGCCAAGGGCAGCACCCAGCGCAGCACAGGCGGCGGCTTCCTGCAAAAGCCGGGCGGGCAGCAATACCTGCACCATCAGCGCAGCAGCCGGTGCCAGAAGCCCCCGGCTGCGCGGGCGGCGGTATATTCCAGCCCATCGAACCGCCCGGTCAGCTTCGCTTCCCCTGATTCCAAGTCCAGCGTCTGCATACTGATCTGCGCACCGGACAGGTGCAGAATGCCTTTGCCGGTCTCCAGCGCGGCGCTTTCGGCGCTGCAATGCAGCACCCTTTGCACCCCGGTAACAGTCAGCCTGCTGCGGCTTTCTAAGATCAGGTCATGGGGCAGCGGCGGCTTTGCTGCAGCTTTTTCCATAGGCAGTCCCCCTCTGCCAGCATTGTATGCGGGCAGGCAGGGCGGTTATTCCGCGATCACCTCGTACATCTCGCGGGCAACATCCTTTGTGCGGGGCTCTACATCCGAAAGCACCCGCACCTTGATGGGCCGGTTGCCAAAGGTGACCTCGATGATATCCCCGGCGTTGACGGCCTGACTGGCCTTTGCCACCTTTCCGTTGATGAGGATGCGGCCTGCATCCGCCACCTCGTTTGCCACGGTGCGGCGCTTGATGAGGCGGGAGACCTTGAGATATTTATCCAGACGCATTTGGGTCGTTCCTTTCTTCTTAGGGTGTATCTGAAAAGTCGAAAATTTAGTCTATTTCTACAAGCACAGCTGGATTTTGCGTTAAACAGCCTTGAAATCCACAAAGGATTCCTGCGGCTATTTGCCTTAAATCCCGCTTGTGCTTGCGAAATATTCGTCATTTTCTTTGTTTTCAGATACACCTTAGCAAAAAAGCCGCCGAACCTTGTGCAGGCAGCGGCGGCGTAACAGAACCGATTACAGGGTGTCCTTCAGGGACTTGCCGGGCTTGAACACGATGCTGCGGGAAGCAGCGATGGTGATGGGCTCGCGGGTGCGGGGGTTGATGCCCTGACGCTCGGCGCGCTCGCGCACTTCAAAGGTGCCGAAGCCGGAGATGCTGATCTTTTCGCCCTCGGTCATAGCCTTGCCCAGTGCTTCAAAAACGGCGTTGACAGCCTGCTCAGCGCTCTTCTTGCTCATTTCGGTGTTTGCCGCAACCTGTGCGATCAAGTCGGTCTTGGTCATATTATTTGCCTCCATCTGATTTTTGTCTTAAATTCTCTCGTTCTATCGGAGCAGGTCATTCGACCTGAATACCGCTTTGTTCCTGTTCCAGACACTGCTGTGTAAAGCGCTTGGACGCAAAGGTCAGCGCTTCCTCTGCATCCACCCCCGCAAGCCGGGCGGCGTTCACCGCTGCAAACAGCAGCTGGCCTGCGGCTTCCTGCTTTGCGGCGGCATCTGCCTTCGCAAAGGCCTGCGCGGCGGCTTCCAGCTGATGCTGCGCTGCGGCTGCGTCCTGCTGCCCAAGGCCATGCCCGGCGGCGCGCTTTTGCAGCTTTTGCGCCCGCATGAGCGCGGGCAGCGTAGCGGGCACGGTGGCCAGTTCGTCGGCAAGGGTGGTGCGCCCCTTTTCCTTATTTTTGAGCGCATCCCAGCCATTTATACCGGCGTTTTCCGCTGCAGAGGATGTAAAAATGTTGGGGTGCCGGAACACCAGCTTTTCGCAGACGTTGCGGCACACATCCTCAAAGGTAAAGCGTCCCCGCTCTTCCTCCATGGCGGCGTGGAACACCACCTGCATCAGCACATCTCCCAGCTCCTCCCGGAGCAGCACGGCATCGTCTGCATCAATGGCTTCCAGCGCCTCGCAAGTCTCTTCCAGAAAATTTTTGCGGATGGACGCATGGGTCTGCACCTTATCCCACGGACAGCCGTTTTCCGGGTCCCGCAGGATGCGGATCACCTGCAACAGCTGCTCCGCCGTATAGGGCGGCTGTGGGTTCCAGTCCAGCACACGTTCCATCTCCTTTTTGAAAAGATATTGTAGATTCTACCGCAGTCGCTGCGGTTTTTCAAGCAAAAAGCCGCAATTTTCCCGCTTTGTTCATGGTTTTCTGCGCTTTTCACAAAAACAGGACGGCGTCCTGTGGGGGATACCGCCCTGTTGCAAACTTTTCCGGTTACGGGCTTACAGCTGTGCACCGCACTTATTGCAGAACAGTGCATCGTCCGAGACGGGCGCGCCGCACTGCGGGCAGGTCTTGCGGGCAGGCTGAGCGGGCTGTTCCGGGGCAGTTTCTTCTGCCTCCTCCATGGGGGCTTCGTAGTCCACCTCGGTGGCTTCGGCCGGGGTCAGGGTAGCCTTCAGGCGGGTGATCTCCTGCTCAATGGTATCGATCATCTCGATATATTTATCCACTAGCGGCTGGTTCTCCTCCTTGCCCTTGGCAAGGCTGTACACCAGTGCGCCCAGCTGACGCTGTGCCTTGAGCAGCTTGCCCTGCTCGTTGACCAGCAGCGCCTGCGTCTTGCCCTTTTCGGCCAGATCCATGGCGGCGTTCTTGCCCTTTTCGGCATATTCCAAACCCATTGCTTTGATCTTGTTAAAATCCATAAAAGACACCTCTCTTATTCTGGCAGTATTCTCTGCAGACTGCGGCGCACAGTGCGCCATACCGGAGTCGTATTCCCATTATAGCGCAGCGTTATGGCAATTGCAACGAATGCACCGCAATTTTTACAGTTTGGTGCCGGTTTGGAAACAAATTTTACGCATTTTTCACCGGTTAGGTGCGGCTGCCGTAGAACTCGCGCAGCATGCTGTCGGCGGGCAGCAGCTCCAGCGGCAGCGGGTCCACCTGCTCAAAGCGGCGGGCGGTCTCGTCCCACAGCTCGGCGTTGTGGCCCTCCAGCGTGAACTGACGGCGCACCTCGCCCAGCAGCCGGGAGATCAGTCCCAGCTCGTAGGTAAAGGAGGTGTCCAGCAGAAAGTCTGCGGTGGTCTTGAAGCCCTTGATATAGCGTGTTTCACCGTCCAGCACCCTGTCCCACATGGAAAGGGTCTTGGCGGGGCTGCGGCCGCGGGCTGCGGCGTCCCGCAGGGTGCGGCGGCACAGGCGGATATCCTGCGTATTGATGACCCGGCGGCCGTCAATGCAGTACTCCTCCCGCAGACCGGCGTAGATGCGGTAGATCTGGTCATCCGGCACAAGGCCGGTCAGCTCCGGGTTCAAAGCATGGATACCCTCCACGATGCACACACCGCCCTGCAGATCGATGGGCTCCACCTCGGCAGAGCGCTGCTCGGTGGCAAAATCGTAGATGGGCAGCTCGGTCTTGCCGGTCTCGCTGAGCTGGCGCAGACACTGCTTGATGAGGGGCAGATCCAGCGTTTCAAGGTTTTCGTAGTCCAGCGTGCCGTCCGGCATTTTGGGGTAGTAGGCAGCGCCTTTAAAAAAATTGTCCAGACTGACCACCTGTGCCGGGGTGCCCTGCTGTACCAAGGCCTTTGCCAGACAGTGGGCGCTGGTGGTCTTTCCGCTGGCGGAAGGGCCGGTCAGCATAACGATCTTTGCCCCGGAGCCGCGTACCTTCTGGGCGGCATACTGCACCCGCCGGGCGTAGCTGTTCTCGCTCAGCTCGGCCAGCGCCTGCGGGCTGCGGGCTGCTACGTTATAAAGATCTATTTCAACCAGTCGTTTCGGTACCCAGATCGTGATCATAAAACTCAGCCACTCCTTTTTTCCGTTCCAGTACCTCCGCAAAGCGCTGGATATACTCGTTCGGATACTTAAAATTGAAGATGCGCTGCATCCGTTTGCCCCCATCGGCTACCAGTTTTGTGCTGCCGCCTGCACCCGCTGAAAGGATAGTCTGGACTTCCTCCATGATATAGATATTATAGTAACCCTCGTGACCCGGCTTGCACCAGCCCACGTTTTCCAGATTTTGCAGCGTATTCTTCTGCCGGTAGAGGTAATAGGGGCGGTAACCCGCTTCGGCCAGCAAATGGCATTTTTCCAGCATGGCGGCTACGTCCGCGTAGTCGTTCTCCTTCTGATCCTCAATGACGATGCGGGACGCCCGCTTGAGGGTAAGGGTATGGACGGTGATATTCTCTGGCTGCAAGGCAATGGCCTGCCGCAGGCTGTGCTCAAAGCCCTCCACCGTATCCCCGGGCAGCCCGGCAATCAGGTCCATGTTGATGTCCTCGTGCCCGGCACGGCGGGCATCGGCATAACAATCCAGAATGTCCTGTGCCGAATGCTTGCGACCGATATTTGCCAGCACTTCGTCCGAGAAGGTCTGCGGGTTGATGGAGATGCGGGTAGCGCCGTATTCCTTGATGACCGCCAGCTTTTCAGCGTCGGTGCAGTCCGGGCGACCAGCTTCTACGGTATATTCTACGACCTTAGTCAGGTCAAAATTCTCCCGCACGGTGCCCATGAGCTGCCGCAGCTGGGCAGCGGAAAGGCTGGTGGGCGTACCGCCGCCGATGTAGATGCTGCACAAGGTCAGCCCTGCACGCTCAGCCTGCGCCCGGATCTCTGCAACCTCCTTGCACAGGCAGTCCACATAGGGCTGCACCATCTTACGGTCGCGGTCCAGATTACAGCTGACAAAGCTGCAGTAGCTGCACCGGGAGGGGCAGAACGGGATGCCGATATACAAACTGTACGTCTTGGGGGCGCTGCCCAGCTGCAAGATTGGCTCCTGCAGATCGGCGATTTCCTTCGCCATTTCGTATTTTTGCTCCGAGCAGTCAAACCGCTGCAAAAAGAAGCGGTCGATCTGCTCTGCGCTCCACCCGGCGGCGCGCTTATCGTGGATAAGCCGCACCGGGCGCACACCGGTCATCTTGCCCCAAGGCGGGCGGATGCCCGTCCACTGGCGCAGCAGGTCATAAGTCAGGCTGGCAAGGGCAAACTCCGGCGTTTCGCCGCCCTGCTCCACCGGCAGCGGCAGCGGAGCTTCCAGCGTTTTGCTCTTTTCGCCCTGCCGCACCAGCACCCGCAGACCGGTATCGGTCTTTTCAGCCCACAAGCAGTCCTCGGCAGGCTCCGGCGGGGTCAGGGTCAGGGGTGCCATGGGGTAAAACAGGCGGGCAAGGTGCTCCACCTCGTACCCGGAGGGCAGCCCAGTGATATAGATCTTCATGTCGTTCTCTCTTTAAAAAATGTCGTTGCCGCCGCGCAGGGCGCTGCGGATATAGTAGTTGTTGTCCAGCTCCGCGCCAAAAGTGGAAAATTCGCCGTGGCCGGGCAACACCTGTGTTTCGCGGGGGATGGGCAGCTGCGCCAGCTTGCGCAGGCTGTCTGCCATCTGCGCGCTGCTGCCGCCCTCCAGATCGGTGCGGCCGATGCTGCCCGCAAACAGCGTATCGCCGCAGAACAGATGCTCACCGCACAGCAGCACCACGCTGCCGGGGGTGTGGCCGGGGGTGTGCCACGCGGTAAAACGCAGCTCGTCCACCGCGATCTGCTCCCCTTCCGTGTAGTCGCAGTCCGCAGCAGAAAGCGGGTACATCCGGTCGCCGGCAAGGTCTGCCTTTTCACAGTAGAGGGTGGCGTTCCACTCGGCTTTCAGCGCAGCCGCACTGCCCACATGGTCGTAGTGGCCGTGGGTGCACAGAATGGTGGTAAGGGTGGCGTTGTGCTGCTTTAAAATTTCATCGTAGCTGTCCACCTCTGCCGCCGGGTCGATGACCACGGCATGGCCTGCGTCGGAAATGAGCAGAAAGGTGTTGGTATACAGCGGCGGTGCCGCAGGAATGTGAAAGCCTTGCATCGTTACTCCTTCTTCTTCCACTCGTCGGTATCAATGATGATGGTGCAGGGGCCCTCGTTCACCAGCGACACCTGCATGTGCGCGCCGAACTCGCCGTGCTGCACGTCCTTGAGGCCGTGCTTAGCCATCTCGGCAAGGAACAGCTCGTAGGCATCCACCGAGAGGGGCGGCTTTGCGGCCTTAATAAAGCTGGGGCGGTAGCCCTTTTTGGTATCGCCGTAAAGGGTGAACTGGCTGACCACCAGCGCGGAATAGCCCAGATCCCGGGCGCTCAGGTTCAGCTTGCCCTCGGCATCCGGGAAAATGCGCAGACCCGCGCATTTATCGGCAAGTTTTGGCACGATGTCCAGCGTGTCGGTATCCCTGACCCCCAGCAGGATCATGATTCCCGGCCCAATGGCGCGGGGCTCGCCGCCTTCCACCCGCACACTGGCGGAGGATACGGCCTGAATAACTGCTCGCATTGCGTTAACTCCTTGTCACCTTGAGCACGTCCCGCACCTTGGAAAGGCGCGCCACCACACGGTTGAGGTGCTCGGTATTGTTGATGCCGATGGTCAGGCTGACCATGGCGCAGTTGTTTTCTACCTGACGGGCGTTCATGGCATAGATGGGCACCCGGATGTCGGCCAGAGCGCTGAGCACGTCCTGCAGCAGCTCGTTGCGGTTCAGGGCAATGATCTCCAGCCCGGCCTTGTAGCTGTCCTTGACGCTGTCTGCCCAGTAGGCCTTGACCCAGCGGGGAGCGTTGGAGGGGTCCTTCATGCTGGCAACGGCGTTGGCACAGGTCTGCTTGTGGATGGAAACGCCGAAGCCGCGGGTGATAAAGCCCACGATGGGGTCGCCGGGCAGCGGGCTGCAGCACTTGGCAAACTTGATGGGGGTGTTATCGAAGCCCTCCACCACCACGCCGTCGGTGGCGTGCACGCGGCTCAGGTCTACCTTGGGCAGATCCTCCACCGACTTATTCTCCTCGGCCTCGGCAGCCTTGAGCTTCTGCCACTCTTCTTTGAGTTTGGGCAGGCAGTTGGCAATGGTCATGCCGCCGTAGCCGATGGCAGCGTACAGCTCCTCGGCGTTGTTCTGGCGCATCCGGCGGGAGCAGCCGTCGATAAAGGCATCCAGCTGGTCGTCCGGGATGATGATCATCTCCCGGCGCAACTCCTTGGACAAGGCGTCCCGTCCCTGCTGGATATTCTCCTCCCGGCGCATCTTCTTGAACCAGTTGCGGATCTTGCTCTTGGCTTCGCTGGTGCGCACGATCTTGAGCCAGTCGCGGCTGGGGCCCTTATCTGCCGGGCCCAGCAGCACCTCAATGATCTCGCCGGTAGACACCACATGGTCAATGGGCACCATGCGGTTGTTCACCTTGCAGCCCACCATGCGGTTGCCCACCGCCGAATGGATGGCGTAGGCAAAATCGATGCAGGTAGCGCCGGTGGGCAGGTTGATGACATCGCCCTTTGGGGTAAAGGCGAACACCTCTTCCGGCAGTAGGTCGCTCTTCAGATCGTGGAGCAGGTTACCGGAATCCTCGCTCAGGCGCTGGTTTTCCAGCAGCTGGCTGACCCATGCCAGACGGTCGTCCAGCTTATCGTGGCCTTCGCGGCCCTCCTTGTACTTCCAGTGAGCGGCAACGCCGTACTCTGCCTGCTCGTCCATTTTGCGGGTGCGGATCTGCACCTCAAAGGGGATGCCCTCGTGCCCGATGACGGTGGTGTGCAGGCTCTGGTAGCCGTTGGGCTTGGGGGTGGAGATATAATCCTTAAAGCGGTTGGGCAGCGGGTGGTACATATCATGGATGAGGCCAAGGGTGCTGTAACACTCAGCCAGAGAATCCAGAATGACACGGACCGCATAGATATCGTAGATCTCGTCGAAGGACTTATTCTGCATGATGGTCTTGCGGTAGATGCCGTAGATGCTCTTGACCCGGCGCTTGATGGTGGCACCCTCGATGCCGCTTTCCACCAGACGGCGCTCAATGACGCCGGAAACCTTGATCAAAAACTCCTCACCGGAGCGCTCGCTAAGCATCCGGCTGATTTCGGAATAGCCCACGGGGTCCAGATAATGCAGGCTGCGATCCTCCAGCTCTTCCTTGACGTTCAGGATGCCAAGGCGGTTGGCGATGGGGGCGTACACCTCCATGGTTTCGCGGGCCTTATCGCGACGCTTCTGCTCCGGCCAAGCGTCGCCGGTGCGCATATTATGCAGCCGGTCGCACAGCTTGATGATCATCACACGCACGTCCCGGCTCATAGCCAGCAGCATCTTGCGCAGGTTCTCGGCCTGCAATTCTTCAATATTGGAGAACTGGATCTTGGTCAGCTTGGTCACGCCGTCCACCAGCAGTGCCACTTCCTCGCCAAAGGCGGCCTTCAGGTCGTCCAGCGTGGTGGGGGTGTCCTCCACTACGTCATGCAGCAGGGCGGCGGCGATGCTCTCGGAGTCCATGCCCAGATCCAGCACCAGCCGGGCGACCGCCAGCGGGTGGCAGATATAGGGCTCGCCGCTGCGGCGGCACACGCCGTTATGGGCGTTATTTGCCAGCTCATAAGCCTTTTGGATCATCTCCATATTGTAGGCTTTGCCGCTGGCCTGAATGGCCTCGCACAGCTTTTCCCACGTTACGATTTCCGGGCGCACCTCAGAGGGCAGCGCCCCCTCCGGTGCGTCTGCCAGCAGTGCCGTAGCAGCTACGGTGGCGGTCTCCTGCACCGGCTGGTGCAGATGGGTCTTGGCAGAGTAGCCGTCCTCGTCCCGTACCGGAGCCGGGATTGGGGCAGTATTTTTCTTTCCCTCAGGCATTTATAGTTCCTCCAGACATTTCAGGATGGGGGCATCGGCAAGGTTCTTTTTGCCTGCTGTCGGCACCAGTTCCCAGAACTTTGCCCCGCCTTTTTCCGCTGCGGTGATCAGCCCCACCTGCTCCAAAGCGGCAACTGCCACCAGCGTTTTGCCGGTCTGCTCCTCGCCCAGCTTTGCGCACAAAGGCTGCAGATCCTCGGCGTGCCAGCGGCGGGACTGCAGCTCCCGGTACACGGCAATGATATCCGTGCGGGCGGGGGCGATCTGTTTCTTTTGTTCTTCGGTCAGGGGGGTGCCCCGGCGCAGCGCCTGCACCAGCGCAGCCTGCCGCGCCAGCTCTGCGCCCAGCCCTGCCGGGTGCAGGTCGATGATGCGGCCGGAGAGCTGTGCCCCCCGGGCGGACTCGTAGACCGAAAGATTCAGCGCCACGTCCACCACATCGCCCAGTGCGTAGGGCAGCTGCTCAGCGGGCATCCCGAACCAGACGGCGTACAGGCAGCTATTGCCCTGCCGCAGCCGCAGGCGGCTGTGCCGCCCCTCCGATACCGGGTATACGCCGTCCACCACGGCACTTTGCAGCAGGAACACCGGGGTAGGGTTCTCCGCTCCGTAGGGTGCCAGCTGATCCAGATGGCGCACGCTCTCCACTGTGATACGATCCAGATGGATGGTCACGTCACAGGTAAGGGGCGGTGTGTGCAGTACCGGGCACTCCCGGGCAGCCCAGTCGTTCAGGCGGCGGCGCAGCTCGGGCAGATTTTCTTCCCGGACAGAAAGTCCCGCCGCCATGGCGTGGCCACCGTAGCGCACCAGAAGGTCGGCACAGGAGCCGATGCAGGTGTGCAGGTTAAAGCCCTGCACGCTGCGTCCGCTGCCCTTGCCCTCGCCGTGCTCATCAATGGTGACCACGATGACCGGGCGTCCGGTGCGCTCCACCAGCCGGGAAGCCACGATGCCAATGACGCCGGGATGCCAGTCCCGTCCCCACAGCAGCATGATGCGGTCATCCAACCGCTCGGGCTGCTGTTCCAGCAATTCCTCAGCGGCTTTGAAGATCTGCTGCTCGGTCTCCTGCCGGTGGGCGTTGATCTCGTTCAGCTTGTGCGCCAGTTCCTCAGCCCTGTCCGGGTCCTCGCAGAGCACCAGCTGCAAAGCGGTGACGGCGTTATCCATGCGGCCTGCCGCGTTGATGCGGGGTGCAATGGCGTAGCTGATGTTCTCGGCGGTGATGGGCTTGCCCGCAAGGCCGACTTCCTCCAAAAGTGCCCCAAAGCCGGGGCGGTCAGTCTGCTGCAGCTGCCGCAGCCCGGCCTTGACAAGGGTGCGGTTCTCCCCTACCAGCGGCATCACGTCCGCCACCGTGCCCACAGCGGCAAGGTCGCCGCAGTAATCCAGCATTTCCTCCGGCGGACAGCCGTCCAGCGCGGCGCAAAGCTTGAACGCTACGCCCGCGCCGCACAGACCCTTGAAGGGGCTGTGGTCGTCCTCCCGGCGGGGGTCCACCACAGCCACCGCCTTGGGCAAAGTCTCCGGCGGCAGATGGTGGTCAGTGATGATCAGATCCATGCCCAGCGAAGCCGCAAAGTCGGCTTCTTCCACGGCAGAGATGCCGTTGTCCACTGTCACGATGAGGGTGCAGCCCTTGTTGTGCATGGACTGGATGGCGTTTTTGGACAGGCCGTAGCCGTCCCCCTCGCGGCTGGGCAGCATACACTTGACGGTCGCGCCCATGCCCTTGAGGTGCTGGTACAGCAGGGCGGTAGCGGTCACACCGTCCACATCGTAATCGCCGAACACGGCGATGGTCTCGCCGTTGTCGATGGCCTGCCAGATGCGCTGACAGGCGGCGTCCATATCCGTCAACAGCGCGGGGTCGGAAAGTTCCTCCTCCCCTGCCAGCAAGGTCAGCGCTTCGGCGGGGTCGGTGATGCCCCGGGCGGCAAGGATACCCGCCAGCAGGGCGTTTTCCTTTTGCTGCGCAGCCAACACGGCCTTATATTTTTCGTCTGACCACGGCGCTTCGTCTATGGCCTGCTCTTCCAGCTGTGCCGCTGCCTGCTCGGCAATGGCGGCGGTCAGCTCCCGCACAGCGGCGCGGTCCAACGTTTTTTGTTCCCAAGCACGGTAGGTCATTCAAATTCCCTCCCGGTCAGGCCGTCGTTGGCCAGCATTCCCTGCAAAGCGGCGATCTCGGAAGAAATATCCATGGCTACGTCCGAAAGCAGATTATTGTACAGGTTCTCATACGCCTGATTCAAGGTATGCAGGATGCCTGCGATATCCCGGCGGATGGTCTCGGCGTTTTCGCCCTGCTGTCCCTGCACGTCGTTATAGGTGTGCAGCAGCTTGAGGGTGGTGGGGATATAATATTCCGCAAAACGGCGGGTCTTGGGCTGGCTTTCCGGGTGTGCCTCCAGCCAGTCGCAGATGGCGGTGGTGGTCTTGTGCATCGCCGCCAGCTCCTCCCGCGCCTGTGCATCCTGCATGAGCTGCTGCTCTTTTTCCAGCACGGCAGCAAAGCGGCGGGCGGTATCCAGACTGAGCGGAGTATCGCCGGTTTCCGCCTTTTCCGGCTGCGGCTGCGCGGCGGCTGCGGCGGCTTTCTCCTTGGCGGCGCGGTAGTCCTCTGCCGTCAGGTAGAGCGTTTCAGTCTCATCGTCCAGCCATGCGTTCAGCCAGCCCTTATGAATGTAGCTGCGCAGCTTTTTCAGCGCTTTTTTCTTGGTCTGGTGGGTCAGGTCGGCCAGCATCGAAACAGGCAGGCCCTTATGGTAGTCCACGCTGTCGGCGTAGTCGGCAAACTGGCCCATCTGTCTGCCCGCCTTCATCCGGGCTGCACCACAGGCCGTCATCCAGCCAAAGCCCGCCGTGGCAAGGCCCAGCACGCTGCTGACGATGCCCAGCACGTTGTAGGCGGTGTTCATAACGTAGTCCGTGCCCGTCATCAGGATGCCGCCGCCCTCAGTAGCCGACACCACAACGTCACCCAAAGCAGCCGGCGAAATAGTGCCCAGCCCGATGAGGCAGCCCAGCGTCCCCAGCCCGAAGATCACTGCAAAGGTGATGCCCACCGCCAGCAAAGTGTAGCCTGCGCTATGGCGTTTTTTGGCGCTGATGCGGATACTTTCCACCGGGGTCGGTTCCGGCTTTGCAAAGATCTGCCGGAACCAGTCGGGCATCCCGGTGGGGTCGGCATCCGCAGCACCTTCGCGGAAGGGCTGCTTTGTGTCCCCATAGGGATAACCTCTGCGCCCCTGCCGGAAGGCCTTTGCGGCCTCTCCGATACCGTAGTTGGCTGCATGAACGGCTGCCCTACCCACATCAAAGGCGCGGTCACCGATGTCCATACCCCTGCCCTCAAAGCCGTGGGCAAAGGCATCGGTCATGGTGTCGCCAAAGGCGCGCAGCTGGTCCTCCAGCTCCTGCTGTACCTGCCGGCCTTCGCTATTTCGGTTATCGTTTTCACGATCGTACATCAAAATTTTCTCACCCTTCTGCCGGTGCATACCGGCTGATGATGGCGCGGGCCACCCGCAGGCCATCTACGGCGGCGCTCATAATACCGCCCGCATATCCCGCACCCTCGCCGCAGGGGTAAAGCCCTGCCAGCTGGGTGCACACAAAGTCCTCTTCCCGCTTGAGCCGTACCGGGCTGCTGGTGCGGGTCTCAAGGCCGGTCAGAATGGCGTCCGGCGCAGTGTAGCCCGCGATCTTGCGCTCGTAGGCGCGCAGACCCGCCCGCAGGGTATCCGCCAGTTCCCCGGGCAGCAGTGCGCCTAAGTCTGCGGCGGTCACGCCGCGGTCGTAGGTGGGCTGTACGCTGCCGATATGCAGCTGCCCGCGCCCTTCCAGAAAGCTTTGCACGTTCTCTGCCGGGGCGGCGTAGGCTCCGGCGGCACGACCGGCGGCGTAGGCTTTTGCTTCCAGCTCCCGCTGGAAGGCGATGGCGCGGCGGGGGTCGTTTGCAAAATCTGCCCCGCCTACGCTGACCACCACCGCTGCATTGGCGTTTTTACCGCTGCGGGCGTGGTAGCTCATGCCGTTGGTCACAACACGTTTTTCCTCACTGGCCGAAGCCACTACCTGACCGCCGGGGCACATACAGAAGGTATACACGCACCTCTCGCCGACGTGCTGGGAGAGCTGGTATTCGCCCCGGGGCAGCGCCGGATGCCCGGCAGCCTCGTGGTACAGGCTTTTTTCGATCTCGCTTTGCAGGTGCTCGGCGCGGAAGCCCACACTGAAGGGCTTGCATTCCAGCACAAGGCCGCTGTCCATCAGCATGCTGAAGGTATCCCGTGCCGAGTGCCCCACCGCAAACACCAGCGCCTCGCAGGCAAAGCTGCCATTTGTAGTAGCAATGCCCACAAGCTGACCGTTTTTGCGTTCCAGCCCGGTAAGGGCGGTGTTGAAGTGCACCTCTCCGCCCAGAGACTCGATCTCTTTGCGGATGGAGGTGATCACGCCGCGCAGCAGGTCGGTTCCCACATGGGGCTTCTGCTTCCACGCGATCTCTGCCGGGGCACCGTGCTGCAAAAACACCTCAGTGACAAAATCACACAGTTCATCCCCGATGCGGGTGGTCAGCTTGCCATCCGAGAAAGTGCCTGCGCCGCCCTCGCCGAACTGGATGTTGGCGTTGGGGTCCAGCTGGCCGGTGGCGGAAAAGTGCTCCACCGCCTGCACACGGGCATCCAGCGCAGGGCCGCGCTCCAGCACGATGGGGCGGTACCCCTGCCGTGCCAGCAGCAAGGCCGCAAACAGCCCTGCCGGGCCCAGTCCGCACACCACAGGGCGGTGCGCAAGCGACTGCGTACCCGCGTGCAGGGTAAAGTCTGCGCGGCGGTGCAGGGCAGCGTCCGGACAGCGGGCCGCAAACGCAGCTTCCTCCCCGGGCTGCTTGAGGGTGACCGCCACGGTATACACCAGCTTGGGCTGGCCATGGCGAGCATCCACCGAAAGCTTTGCCACGCCGGTGTGCTCTACCTTGCTGCGGGGCACCCGCAGGGTGTGCAGTGCCTTTTCAAATGCCTGCGGCTCTGCGGCAGAGAGGGGCAGACGGATGTTGCGAACCAGAATCATTTGTTGTGTTTTCCTTTAAATTTAGTTGCTTTCAATGCGGCACTGCAGCACATAGCTGCCCAGTGCAAAGATCTTGCCGTTGGAGGGCACATACAGCCGACAGGCAATGTTCTGTTGGCCGGTAGCCACGGCAAAGTCCTCGGCGTCGATCTCAATGACCACCTGCTCGGGGGTCAAAGTTTCCATAGCGCCCTTGGGGCCGCAGAGGATCACGTTCATCAGCCGCTCGGTCTCCACCGTCAGCTGATAGGTAGAGGGCAGATTGACCACCTGCACACAGCTGGCGGGCAGGTTCATGGTCTTGGTCTCCAGCCCGGAGCAGTCAAAGCTGACCGTGATCGTGGAGATATTATCCAGCAGATAGATATCTGTCGGCAGCTCAATGGGCATCTCGTACACCTTGTTCAGGCTGAAGGTGGAAAGGTCGATGGTGCCGATGGACAAGGTGGACAGCGCATCGATCTTTTCTGCCGGGCCCGCCACCTTGAGCTGCTTGCAGCTGAGGGCATAGCTCAGCACCGAGTTATCGAACCCGCGCGGCGCGTTGATAAAGTTTACCTTCACCGGCAGGGTCGCCATCTTGTACACTTGCAGCGTCACGTCCACGTTGCTCTCTTCCAGCGTGGTGTACTGGAACTTGACCTCCTTGCCGCCGCTGGTGTAAAAGCGCAGGGGGGTGTCCAGCGTGACCGACTCGGTCAGCTCGCTGTCATAGGATGCCTCGGCAGTGCAGGTAGCTACCTTGCTCAGCTCACTGCTGGGGCCGGACAGGGTAACAGTCTCCTTAGAGACCTCGGTACTGTAAAGGATATAGCCGTCTGCAACGCGCAGATAGTTGGTGGTAGCGGTAACGGGCAGGGTCTTTTCCTCCACCACGTCAAACACCACGTCCACCGTGTTGTCACTGCCTTCCATGGTCACGGTCACGCCATTGAGCAGACCATTTGCGCCGCGCACCAGCAGCCGCAGGGTCTTTTCGCCGCTGTCGCGCACGCTGGACCAATCCGGGTAGACCACAAAATCCGAAGCGCTGAGCCCGCCGATGGTGTAGCCATCGCCGGAGAGCTTCAGGTTCACGGTCTTATCCTCGGCGCTGACGATGCTCAGGCCCCGGGAGGTATAGGCGGCGGAATCGTAGGTGTAATCCACCGGCACATTATAGATGGTGTTGGTGGTGCCGGGCTGGACGATGATGGTGACCACCATCCACGCAACGATGGCCCCCAGCACGGACAGTGCCAGCCGGATGCGGCGGTCATCCAGAAGATTTTTCTTTTTGCGGACGGCAGGCTTTGCGCCATTCGTCTTGTTCGGCTGGTTGCTCATTGCTGCTCGTCCTCCCCCTTCTGGCTGATCCAGTTCCACAGCTTTTTCGCCTGCTCCACCCAGCTGTCGGCGGTGTTCTTTTCCACCGTAGACTCCTTGGGGATCATCTCATCAATGAGCCGGGTATACAGGCTCTGGCGGTCAAAATGACGGATCAGCACACCATTTTTTGCCATGGAGATGATGCCGGTCTCCTCGCTGACCACGATGGCAATGGCGTCGGAGTTTTCCGCAATGCCAAGGCAGGCGCGGTGGCGGGTGCCCATATCCTTGCCCAGATCCAGATTGTTGGAAAGGGGCAGCACGCAGCCTGCCGCCTTGATGCGGCCGTTTTCGATGATGGCGGCACCGTCATGCAGCGGAGTGCCCTCGTAAAAGATGGTGCCCAGCACCTCCAGATTGACCGCGCTGTTCACCGGGGTGCCGGTGCGCACGATCTCGGAAAGGTTGGTGTGGCGTTCCAGCACGATGAGCGCGCCGGTCTTGGTCTCAGAAAAGCGCTCGGCTGCATCGCAGATGGCAATGATGGCGCTGCGCCACGCACCCTTCAGACTGGGGTCATTGTAGCGCCCCTTTACGTTGAACAGCTTGGACGCCCACTGGTCGGTCTGACCCATGCGCTCCAATGCACGGCGGATCTCGGGCTGAAACAGCACCACAAGGGTGAGCAGACCAACTTGCAGCAGCGAGTTGAGCAGCCATGTAACGGTGCGCATATTCAGGGTGTTGGCCACCAGATACACGACCATGACCAGCAGCGCGCCCTTGGCCAGCTGCCCGGCACGGGTGCGGTTGATGATGCCCAGCAGCTGGTAGATCAGGAACGCGATGATGATGATATCCAGCAGATCGACAATTTTAAAGGTCTGAAAATTTGCGATGATCGCATTCAGTGTCATGCGTGTGTGCCCCCCTTACACAGCTTCGATCAGAGCGACGGCGTGGGCAGCAATGCCCAGTCCCTCGCCGGTAAAGCCCAGATGCTCCTCCGTGGTGGCCTTTACGCTTACCGCCTCTACCGGCAGGCCGAAGGCCGCCGCCAGATTGGCACGCATGGCCGGGATATGGGGTGCAAGCTTGGGGCGCTGGCACAGCAGCGTGGCGTCAATGTTCTCAATGCGCCAGCCATGCTCCTTAAGGATCTGCGCCACGCGGCAGGCCAGCTTCAGGCTGTCGGCACCAGCGTACTCCGGGTCATTGTCCGGGAAATGCTGGCCGATATCCCCCAGCGCCGCTGCGCCCAGCACGGCATCCATCACCGCATGGGTCAGCACGTCTGCATCCGAATGGCCCAGCAGGCCTTTTTCAAAGGGGATCTCCACCCCGCCAAGGATCAGCTTGCGCTGCTCTACCAAACGATGTACATCATAGCCGTGTCCAATACGCATTTCCGTTTCCTTCCTCTGTGCCGGGCAGGGCAGATCCTCCCGGGTGGTGATCTTCAGGTTTGCATAGTCGCCCTGCGTCAGCTGCACCGGGCGTCCGGTCAGCTCAAACAGGCTGCAGTCATCGGTAACAAGGCGGGCGCGGGTCTCATCCAGTTCTTCCAGCGCCGCAAGGTACGCTGCACGGTCAAAACACTGGGGGGTCTGCACCGCATACAGGGTGCTGCGGTCCGGGGTGGCGCATACCGCGCAGTCCGGGGGCATGGTTTTGCCATCGCCCCGGGCGGCGGCCTTGATGGTATCCTTCACCGGCACCGCCGAGGCTGCTGCGCCGCACCGGGCGGCAGCTTCCAGCGCCGCTGTAATGACCACTGCACTCACAAAGGGGCGGGCGGCATCGTGCACTGCCACCAGTTCTCCGTGCGCAGCCAGCACACCGTTTTTTGCGCTCTCGGCGCGGGTAGCCCCGCCCGCTACGATCTGCACAGGCTTTGGGCAATCCGCCGCCTGCTGCGCCACAAAATCCCGGTTTTTGCCTGCCACCAGCACAAGCTCGGTGACCTGCGGGCACTGGGCAAAGGCGCGGATACTGCGGTGCAGCACCGTTTCGCCTCCCAGATCAAAACTGAGCTTATCAAAACCCATGCGGGTCGAGCTGCCCGCCGCCACCAATACTGCCGATACAGTTTTTTCCATCTCTTCCACCTACCCTGCCGCTGTGCCGCGCTGCACGCCCACAGCTGCTTATAATAAACCATGTTTTATTATAGCGTATCACAGCGCAAACTTCAACCGATTTTACACAGCAAAAGTGCATCCGTGCTGCATAAAGCCCTGCGGTCTGTCCTGAAAGAGCAATCACCCAGAGTGCGCGCTTTCGCCCTCTCAGGCGCTGACCCCTTCCGTCTGCTCACTACGTTCGCAGCCACCTTCCCCAAGGGGACGGCTTTTCGCGGTGGCGGTAAACTTTGCGGCACCTCCATAAGGCTTTTGCTCCGGTCAACTGTCTGCTGAACGCAAAAAGGGCTGCTGCACAAAAACGTGCAGCAGCCCCGCAGATGCTTTGGGATAGTTTTACTTCAGGATAGGCTCAATGGCAGCGGCCAGAGCGTCCTTCTGTGCCTGTGCTTCTGCCAGATCCTTGCCCAGCGTGGTGAAGTAGGTCTTGATCTTCGGCTCGGTGCCGGAGGGACGCACCACCACGGTAGCGCCGTTTTCCAGCGTGTAGATCAGCACGTTGGCAGCGGGCAGGCCGGTCTCTTCCGGCTTCTTGTAGTCGGTCACCTTGACCACCTTATGGCCAGCCAGCTCCACCGGGGGCTGGTCACGCAGCTTCTGCATGATGGAAGCCATCTTCTCCATGCCGGTCAGGCCGGGGAACTCGAAGCTGTCCACCTTGTTCAGGTAGCGGCCGTACTGAGCGTAGATCTCTTCCAGACGCTGCTTGATGGAGGAACCGATGCTGCGGTAGTAAGCGGCCATCTCGCAGATGAGCATGGAGCCGATGACAGCGTCCTTATCGCGGACGTAGGGGCCAGCCAGATAGCCGTAGCTCTCCTCAAAGCCGAAGATGAAACGATCGACCTCACCAGCAGCCTCGAGGTTGGCGATCTGATCGCCGATCCACTTGAAGCCGGTCAGCACATTGCGCATCTCCACGCCGTAGTGCTTTGCCACAGCGTCTGCCAGCGGGGTGGACACGATGGACTTGACTGCCACGGGGTTCTTGGGCATAGTGCCCTTCTCAATGCGGCCAGCGCAGATGTAGTCCAGCAGCAGAACGCCCATCTCGTTGCCGGACACCAGCTCGTAGCTGCCGTCCGGGCACTTCATGGCAATGCCCACGCGGTCGGCGTCGGGGTCGGTAGCCAGCATCAGGTCGGCACCAGTCTTGGTGGCCAGCTCCAGACCCAGCTTCAAAGCCTCGAAGATCTCGGGGTTGGGGTAGGAGCAGGTGGTGAAGTAGCCGTTGGGGTACTCCTGTTCGGGCACGATGGTGATATCGGTGATGCCCATATCATTGAGCACATGGGTCACGGGTACAAGGCCGGAGCCGTTCAGCGGGCTGTACACCAGCTTCAGACCGGCAGTCTTGCACAGACCCGGGCGCACCTGACGTGCTTCAATGGCATCGTACAGGGCCTTTTTGCAGTCATCGCCCACAAAGCGGATCATGCCGTTCTCCACGCCCTCGGCAAAGGAGATATACTTTGCACCGGTGAGCACATCGGTCTTTTGGATCTCGTCGTAGACGATGGCGGCGGCGTCATCGGTCATCTGGCAGCCGTCCGGGCCGTAGGCCTTGTAGCCATTGTACTTGGCCGGGTTGTGGGAGGCGGTGACCATGATACCGGCGTTGCAGTTATAGTAACGGGTAGCAAAGCTCAGCGCGGGCACAGGCATCAGGGCATCATAGATGCGCACCTTGATGCCGTTGGCTGCCAGAACGCCTGCGGCGGTCTTGGCAAAGACATCGCTCTTCAGGCGGCTGTCGTAGCTGATGGCCACGGTCTGGGTACCGCCCTGGGTCAGCACCCAGTTTGCCAGACCCTGCGTTGCCTGACGGACAACGTAGATGTTCATGCGGTTGGTACCGGCACCCAGCACGCCGCGCAGACCTGCGGTACCAAACTTCAGCGCCACAGCAAAGCGATCCTTGATCTCATCGTCATTGCCTTCGACCTTTACCAGTTCCGGCTTCAGGTCTGCATCTTCCAGATCCGCTGCCAGCCAGCGCTTGTATTCATCCAGATACATCTTGTACACCTTACCTTTGTTTAAAATCTTTTTCCCCGGATCGAAACGGTTTGTGTAAACCTACTTATACTATAAACTCTTGCTCCGCTTATGTCAATTGCGTAAAATGGCCGAAGTTTGTGCCCTTAAAACCGACAAATACCACAAAAAACCGGTTCTTCTGCCATATTCATTGCGTTTTTTGATGTATCCAGCAGCTGGTAGGGCTGGTGCACATCCTCCAGCACCTCCAGCCACTGCTCCGGCCCCACGCCGTTTTCGCACAGGTAGCGCAGCAGCCGCATTATCCGGCCAAAGCTATCTGCCGGAGCAAGTACTGTGCTGCTGCGCACCCTGCCGCCCTGCTCCCGGCGCAGCTGTGCCAGCACCCCCTGTGGGGTGGAAGCGGCACAGTATACCAGCGTACAGGCGTGCTGCAAGCCCTCCAGCTCTGAATAGGTACGGATATACCGGCAACATTCCCCATTTGTCATGATCTCTCGTTCTCCTTTCTGCTGCATTGACAACTTTCCTGTGCTTTACTATAATGATTTCAAACAGAAAAAACTGTCGAAGCATAGCAGATATATCCATTATTTTCCACTTTTGGCATTTTTGACAAACCATGCGCCATGCAGGGAGGGACACCATGTATTCTGTGACCAACAGCTTTGGCCTGAACGGACTGCGCGGCTTTGCCGTTGCAGTGGAGGCCGATGTTTCCGGCGGGCTGCCCGCATTTTCCATTGTCGGTCTGCCGGACTCTGCCGTGCGGGAAAGCGCCGACCGGGTGCGCGCCGCCATTAAAAACCTTGGATTCCGTTTCCCGGACCGGCGCATCACCATCAACCTTGCCCCCGCCGATGTGCGCAAGACCGGCCCGGTGTACGACCTGCCGCTGCTTTTGGCGCTGCTGACCGCCAGCGGACAGTTGGAAGAGGTGCCCGCCGACGCTGCCTTTCTGGGCGAGCTTGCACTGGACGGCAGTCTGCGTCCGGTGTCCGGCGTGCTGCCCATGGCGCTGGCTGCCGCTGAGCACGGCATCCGGGCGCTGTACGTCCCGGCAGAGAACGCCGCCGAGGCAGCCGAAGCCTGCGCCGACACCATGACCGTCTACCCCGCCCATACCGCCCGGGAGGTGGTAGAGGCACTGAAGGGTATCCGCCCCCTCTCCCCTGCCGCTGTCATCCCCTTTGACCCGGAGGACGCATGGCAGCAGGTGCCGGATTTCGCGGACGTAATGGGGCAATCGCTGGCACGGCGCGCCATGGTCATTGCAGCCGCAGGCGGGCACAACGTGCTTTTAACGGGTGCGCCCGGCACTGGCAAATCCATGCTTGCAAAGCGCCTGCCGGGCATCCTGCCGCCCCTGACCCGGGAGGAAGCGGTGGAGACGACCAAAATCTACTCCATCGCCGGGCAGCTGCCGCAGGGACGCGGGCTGATCTCTGCCCGCCCCTTCCGCAGCCCGCATCACTCGGCAAGCTCTGCCGCCCTTGCCGGCGGCGGGGCACAGTTCCGTCCGGGCGAGTGCAGTCTGGCCAACTGCGGAGTGCTGTTTCTGGACGAGCTGCCGGAGTTTTCCCGCGAGAGCTTAGAGGTGCTGCGCCAGCCGCTGGAGGACGGTCAGATCACCGTGAGCCGCGCCGCCGGAAGTGCCACCTACCCCAGCCACTTTCAGCTGGTAGCCGCCATGAATCCCTGCAAATGCGGCTACTACGGCCACCCCACCCGCGCCTGCACCTGCTCGCCCAGCGCGGTGCGGCAGTACCGCAGCCGGGTGTCCGGCCCGCTTTTGGACCGCATCGACCTGTGCGTGGAGATGGACCCCATCGCCTTTGACGAGCTGCACACCGCTGCCCCCTCCGAGAGCAGCGCGGAGCTGCGCAAACAGGTGCTGGCTGCCCGCGCCATTCAGGCCAAACGCTACGCTGCGCCAGGCTTTAAGGGAGTGCACTGCAACGCCCAGCTGAACGCCGGACAGGTGCGGCGTATCTGCCGTATGACCCCCGGTGCCGAGCAGCTGCTGCGCAGCTCCTACGATGCACTGGGGCTTTCTGCCCGGGCACACGACCGCATTTTGCGGGTAGCCCGCACCGTGGCCGACCTTGCCGGCAAGACCCTGCTGGACGAGGACTCCCTGCTGGAAGCGCTGCAATACCGGGCACAGGAGAAATTGGACGGATAAGGCAGTCTGCACTCTAAAAATACAACGGAAAGAGGATGGAACACATGAAGCGCGCATACACAAACGGCATCCTTCTGGACGGCACCGAGCAGATGGAACCGGTACGGGGCAAGGTGCTGCTGACCGAGAACGACAAGATCACCGCTATCGCAGATGCGGGTGCAAACCTTGACGGCTACGAGGTCATCGATCTGCGCGGCGGGTATCTTTGCCCGGGGCTCATCAACCTGCACGTCCATCTGGCGGGCAACGGCAAGCCCAGCGCAAAGCCCCGGGACAATGCGGCGCTGGTGCGTAAGATCCTGAGCAACAGACTGACCCGCGCCATCGCCTACCGGCTGGTATGCAGCTATGCTAAGCTGGAACTGCTGGGCGGCGTGACCACCGTGCGCACTGTGGGCGGCATTGCGGACTTTGACACCCGCTGCCGGGACGACAGCGCCGCCGGGAAGGTGCTGGCACCCCGCATTCTGGCCGCTAACGAGGGCATCTCGGTGCCGGGCGGGCACATGGCAGGCTCAGTAGCAGTGGCGGCACACAACAACGCCGAAGCGCTGGCACAGCTGAAAAAGGCCAGTGAACAGAAGGTAGACCTTGTCAAACTGATGATCACCGGCGGCGTGCTGGACGCCACCGAAAAGGGCACCCCCGGCGAGATGAAGATGCCGCCGGAGATGATCAAAGCCGTCTGCGATGCAGCCCACAAGCTGGGCTACACTGTTGCCGCCCACACCGAATCCCCTGCGGGCGTGAAGGCTGCGCTGGAAAACGGCGTGGATTCCATCGAGCACGGCGCAAAAATGGACGAGGAGACGGTGCGTCTGTACAAGGAGCGGGGCGCATTTTTGTGCACGACCATCTCCCCTGCGCTGCCCTACGCACTGTTTGACACTGCCGTTTCGGGCGCATCGGAAAAAGACCAGTATAACGGAAAGATCGTCTTTGACGGTGTGGTCGAGAGTGCCAAGACTGCGCTGGCAAACGGCATCCCGGTGGGCTTGGGTAACGATGTGGGTTGCCCCTATATTACCCAGTACGATTTCTGGCGGGAGCTGTGCTACTTCCACAAATACTGCGGCGTGAGCAACCGTTTCGCCCTCTACACGGCCACCCTGCGCAACGCGCAGCTGGCGGGCATCGGCGATGTGACCGGCTCTATCGCACCCGGCAAGAGTGCAGACTTTATCGTGACCCGCGAAAACCCGCTGGAGGATCTGCGGGCTTTGCAACATCTGGAAGTGGTGGTCTGCCGCGGCCGTGCCGTGAAAAAGCCCTCCCCCAAGCGCAGAAAAGAGGTGGACGCTCTGCTGGACCCGTATCTGGTTTAAGCGATCTGCCCAACACATAAAAACGCGAACGACCGCTTTGGCCGCTCGCGTTTTTGTTTGCGCCCCTCGGACGGTTTGCATTTTCTCTTTTCCTGCGCCGCCCGATGTGGTATACTGGAAATGTAAAATCCAAAAAATGGAAGGAGCAAAAAAATGAACATTCGTAAAGCCGAGGAAAAAGACATTCCCAGACTGCTTGCGCTGCTGGGGCAGGTGCTGCAAATTCATGCAGAGATCCGCCCGGATATTTTTATTCCCGGCACCACAAAATACACTGTCTGTGAGTTAGCAGAGCTTCTGAAGCAGGAGGATAAGCCCATCTATGTTGCCGTGAACGAGGATGATGTGTGCATGGGTTATGTCTTCTGTCAGCTGAAGGAGCAGCCTTTCTCCACCAACATGGTGCCCTTCAAGTCGCTGTTCATTGATGACCTTTGCATTGACAAGCAGGCGCGCGGGCAACACATCGGGGAAAGCCTGTTTGAATATGTAAAGCAGCAAGCAAAAGTGCTAGGGTGCTATGAGGTAACCCTGAACGTCTGGGCGGGGAACACTTCGGCAGAACACTTTTACGAAAAAATGGGCATGAAAACCAAGGAACGGCAGATGGAGTATATTCTGTAATTCAGGCGAAAGCGCTGTCTCTTTAGGCGCGATAAAGCGCAGTTTACGGAGGACTGGAGCGTATATAAAATAGGTATATTCCAATTTTGGGTTTGTTCACAATGGCAATTTTATGCAATATAAATTATAAGATCGCATGACAGATAAACCATTTCATATCCCCGGCGGGCAGCCACAAAACGGCTGTCCGCTTTTTGTCGCAATATAAAGCCACCCGCATTGTGGTCAAAATCAAATGAGGCCAGCCCACAAACAAAGAGAAACAGAGCGTTCCCGATGGGGAACGCCCTGTTTGCGATATGCAATTCACGGTTGTTGCCAACGAATCAAATCGTGAATTGCGAGACAGAGTGCGTCCTATTCAGGGCGCACCCTATTTTTGTTTCATCGTGGTTGGGTGTACGTCAAAACGCATTTACCGGTTCTTTTTCTCCTTGGCTGCATCGTGGTTGGTTTTGCGCTGTTCCACCATCTGGGCGAACCATTCCACCATTGCAGGGTCGTCGTGAGCAAAGAAGGCACTGGTTTTGGTATCCAGTGCGGCGATCCTTTCCATGTCCTCAGAGGACAGCGTAAAGTCGAACACTTCCAGATTTTCCTGCATCCGCTCCCTGTGGGTGGATTTTGGGATGACCACCACGCCCCGCTGCAAATGCCAGCGGAGAATGACCTGTGCCACGGTTTTGCCGTATTTTGCGCCGATTTCGGCCAGCACAGGGTTTGTGAACATCTGACTCCGACCTTCGCCAAAGGGAGCCCATGCCTCCATCTGAACGCCGTATTTTTCCATCCATTCCTTTGCCTTGCCCTGCTGGTGCAGCGGATGCACCTCTACCTGATTCACCATGGGTTTGATACGAGCAAAGCTGCACAGATCAACGAGGCGGTCAGGATAAAAATTGGACACGCCAATGGCCCGAATCTTGCCCGCCTCATATAGCTCCTCCAAGGCGTGCCATGCGCCGTAGTAATCAGCAAACGGCTGGTGCAACAAACAAAGGTCCAGATAATCCGTTCGCAGCTTACGCAGGGATTCCAGCACAGATGCCTTGGCCTCCTTATAACCGTAATGCTCAACCCAGACCTTGGTGGTCAGAAAAATATCTTTGCGATCCACACGGGATTTTTCGATCGCTGTGCCCACCTGCTCTTCGTTGAAGTAGGATTGTGCCGTGTCGATGGAGCGGTAGCCCACCTGCAAAGCATCCAGTACACAGCGCTCGCATTCCTCCTGCGAGACCTGATAGACCCCATAGCCAAGCTGGGGCATTTTTACGCCGTTATTCAATGTGATATAGTTCATATAAAAGCCTCCCTGCTGAGATGATCCTGTGTTTATCACCGCAACTCCTTATAGGTTTCTTCCGGCACCGGCTCGCACCACTCGTTAGAGGTGCCTTCGCCGGGTACTTCCACTGCCAGATGAGAGAACCAGCAATCGGGTGCAGCACCGTGCCAGTGCTTGACCTCCGGTGGAATGTTCACCACATCGCCCGGATGCAGCTCCTGCGGCTCTTTGCCCCATTCCTGATAGTAGCCCCGGCCTGCCACGCAGAGAAGGATCTGCCCGCCACCCTTTGCGGCATGGTGGATGTGCCAGTTGTTCCGGCAGCCCGGCTCAAAGGTGACGTTGTAAATGCCAACCTGTGCGGTGGACAAGGGTGCCAGATAGCTTTTTCCGCTGAAATACTGCGCAAAACCGTCGTTGGATGCACCGATGGGGAACACCATTTCACTCTGGTGCTTTGCCTTGGCATCCTCTGCAGCGTCCTCTGCCCAGACTTCCTTTGCCATGCGGAAAGCCGCCCACGCCTTGGGCCAGCCTGCATAAAATGCCGCATGGGTCAGGATCTCTGCAATCTCACGCCGGGTAATGCCGTTGTTTTTTGCTGCCGTCAGGTGATACCGAAACGAGGAGTCCGTCAGTCCCTGCGCCATCAGTGCCACCACCGTCACAAGGCTGCGGTCCCGGAGGGAGAGTTTATCCTCTCGGCTCCACACCTGCCCGAATAGTACCTCATCGTTAAGTTCTGCAAATTTTGGTGCAAATTCGCCCAGAGCATCACGCCCTGCGGTCTGTTTCACTGCCATTATACGTTCCTCCCCATCTCGTAAGCCTGTGCCATTGCAGAGGTGTTTCGCACCGCACCCGGCTCGTAAACGCCACATGCTACAAGGACTCCCTTTTCCGCGGCACCTTCCACACAGTCTGCATAGCCCCGGAAGCAGGCCAGCGTAGTGTCCGCAGAGGCTTTTTCCTCGTCTGCCATGGTGGTGATGTAGTAAAATTCCTTGTCTTTGACCTCAAGCCACCGTGCCACGGTACGGTCAATCACTGCCTTCAATTGGGCACTGATGGAGTAGAAGTATACCGGGCTTGCCAGCACAATGACATCGGCATCGATCATCTTTTGCAGGATGTCTGCCATATCATCCTTGTGGACGCAGGCTCCGCCGTGGGTGCTGCAGTAGTAGCAGCCGGAACAGGGAGCCACCTTTTTCTCAGCGACTCGGATCTTTTCTGCTTTGTGCCCGGCATCCTGCGCTCCACGCAGAAATTCATCGCATAGAATATCAGAGTTACCGCCCTTCCGGGGACTGCCAGACAAAATCAATACCTTCTTGATCATAGGAACCTCCTTGACAGCGGAGTGCATCCGCATTATGATGTTGTTGAAGTTTGATTTTATCATACAACTTAAAGCACGCTTTAAGTCAAGGGCTTTTTGAAAAAAAACGGAGGTTTCAGATGATTTATACCGTAGGCGAAATGGCACAAAAGCTGGGCGTACCTGCCTCCACCCTGCGCTACTACGACAAAGAAGGGTTACTTCCCTTTGTGGAGCGTTCCTCCGGCGGCATTCGGATGTTCCGGGAAAACGACTTCGAGTGGCTGCAGGTCATCCGCTGCATGAAAAAAGCCGGAATGTCCATCAAGGATATCCGGCAGTATATTGAGCTTTCCATGCAGGGAGACGACACCATTGACACCCGGCTGGAAATGTTCCGGCATCAGCGGGAGGTGCTCACCCAGCAGATCCAGCAGTTACAGCACACGCTGGAAACCGTGGAGTATAAATGCTGGTTCTATGAAGCCGCCAAAGCCGCTGGGACAGTGGATGTCCCCAGTGCGATGACCGATGCGGATGTGCCGGAGCAGTTCCGTGCCATCCGGCAGGAGTTGCGAGGACAGAAGCTTCCGAATAGCGAAAAATAAGAAATGCCGTTCCAGTTGCTTTTGGAACGGCATTTTTCTTAATCTTCTAACCCATGGCTCCCGGTTACGTTTTTTAAGTATTCTTCTGGATTGCCATTCAGAATCAAATCCGCATAGCCAAGTGGGTCATTGTAGATGAGATAGTCTAACTCCGATCTCTGCGCCATGGTCACATCCAACGCATCCTCGACCCCGGTACAGTCGATGGAGATCATTCTCCCATCCCGGAGCAGCAGTTCCACGCACCCGGTGTCCATATTGAAATGACAAGCTCTTGCATCGTACTTCATGTTCATGTCCTCCTGAAATCATGTTGTAGCTTATATCGACCAATCTATGATTTCGGATTTCATCTTCCACGGACACCTGCATGGAACTTGTCGGGGCAAAGCTCCTCCATCTGCTAACGCAGACCGTTCCGTCGCTTAAAAGCCCCACTGGGGCTTTCATTGCTTCCCAAACGCTAATTTTCCGAAGAAAATAAATAATCCGAACCCATCTCCTATCGGAAACAAGTTCGGATTATTTCTGTTTGGTCCGTCTATCTGGAAAGCGATTTGAACCTTCCATTCTGAAAAAACGGAAAATTCTTATTCCAACTTGGGTATACTCCTGTTGTGTCCGACATGAAGAAAATCGTTCAGAAAACTGCCGCATTGTCTTTCCCCAAATGGACGTTAGCCGTATGGGATATGGCTACTGCAACATTATATATGGTCAAATACGACAGAAGTCATTGATTTTCTTTGTTTATCTGTGATACCATTCGTTACGAGACCAACGGCGTTGCTCTCTTCGCTTATGGTTGAGACTCCGGCACTCAAAGAAACTTTCCGAAAAACACAACGAGGTGACCATTTTTGAAACGTCGAACTTTTCTTGTCTGCACCGCTGCACTTTTTTGCGGTGCGCTTCTGGCAGGAGGCTGCACTCAAAAAACTTCTCAGCCTGTCCTTCAGCAAATCGAATACTCCAATTTGGCAGATTCGGATACACAAGCTCTTCTTTCCAAGCTTTTGCAGGATGCCGGCGTATCCGACCTGCGGATACAGACCTTCTTTGATCATGTGCAAAAGTTCAACAATGCTGTGGACCCGGCATGGCTCACCACAGGTTTTGAAAACGCCAAGCCTTTGGATCTGAAATACGATCCTTACTCCATGCAGGACGCATGGACGGAAAAATATGACACCTTCCCCGGCTGGAACTGTCGAATCACCGCTTGTGGGCTGTTCGGTGATTTTATCACTGTCACGGGCAAGGCAGACCTTGACTCAGCCGAGGACACCCTGTTTATGGACTATGAAACGCTGGATTCTGACCCGGAGTCCCTTTGCGGCGACGAACGGCAAAAGTTTGATGCGCTGTTCGCCCCAGTTAAAACCACCAGTACGACCGATATTCCTACCCATTTGAAAACGATTCAGCAGGAATGGAAGAAACGCGGTCTCTCTTTCGCGGAAGATGATAAGATTCGTCTTGTCTCCGTAGTCCTGCACGACCAATTCTCTGAAACGGACAATTCTCTTATGATCGGTCATGTCGGCGTTATGCTTCCCACATCGGATGCGGTATATTTTGTCGAAAAGGTTGCTTTTCAGGAGCCGTATCGCTTGTTGAAGTTCAAAAATCGAACCGAGTTGAGCGATTATCTGATGCTGAAATACGACAACTCGTGGGGACAGGATACTGCCCACACCTTTATTATGGAAAATTCAGACCTGATGGACGGCTGGCGCATTCTTGACGAACAGAAAGACGCAAGCTAAAAGTATCCAATTCGCTGAGAGCCGTTCGGTCTGACAGACCATTTGCCCTCTGATACCAAAAGGACGCTGCAACCTCTCACCCAGAGGCGGCAGCGTCCTTTTTATATCGGAATGTTTGCAGGGAAACTCCGGGCTTATGACAGGGTATGTATAATGTGCAGAGCCATATCAGCATTTTCTTTGTCCACAAACACCTCTGTGACATACCTCGGTTTTATGCCGAGAGTTCCAATTCTCGCTTGATCAAATGTGTTATGCCGATTGACATCTTTGGATTTACAATAGAATTTAATTCCAGCTGCCGCCAACGCATCTGTAATGCGATTGCATTGGTAAGGGTCAGAAACTGTTGCGACTAGCGATTTGAAAAAATGTTCTAACATAAAGAGACCTCCTTGTATACCCTCTAAAAGTAGTTTTGGAGCTGGGGACTGGCTATTATGTGATAAGCCTTTGGAGTATGCCCAGCTTGTGCTGGGTAGTGAGATTGAGCATCATCTCTCGCTCGGCTTCAACCATGGCAGAGTAGAAAATTGACCTTTAATTAAAATATCCAAGGCAAAACAACAGTCCTCTATCATTCATTTAATCGATTCCTTTGAGTTTTCTTTGTATAAATCATCTAAAAGCTCTTTTTGTGTTTGCTCTACTGCTTTGCTATAATGTTCTCTAGCTTCCTCTCCTTGTAACGTTTTATACCCGCCATTTCCGTCTGGAATATCAACACGAACAACATTTTGCTCATCTAATTCGGATGCTGCATTAAGTGCATCTTCAATTTCTTTACTGCCCATAATTTGTGGAGCATCAGTCGTTATTGGCCTGCCCAATATTATAATTAGTAGCACCGCTATTACCGCAAACATTAACACAATTTTTCTTGCTCTCATCCGAAACGCTCCTTTTTAGATTTATTTCTCATTTCGGGGCTTTTTAATTTTGTAATTCACAATCCGACTTGCAAGATAAATTATCCAAAAAGTAAGGATATAATTGTTAGTTATAAACTTTGTAAAGGTCGCTTGTTCCCCTAATCTTATTTCAACAAAGAAAAATATCAAATACTGTACAACTAGCATACTACCAACGTCTACTACCAGTTTTTTCACTATCTTCGGCTCCTTTCTATAAACCCTTTTATCCAGATAACGCAGCAAATCACTGGTTTGTTGCAAGATTTTCTGTTTTTATGGTTGTAATCATACAGCCGCTCCATGCAAAGTTCCTGCTCTGCCATGATGGATTCATCCGTTGGGTCGTAGACTTGTTGGCTGTGGATTGCATTTTTTATCGGCATGGTTCTGCTCTCCTTATTTATAAGGAATCTTTCTCATTTTTCAGTAGATTCTTCCAGATTCTTTCGGTACTGTGCCGGACTGACACCATACTCTTTCTTGAATACCCGGCTAAAATAGAGTGGGTTATCATACCCTACGATCTCTGCAATTTCTCCAATATTGTATTCGGTGTTCTCCAATAAGCTTTGTGCATTTACCATCCGAAGGGACAGGATGTATTGTGCAGGGCTTATTTTCATGTACTGCTTAAAATTACGGATAAACCAGTTCGTACTGATATGCAGCGATTCTGCGTAATCGTCCACACTGACCTTTGTGTTATAATTCTCGTTAAAGTAGGCAGCGGCGGCTTCGATCTCTTCGGGCATGCTTGTAGTTGTTTTCTCGCTTTCCTGCTGTTGCCTGCTTACTAAAAGCAGAATGATGTTGAAGAGAGAAGCAATATAGTCTTCATAGCCATATTCACATTGTTGCAGCTCCCGGATGATCTTTCGGAACAGCATTTTGTAATCCGGCAGTGTGCCGCTGTAAAAAACGTGCTTGTCCAAGGGGATTCCGTGATAGTCCAGGATGTTTTTGACATCATATCCTGTAAAGTGAATCCAGAACACCTCTGGATGATCTTCTACATAGTAGACATACTTCTGGATTTCTTTCGGCTGATAAAGCACCATGTGTCCAGAAGTCACCACTTCCTCAACACCATCGAACCAGAAGTGTGCTTTACCAGATGCCACATAGAGGATTTGATAGTCTCTGCGACCCTTTGCCCAAAAAGTAGGCAGCTTAGGGCGTTTTTTCAAGCGATAAGTGCCGCAACTGCCTACGACCAGCGGCTTTGAGTAGTCTTTGAAATCCAAACGGGAGTTGTTCAAATATCCTGAGTTGAAATACATTCCTGCGTCCTCCTCATCTTCAGATGATTTTACAGTGATTTGAGAAATGTTCTATCAAAAAATTACAAACTCTTTGATTTTGTGCATATTTTGTTCCATCTTGTCTATATCTTTTCGTTCCATTAGATTCTATAATATTTTCAGACGAAACGCAAGAGATTTGGGCAACTTGCGTAATGAGAATTCCAGTCTGAAGTGCGCAGCAGATTGGTTGCGCCCACACAAAACAAGCAAGATGGGAGAAAGCACAATGACCGAGAAACGTTATCTAAAGTGGTATAATAAAGTCGGCTATGGTTCAGGCGATATTGCAGGCAACGTGGTGTATGCATTCCTGTCCTCCTTCGTCATGATCTATCTGACCAACACCGTTGGCCTGAATCCCGGTATTGTCGGCACTCTGATTGCAGTTTCCAAACTGCTGGACGGTGTGACGGACATTTTCTTTGGTTCTTTGATTGACAAAACGCATTCTAAGATGGGCAAAGCCCGTCCTTGGATGCTGTACGGCTACATTGGCTGTGCCATTACGCTGGTGGCAATTTTCGCCATCCCGACCAATCTGGGACAGTTTGCACAGTACGCATGGTTCCTGATCGCGTATACTCTGCTGAACGCTGTATTCTACACTGCCAACAACATTGCTTACTCTGCACTGACTGCTCTCATCACAAAGAACAGTGCCGAACAGGTCGAGATGGGTTCTTGGCGTTTCATGTTCGCCTTTGCCACCAGCCTGCTCATCCAGTCCATTACGCTGGGTGCTGTTACGGCATTGGGCGGTGGTGCTGCCGGTTGGCGCACTGTTGCAATCATCTACGCCATCATCGGTCTGCTTGTCAACACCCTCTCCGTTTTCTCCGTGAAGGAACTGCCGGAAGGCGAATTGGTGGATACCACCGACAAAAAGGAAATCGAGCAGGACGAAAAGTATAATCTGGTTCAGGCTGCAAAGCTGCTTGCTGGTAACAAATATTATATGATGATTTGCGTCACCTACATTTTGCAGCAGATCTACGGTGCCATGATCAGCATGGGCACCTACTATGCAACCTACATCCTTGGCAACCAGAATCTGTTCGGTGTATTCTCTTGGGCAATCAACATTCCTCTGATCATCGCACTGGTGTTCACCCCGACCTTGGTTGCAAAGTGGAATGGAATGTATAAGCTGAATGTAATGAGCTATACTCTGGCAACGATTTCTCGTGCACTGGTTGCTGTAGCTGGTTACATGGGCAGCGGCAATGTGACCTTGATGCTGCTCTTTACTGCAATCGCAGCTCTTGGTCAGGGTCCTTGGCAGGGCGATATGAACGCTGCGATTGCTGCTTGCTCTGAATATACTTGGCTGACGAAGCATAAGCGCGTGGATGGCACGATGTACTCCTGCACTTCTCTCGGTGTGAAGCTGGGCGGCGGTCTGGGTACTGCCATCACCGGCTGGCTGCTGGCAGCAAGCCATTTTGACAGCGCTCTGACAGTTCAGCCGGGTTCCTGCATCAATATGCTGAAGATCATGTATCTGGTGATTCCGTTTGCTCTGGATGCTATCATCACCTTCCTTCTCTCTCGTATGAAGGTCGAAGAAGCAAATGAAAAACTGCGTGCAGCAGTCTGATAACAAGCCATTATCATTTCTCCTTCATCTGCTGTTCCCCGGAGGAATCCAGCGATTCCTCCGGGGAGGCTGGAGAAATATTATAAAATTATAAAAGGTAAATGAGGAAATACTATGGCTGCATTTGATTTTGCAAAAGTAAAAGACCCCACCTTTTTCAAGGAAAACGTGCTGAATGCTCATGCAAGTTTCCGTACTTACGCTTCCCGCGAAGAATATCGGACAGGCTCCTCTTCTTTGGCGCTGAAGCTGGACGGTATCTGGAAATTCGCCTACGCAAAGAACTACACCAGTGCCATCCCCGGCTTTGAAAAGACAGATTACGATTGCAGCGGCTGGGATGACATTCATGTTCCGGCACACATCCAGATGGAGGGCTACGACATTCCCCAGTACGCGAATGTTCAGTATCCGTGGGATGGCCGTGAAGAAGTACAGCCGGGTGAGATCCCGCAGTGGTTCAATCCGGTGGCAAGCTATGTAAAATACTTCGAGCTGCCGGAATCCATGCAGGGCAAGCCCGTCCACATCGAGTTCGAGGGTGTGGAAAGCGGCATGGCTCTTTGGCTGAACGGGTCTTATGTGGGTTACACCGAGGACAGCTTCTCCGCACACGCATTCGATCTGACTCCCTATCTCCAGTCGGGCGTGAACAAACTTGCTGTGCAGGTGTTCAAGTGGACTTCCTCCAGCTGGTGCGAAGATCAGGACTTCTTCCGCTTCTCCGGCATCTTCCGCAGCGTGTGGCTGTACGCCATCCCCACCGTGCATCTGGAAGATATATCCGTCAAAACGCTGTTTGCCGGGGCTGATTTTACTCATTCCACGCTGGAAGTTGCATTGCAGGTGGAGGGTAAGGGCGCAGCCCGTCTGACCCTGCGCCGCAGTGAGCTGGAAGTGTTCTCCGAAAAAATTGCACTGAACGGCGGTTCTGCTCTGTTCAGCCATGCGGTGGAGAACCCCCACCTGTGGAGTGCAGAGGACCCGGCTCTGTATGAACTGGAAATTGAGCTGCTGGACGATGCAGGCCATCTGGTAGAGGTGACTGGGCAGAAAGTCGGTTTCCGCAAGTTCGAGCTGAAGAACAATCGGATGCTGCTCAACGGCAAGCGCATCGTGTTCAAGGGTGCCAACCGTCATGAGTTCAGCTCCATTACGGGTCGTGCTGTGGGCGTACACACCCATGAGGAACTGCTTCGGGACATCATCACCATGAAGCAGAACAACATCAATGCCATCCGTACCAGCCATTACCAGAATCAGGATGCACTGTACGACCTGTGCGACGAGTATGGTCTGTATATGATCGCAGAGAACAATCTGGAATCCCATGGCACATGGGACATCCATCAGGCGGGCATTCGCGGCATCGAGGGCGTTTTGCCCAATGATAAGCCGGAGTGGAAAGCTGTCTTGTTTGACCGCATGAATTCCACTTACCAGCGTGACAAAAACCATCCTGCTGTTCTGATCTGGTCTCTGGGCAACGAATCGTTTGGCGGCGAGACTCTGCTCCAGATGGCCGAGATGGTCCGCCGCTTTGATGACACCCGTCTGGTGCATTACGAAGGTGTGGTCAATGATCCCCGCTTCCTCGAAACCACCGATATCGAGAGCCATATGTACAGCACTGTGAAGGACATTAAAGAGTATCTGGCACAGGGCGATAAGCGGCCTTATATCGAGTGCGAATATTCTCATGCTATGGGCAACTCCAACGGTGCTTTGCACAAGTACACGGAACTTGCCGACCAGAAGGACTGCGGCTATCAGGGCGGCTTTATCTGGGATTACATCGACCAGTCCATCTGGAAAAAAGACCGATACGGCAAGTGGTTCCAAGCCTACGGCGGCGACTTCGGTGAGCGTCCTACCGACTATAATTTCAGCGGAAACGGCATTGCCTACGGTGGTGATCGTGCTCCTTCTCCCAAGATGCAGGAGGTCAAGTTCTGCTATCAGAATATCGCTGTTTCCATCGACAATTCTGGCTTTGAAGTCTGGAACAAGAACCTGTTCACCTCTACGGATGCTTTCGACTGCGTTGCTCTGCTGCACCGTGATGGAAAGCTGTATCAGCAGCAGGAACTGACCAATATTGATGTTGCTCCCGAAGAGCGTTCCAGCTTCCCACTGCCGTTTATGGTTCCTGCGCTCCCTGGTGAATATGCAGTGACCATCAGCTTCCGTTTGAAGGAGGACACCAGCTGGGCAAAGAAGGGTCACGAAGTCGCCTTTGGACAGGGTGTGATCGCTGTGGTTCGTTCCATTCCCAGCAAGAAGGTCACGCCGTTTACCGTTACGCACGGTACACACAACATCGGTGTCCGGGGTGAGAATTTCGATGTTTTGTTCTCCGATCTGAACGGCGGTCTGACTTCCTACCGCTATGCCGGCAAGGAGATGATTCAGGAGATTCCCCGTCCCAACTTCTGGCGCGCTCCCACCGACAACGACTGCGGCAACAACATGGGCGGCGTTCGCGGTCAGTGGAAGCTGGCAAGCCTGTACGCTACCGCCAAGGGCATCGGCAAGGAGATCCCGTCTGTTCATGGCGGCACCATCCTCCAGAACCCCACCTGCGAGGTGGAAGCCGACAGCGTGGTCGTGACCTATCTCTATAACCTCCAGACCAGCCCCGCAGCAGAGTGCAGCCTGCAGTACCGTGTGTTCGGTGATGGCCGCATCCAGACCACCCTGCACTATGACCCGGTGGAAGGACTTGCAGCAATGCCGGAGTTCGGCGTACTGTTCAAGATCGATGCTGACTACGACACGGTGGAGTGGTACGGAAACGGCCCTGCGGAGACCTACTGGGATCGTCAGCATGGTGCAAAGCTGGGCATTTACCAGAACAAGGTCGCAGACAACATGGCGCAGTACCTTGTGCCGCAGGAGTGCGGTGCAAAGACCGCTGTGCGCTGGGCAAAGGTAGTGGACCGCAAGGGTCGCGGGCTGCTGTTTACCGCAGATGCCGCAAAGCCCATGTTCTTCTCTGCGCTGCCCTACACTCCCCATGAAATGGAGAGTGCCAAGCATCCCTACGAGCTGCCCCCGGTCCATTACACGGTGATTCGTGCCATCGGCGAGCAGATGGGCGTCGGCGGTGATGACAGCTGGGGTGCCAATGTCCACCCGGAGTATATTCCTGATGTGACTAAGCCTGTGGAGTTCACCTTTACCTTCCGTGGCATCTGACCCTCGTTATTAAGACACCTTCGCGTTGAGATAAGGACATCCCTGCATGAGATTCCTATCAAAAGCGAGGGTGTCTTTTTTGGTATCACAAAATCTCAATTCCTGACACCACTATTTATAAGTAGTGCTTCACTCTATATAAGTAGCGTTGCTATGTCAAAATAACCGTATTCCGCTTTTGTTCAGAGCATTTCTTTGAATGGTTCTCCAAACTTTCTTTAACGTATTGAAGTATACAAATTTTTAGGATATAATCAGCACATTCCCCAAAAGCTATATAAAATTACACAAAAATTTGATAGGAGGCGTACACACATGAGTTGTTTCGGTTCAAGGTTTTTATTAGCAAAACCTGCAGGCTGCAAAGTCGCTGGTTGCGCTCATCCGCACCCCTTTGCACAGGTCCATCGGCTGATGATACACCGCCTACAACGGCAAGCGCAGAAAAGACGCACTTCCGATGAAATTCTGATATTCGCAGGCATTCTTCCCATATACACAAGGGGCAGCTCTGGTAACAGAGCTGCCCCTTGTGTTCGTTTATGAAAAGGAGAACTTAGATCTCATACCACTTGATCTCGTTGGCATCCAGATGCAGAGCAAAGCTGCTGCCGTCTGTGGTGTAAACGGTGGTATCCTGCGGCTCGTACGTGTTGTTCACCACACAATACTTGCCGTTCTTGACGTAGGCGTGAACTTCTACATTATAATTGGAGCTGAACCATGTATGCAGTTCCTCCTCGCTGTGGGCACTCCACAGGATAGCGCGGTACAGGGTGCGGCTGTTGGCAAAACTGTAAGGCACACCGCTGATGTACACGGCACGACCCTTGCCGAAGTCGTGGGCGGCCATCTGCACTTCCTTGTTCCGCTGCACCAGCACCTCGGTGCCCTCAAGGGCGTAGATGTTCTTTTTGCCCTCGCCAAAGTCCACGGGTTGGTCGGCGTCCTGCAAGATAAAGTGGTCGGGGTGCTCCTCCCAGTTGTACTTGTCGTAGTTGAGGGTGAAGCCGTTTTCTTCCTCCACGCCCAGCACGCTGGCAAGCTGGAGAATGTGGCCCTGATACGGGTGACCGGAAGGCTCACCCACGCCGATAAAGCCGCCGCCGTTCCAGACGAACTTGCGGATAGCGGAGGAGATCTCCGGGTCTTCCCACCAGATGCCGCCGGTGTGTGCGGTGTCGGCATCGCCGACATTGATAATGACATCCAACGAATCCAGCAGATGCGGGTCGTTCTTGATATCCTCAAAGCTGATAAACTTCACATCAAAGGGCGCACCGGACAGCATCTCAATGACACCGGCATAGCTATAGTTCTGCTTGTAATAGAGGGCGTGATGCACCATGTGACAGCCCCAAGCCCGCATTTTACCCCAACAGTTCAGCACGGCCACTCGCTTGACACAGTAGGGTGTGGTGCCCTTGATGTTCTCGTACAGTTCGCGGAACTCGTTGCAGACGCTCTCCACGTAGTCCACGAACTCCGGGAACTGCAAGGCCAGTTTCAGATAGCCGCCATAGCCGATGCGGTCGATGGGCTTGCGCAGGATAGCGCGGCGGGCTGTAACCCAGTTCTCCTTGGCTTCCCGCACCGGGTCGCCGCCCTCGTGGAAGGTGTCGGGGAAGAAGTACGGCAGGAAACGGCCCTCGGTGTACTTCACGCCCTCAATGTCAGAGATCAGGCGCAGGGTGGAGCCGTTGCCCACGCTGCCCACTACGGCATCCAGTCCGATGGTCTTGAACTCCGGCATGAAAGGTTCGGTGCCGATCCAGTGGTCGCCGAGGAACATCATGGCTTCGCACCCGCACGCGTGGGTGATGTCCACCATCTCCTTGGCAAGCTTTGCCACCTCGCGGCGCTGGAAGGCCTGAAAATCCCGGAATTCCTTGCTGGGCACCCGGTACTGGTTGTTATAGTAGCCCTGATCGATGATGTACTCCGGGCGGAACTTGTAGCCCACCTCCTGCTCAAACTGGTTGAGGATATAAGGGCTGACCGAAGCAGAGTATCCATACCAGTCCACGAACTTCTCCCGCTTCAGCTCGTCGAAGATCAGGGTGAACTGGTGGAAGAAGGTGGTGTAGCGGATGACGTTTACATAGGGGTGCTCTGCAATGAACTTGCGCAGGCGCTCCATGGAATACTTGTGGGTCTTGGGCTGACGCACATCAAAAGTGATCTGGTGCTCAAAGTTCGTCCAGCCGTTGGTGGTAGCGTTGTACATGTGCACCGGGTCCCAGATGAGGTAAGCCAGAAAACTGACGGTATATTCATGGAACGGTACGGCCTGTACGGTCACACTGCCGTCGGCGTAGCTCCACTGCTCCGGCGGCACGGGCTGCCCGGTGGTGCGATCCATAACCTCCCACCAGCGGGTGATGTCGTCGTTCGTGTTCACCTGCATCAACTCCGGGCTGATGCCCTTCATCAGCGGGATGGTCACGGTATCGCCGGGGGCGGTGTAAAAGCCGGTCATGATGTAGCACTGCTGTACCTCGTCCGGGTTTGCCTTTGCCCATGCGTTGTCCTTGCGGGTGGTATAGTAGGTGGAGTAGATCTTGGCGTCCGCATCCTTGAGCTGCTGCGGAAAGTCGGTGCCGTCGCAGTCGCGGATGGCATCGGCACCCCACTTTTTTAAGATCTCCAGCGTTTCGGGCACAACGTCCAGGTCTGTGGGAATGGTCACGCGCCCGGTCTTTCTTATTTCATCCATGGGAAACTCTCCTTTTGCCTCTTTTTGAATCGTAGGGGGTCAATCGTAGGCGGCGTTATACAGCGCCAGCACAGCCAGCAGCAGCGCTACGCCCACCAGCATGATGCCAAGCCCTGCCAGCTGCCCGGTCATTTTCCAGCCGGACACCACCAGCACCAGCGCCAGTACGAACAGCACCAGCATCAGGATCATGCGCAGGGCGGGATGGTTTTTCCAATATGCTTTCATCGTCTGTCACCTTAACCTTTCAGGCCGCCCACGGTCATGCCCTGCGTCAGCTGTCGCTGCACGCAGATGTACAAAATCAGGGTGGGCAGCATCACCAGCACAAGGCCTGCGTACATGGTACCGTACTGGGCGGCGCTCTGCTGCGCCTGCATCAGGTTCAAAAGACCTACCGGCAGGGTGCGGGGTGCCTTGGTGGAGCTCATCAGGGTCATGGAGATGATATACTCGTTCCAGAAGGACAGGAAGTTGAACAGGATAATGGTGATGATGGAGGGCTTTGCCATGGGGAAGATGATGCGGGTCATGGTGGAAAAATAGCTTGCACCGTCGATATAGGCGGCCTCCTCAAAATCGTGGGGCAGGGTGGCAAAGTAGCCCGACAGCAGGTAGATGGTAAAGGGCAGCGCGGTGGCGGCGTATACCACCGCCAGCACCACCAGATTGTTCAGCAGAAAGCCGCTGCCGAAATGGCCTTTCAGCCACACATCGCTGTCCCGCAGCATCAAAAAGATGGGCACCACGATGTAGTTCACGTTGATGAACAAGCCCGCCATGAACAGGGTGTTCAGCACCTTGCACCCCTTGAAGTGGAAGCGGGACAGGCAGTAGGCGGCGGGCAGGGCAACGACCAGCAGCAGTGCCAGCGCCAGCGCGGTGACGATGACCGAGTTGAGCATATATTCGCCCATTTTCGCGCCGTTCCATGCGTTGACGAAGTTCTGCCAGTAGAACCCGGCGGGCAGTGCCCAGGGGTTGCCGTAGAACTCTGCATTCTGCTTGATGGAGGCCATGAACACCCATGCCACCGGCACGATGATGGTAACGGCCAGCAGAACCAGCACAAAATAGATGAAAAACTTGTACAGACCTTCCGCAGAGCGGGAAGATTTTTCGGTGGTATTCTGCATCTTCTTCCCTCCTTAAAATTCCAGCGTATCGCGGTTGGTAACCTTGTTGACACAGGCGGACAGGGCAAACGAGAACAGGAAGATGACCACGCCGATGGCCATACTGTAACCATACAGGCCAGCGTCTTTCTGGCTGTACATATAGCTCAGCGCCACATCCGATGCGCCGTTGGGCCCGCCGCTGGTCATGGCCTTGACGAAGAGGAAGGCCATGTTGATGGTGGAGATGATAAAGAAGGTGAGGGTGGTGCGGATATTCGTCCAGATGAGGGGGATGGTGATCTGGAAGAACTGGGTCAGCCGCCCGGCACCGTCCAGATTGGCGCTCTCGTACAGGCTGATGGGCACGGCAGACATGGAGGCCATGTACATGACCATGTAGTAGCCGATGGCCTGCCACACCATGGCAATGATGATGGAGGGGATGACCAGTTTTTCGCCCTTCCACAGGATGGGATCGCTCATCGTGCGGAACAGGCCGATGATGCTGTTCAGCATACCGTTTTCCGGCTTATAGATGGCCGAGAAGATGCCGGAGATGACGACCACCGACAGGATGTTGGGGATGTAGAAGATGATGCGGAAAAAGTTCTGGCCTTTGATCTTCTCCCGGGTGAGGATGGCCGCAAACACCAGTGCAAAGGCAAAGGTGATCAGGGTAACGGTCACCACCAGCAGGATCATATTCTGCATGGAGCGGATGAACTGGGCGTCCCGCAGCAGATGCTGGAAGTTTTTAAGCCCCACAAAGGTCTCGTTGGGAGAATAGGCACCCCGCTCATACAAACTCATGCGGAACACGTTGAGGGTGGGCAGGATCATAAAGAGGAAAAACAGGATGGTAGCCGGTGCCACACAGAGGAATATGAACCGTTTGCGGCTTTTATCCGTTCTCATAGGGGATTGACCGCTCCTTTCTTGATGGTACTGTACAGCCCAAAAAAGCGGAGGCGGTAAAAACCGCCCCCGCTGGGCAGGGCTTAATTACTCGATGATGTTGGCGCGCATCTGGTCGCTGGCGGACTTGATGCCGTTGATCCACTGCTGCTCGGTCATGCTGCCGGACACCAGAGAGTTGACAGGGTCGAAGAACACAGTGCGCACTTCCACGCCGGGGATGGCACTGAAGGCTGCAAAGTTGCCCATGGCGGCCTTTGCGCCGTTGTCGTAGATGGAGTAGAACATCTTGTTGTCGCCTTCCAGACTGTCGGCGATGCCCAGCACAGGCTGGATAGCGCCGCTCTCGGCAAACAGCTTGCAGGCTTCGTCGCTGTACAGGTAAGCCACGAACTGCTTGGCGGCATCCTGATGCTCAGCACCGGCGGGGATCCATGCCTGCTCGAACCAGGTGTAGCTGTAACCATCGCCGCCGGCCTTGACAGCGGGCAGGGCGGTCATGCCCCACTCAAAGCCGTCTGCACGGGGAGCCTCGGCCATCTCGCCCACGATCCAGGTGCCGTTGGGCATGAACAGGGCCTTGTTGTCCAGCACCAGCTGCTGGTTCTGGGTAAAGTCCTGATCGTTGGCCTGTGCGGGGGTGATGGGGTTGGTGTAGGAAGCCAGCTTTGCCACGATATCAAAGCAGGTCTTTGCCTCGGGGGTGTCCCAGATGCCTTCTTCGTAGTGGGTAGCCTTGTTGAAGAACTCCGGGCCGCCGGCAGCGTACATCAGCGCATAGAAGAAGGCATCGAAGTAGCCGGTGGTGGGGTAGGTGAACAGGTAGGTGCCCTCAGCGGCAGCCTTGTCGCCCAGTGCCCACATCTCGTCCCAGGTCTTGGGCACGTCCCAGCCCTTTTCCTTCAGGAAACCTGCGTTGTAGAACAGGCCGCAGGGGCTGTAGAACATGGGAGCCAGATAGGTTTTGCCGTCGCCGTAGGGGTTGGTCAGGGAGGTGTCGGTAAAGCCGCCGGCGATCTTCTCGCTCACCTTCTTGCTCTCGCCGGGCACGGTCATGCTCAGCACATCGGTGATGTCGGCGATCAGGTTGCCCTTGATGAACTGCTCGGTCAGGGCAGCTTCACGGCCGGTAGCCAGATGGACCACGTCGGGGTAGTCGCCGCCCTGCATGGAGGGGCCGATGACGTCCTCCAGCTTTTTGTCGGTGGTCAGGTCCACCTTGATGCCGGTCTGTGCGGTAAAGGCCTCGGCGACCTTCTTCCACATATCAGCGCCGTAGCCGGTCTCGATGGCGGCTACCTTGATGGTAACGTCTGCAGCCGCCGCTGCGGAAGAAGCGGCGGTGGAGGATGCCACGCTGGATGCGGTGGAGCTGGAAGAGCCGCCGCAGGCAGCCAGACCCAGTGCAGCGGCGCCAACGCCGGCCGCCTTCAGGAAATTACGACGAGAAATACGATTCATACTGTGTTGCCTCCATCATTTTGTTCCGTTCAAACACAGCCGGGCAAACAGGCTTTGCCCGAAGGACTGTGTGTTTTTCTGCCTCCAATATAAATTCTTTCGCTTCCTTGCTCAAGAGGTTTGTTGTTTCATTTTTTATAGATATTGCTTTCTGAAAAATTCTTTCAGCAAAAGTGCTAAAAATATTTTAAAAGTTTCAGCACAATCCCCAACCTGTAACTATTTTGACATATTCCGAAGGGACTTGAGAAACAAAAATATAAAAATTAGCCTAAAATCAGGGCTTGCTTTTTTTGTGTGTTCCCTCTATAATGAGGGTAAAGTGCACGAAGCAACGCACCAATTTTGGGCAATGTTTTCAGAATGTTGCGTTTGTTTTTAGAAAATTTGCGTTTCCCGGAGGAGCCGATCATCTATGAGTACCCAGCGCTTTGATATCCGCCACGCGCCCGCCCCGCGGGAATCCTTCCGTCTGCTGTACATCAGCAAAAGCAAATTTGGCGGTGATTGGAACAGCACTGCCCACACCCATTCCTGCACAGAGCTGTTCTACTGCCTCAGCGGCGAGGGACAGTTCTACCTTGCCGGGCAGCTGTTCCCGGTAAAGCCGGACGATATGGTCATTGTGAACCCTCAGGTGGAGCATACCGAGCTTAGCCTGAACGCCTCGCCCTTGGAGTATATCGTGCTGGGCGTTGCCAGCATGGAGTTTTTGTTCAGCAAGGCGGATACGAACTACGCCATCTTCAATTGCCGGGAGAACCGGGAGCGGATGGTCACGTTGCTGCACATGCTGCTGGCCGAGGCCGACCGCAGCTTAGACGGCTGTGAGACCGTTTGTCAGGACCTGCTGGAAGTGCTGCTCATCTGGCTGGTGCGGTGTTCCACGCTTTCTTTGCAGGTAGAGGAAACGCCCCGCTCCGACAGCCGGGAGTGTGTGGAGATCAGGCGGTATCTGGACACCAACTACCGCGAGGATATCTCGCTGGACCTGCTGGCAGAGCTTGCCCACCTGAACAAATACTATCTGGCCCACACCTTCCAGCGGGAGTACGGCATTTCCCCCATTACTTACCTGAACCGCCGCCGCATTGAGGAGAGCAAGTATATGCTGGGCAACACCAGCTACAGTCTGGCGCAGATCAGCGAGCTGATGGGCTTTTCCTCCCCCAGCTATTTCTCCCAGTGCTTCCGCAAGGCGGAGGGCATGACCCCCAACGAATACCGCCGTCAGACGCGGCAGGGAAAACGCCCTGCCCCGACAAAACGGCATGAAGTATAACGAAAACGAGGAATTTATGATGAAATCCGTTACCCTTTCTCTGCTCCAGTCTGCTGCAAATGCCTTTGATTTTGGCGGGCCTGTGCTCTGCGATGCTCACCACTATGGTGAGGGGCATATCAACGACACCTTTGTGGTCTGGCGGGAAGATCATTCCAAACGCTTTATTTTGCAGCGCATCAACACAGATACCTTTACTAACCCGGTGGGCCTGATGGAGAATGTCTGCGGCGTGACCCGGCATCTGCGGGCGAAAATTCTTGCCGAGGGCGGCGACCCAGCACGGGAAACGCTGAATGTCATCCCAACTTTGTCGGGGTCGACTTGCTATCTGGATGCAGACGGCGGCGCATGGCGTGCCTACGACTTTGTAGAAGATACCATCTGTTTGCAGCAGGTCGGCAGCGAAACCGACTTCCGCACCGTGGCCGAGACACTGGGCAAATTCCAGAACCAGCTGGAGGATTACCCGGCCTCCACCCTCCACGAAACCATCGCCCGCTTCCACGACACGCCCAACCGCTATGCCAATTTTGAAAAAGCCCTCGCCGCCGATGCACTGGGCCGGGCAAAAAATATCACGTCGGAAATCGAATTTATCCATGCGAGGGAGCAGGACTGCCATGTCCTGCTGAATCAGCTGGCAGCTGGCGAAATTCCTCTGCGCGTCACCCACAATGACACCAAGATCAACAATGTCCTCATCGATGCCGCTACCGGAAAAGGCATCTGTGTCATTGACCTCGACACCGTGATGCCGGGACTTTCGGCCTACGACTTCGGCGATTCCATCCGCACCGGTGCCAACGACTGCGCTGAGGACGAACCTGACCAGAGCAAAGTCCATTTTGACCTGCATCTGTACGAAGTGTTCGCCAAAGGGTATCTCTCCACTGCCGGGGCATCCATGAGCATGGCAGAAAAAAAGAGCCTTGCATGGGGTGCAAGGCTCATGACGCTGGAATGCGGCATCCGTTTTCTGACTGACTATCTGGAGGGCGACCATTATTTCCATATTGCTCGCCCGGATCACAACCTCGACCGCGCCCGCACCCAGTTCACACTGGTGCGGCAGATGGAAGAGGTTTTCGATCAGATGCTGGAAATCGTCTGCCCGGACAATCACTGATTTCGCAATCTCCTCCATTCGGATACAGCAAGAAGCATGGACGCTCTCCTTTTCGGGGGCGTCCATGCTTCTTTTTACAGCTTATCGCTATTGTCTGTGGCTTTTGGCAGGGTGCGTCCGGGTGGGCGCGCCCTGTTTTTTACTATGCTTCATCATTTTCTGCGCGCAGCATCCGGTATCCGACACCAACATGGGTCTGGATCAGATGCGGCGCATCCGGGTATCGTTCCAATTTTTTGCGCAGGGATGCCATGTAAACTCGCAAAGAAGCAATGTCATTTTCCTGCGTACTGCCCCATACTTTCTGCGTGAGGGAGGTATGCGTCAGCACTTTGCCCACATTATGCGCCAGCACACACAGCAGCTTGTACTCGATGGGGGTCAAATGCAATTCATTCTCGCTCAGCCAGACGCAGCCTGCCGAGAAGTCGATCTTCAAAGGACCATTGACAAAAACCGGACTGTTTATGCCGTCAGAAGCCAGCAGATTCAATCGGCGCTGCGTTACACGCAGTCTTGCCAGCAGCTCATCCACGGAAAACGGCTTTGTCAGATAATCGTCTGCGCCGTTGTCCAGTGCCTCGATCTTATCAGAATCTTCGCTCCGGGCACTCAGGACGATGATGGGCAGGTTCGACCATGTTCGGACGCTGCGGATGACCTCGATGCCGTCTATATCGGGCAGCCCAAGATCCAGCAGCATGATGTCCGGATTGTGGCTGGTCGTCATCATGATCGCCGTTTCCCCATTGGAAGCAGTCAGATATTTATAGCCGTGGGTTTTCAGGGTCGTTGTGATCAGACACCGTACAGGAACATCATCCTCTACGACCAGAATGGACGGCTTATTCATGAATGTTCACCTCGCTTTGCGGCAATGCAAAGGAAAAGACACTGCCATTTGGAATGTTGTCACGCAGGGTCAATGTTCCGCCGTGAGCCGTCAGGATTGCACGGCAGAGGGGCAAGCCCAGTCCAAGGCTGCGGTGGCTGTCTGCGATGCGGCTCTGCCCGGTATAAAACATCTCGAACACCTGTGCTTTTGCGCGATCCGGAATGCCGGGACCGTTATCTGCAACTTCCACTACGACCTGATGGTCTTTCCGGTAAGCCGAAATCTGAATAACCGAGCCCACGGGGGTGTATTTGATGGCGTTATCCACCAGATTGACAACGACCTGCATGATCAGCCGTGCATCCACATTGACCAGGAGGATCTCGTCCCCATACTGTGTTGTGATGGTGTGTTCGCAGCTTTTCCGGTTGACATGATGCAGTGCTTCTTCGATCATTTCGTCCATCAGCTGCGGCGAGATCTGCAGATTCATCCGCCCATCCTCAATGCGGGTGATGGAAAGCAGATTTTCCACCAGACCGATCAGCCATTGCGCATCGTCAAAAATATCGGTGCAGATCTTGTTCCGGGTCTCTGTATCCAGCGTTTCTCCGTTGGAAAGCAAATTGCTGGCATTGCCGGAAATGGAGGTCAGCGGGGTGCGCAGGTCATGGGAGATCGTGCGCAGCAGGTTTGCCCGCAGCTCTTCATTCCTTGCCTGCAATGCAGCTTGCTCTTTTTCCAGCGCGTTTCTGCGGTTTTCGATGGCCAGCGCACCTTCGCCCAGAATGGAAAGCAGCACACTGTTTTCAAAGGCATCCAGCGGTTTTTCGGACAGATCGATCCCGATCACTCCAAACACGCCGCCTCCGGTCCGAAGCGCAAGATAAAGCCCCTTTGCATCCGGGTAGCTATCCGTTCCTGCGCCGGAACGCTTTTTGTTGGCAAACGTCCAGTTTGCTGCATCACGTTCTTCCGGTGCAGAAAAAATGTTACACGGCACTTCCCCATCAATCTCAAAAACCTGTTCTGACCCAAGATCTCCGTTTTGTTCCGGGTAAACGATCAGACTCCGGTTCAGCAGCTTCATCAACTGGGACGCTGTCTGAGAGAGGATTTCTTCCTCGCTTTTTGCTCTCTGTAAAAGCTGATTTGTATCAAACAGTATTTTTGTACGGAACGCTGCCTGCGCAGACATTTTTGCATGATCCTTCAGCCGCGTTGTCAGGGCGCAGGTAATGATTGCAGAGGTCAGCATCAGGGCAAATGTGACCTGATAACCGGGATCATACGCATGGAATGTCAGGTATGGCTCGGTCATGAAGAAATTGTACAATGCTACACTGGCAACGGACCCCAGCACACCGCAGGTGTAGCCGCTGGTACACAATGCGGTGAACAGCACCCCCAGCATATAGAGCATAATAATATTATAGCGTGCAAAGTCCAGTTGTAAGAAAAAGAAGCCGATGAGCGTGATGCAGCTCAGGATGCCTGCGGTGATCAGCAGATCACGGACAGACGGCAGAAGCGGACGGGTGAACAGCTTCCGTCCTGAACCGTAGCCGTTCTCTGCAGAAGCATCCGGGATGATGTAAATATCCAGATTAGGCGCAGTCAGCGTCAATTTTTCAGTCAGTGATGGTCCACTCCAGAAATGGCGGCGATGTACGCTGGAGCGCCCCAGTACGATTTTTGTAATGCCGGAGATGCGGGCAAACTCTGCGATCTGCTGCGGAATGTCATCCCCGTAGATCGTAGAAATGTCGGCACCTGCCTGCTCTGCCATACGAATGTGCTGCTGCAAGCGCCGACAGTCTTCTTTTCCCATCTGATCCGAGTCAGGCGTCCGGACATACAGAGCTGTAAAGGTCCCTCCAAACGCCTTTGCCATCGTTGCTGCCGTCCGCACGATCTTTGCATTGGAGGGAGAGGACGACAGACACGCCAGAATATGTTCAGTGGGTGGGTCGTTCTGATTCATAAAGATCACCTGCCTTGCCCACAGTATAGCACAATTTGATGGTCACGACCACCAGCCACGTCTTTTTCCTTCCTGTCGAAGGATTTCCTTCCGCATGTGATCCAGCGCATCTGCTGCCCGGAAACCACTCAACATGACTCCAAGAACCATCAATAACAAAGCGACATCCATACGATCCGTCCTATCTTTTTAGAGCCGGAAACACTTCTGGATCGATGCATATTTCCCCAAAACCAGCATACTTTCATCCCGGCACAGTTGCGTATCCGGCGTAATGCTCATATCGAGCTTTCCGTCTTTTTTCAGTGCAAGAATGTTGATGTTATACTTTTTTCGAATATTGATCTCGCCGATCGTGCGATTCATCCATTCCGGCGGAATCGTCACTTCCATGATGGCGTGGTCGTCCTGCAGCTCGATATAATCCAGAATGTGTTCGGAGCTGTATCGAATCGCTGCCCACTTTGCCAGCTGCTTTTCCGGGTAGACCACTTCATCCGCACCGTTGCGCAGCAGAAACTTGGCTTGTACATCCCGCTCTGCACGCGAGACCACAAGCTTTGCGCCCAGCTCCTTGAGCAGTGATGTTGTTTCCAACGAACTCTGAAAATTGCCGCCGATGGTTACGATACACACATCAAAATTGCCAACGCCAAGGGAACGCAGAAAGTATTCGCTGGTGCTGTCACCGATCTGTGCATTCGTCACATAGGAAAGCACAGCGTTCACACGGTCCTCATTGCTGTCGATGGCCATGACCTGATGACCCAGCTCATTCAGTTCCTGCGCAATATGGCGGCCAAAACGGCCAAGTCCAATCAAAAGAATCGATTTCATGCCTGTCTCCTTTATCCGATTGCGATTTTCTCCTGCGGCAGACGAGAGTGGGCAGGGCTGCTGCCAAATGCCGCATAGATCAACGTCAATCCGCCAACACGTCCCAAAAACATCAGTGCGATCAGCACCCCTTGCGAAAGGATCCCAAGTTGCGGTGTGATACCCAATGTCAGACCCACCGTTGCCACAGCCGAAGCAGTCTCATACAAACAGACCGACATCGGCAGCTGCTCTGCCGTAGCAATGACAAAGGCTCCGAGGAAGAACAGCGTCAAATACATCCCTGCAATCGTGGCAGCATTCTTGACCGCAGAACTATCTATGCGCCGCCCGAAAAATTCCGCATCTTCTCTGCGGCGGAAGGTCGCCCACATATTGGCCAGCAGAACGGCAAATGTTGTGGTTTTCATGCCGCCTGCCGTGGAGCCGGGCGAACCGCCCAACAGCATCAGAACCACCATCAATGCCTGTGAAGTGCTGCCCATCGCAGCAAGATCGGCGGTGTTAAAGCCGGCAGTACGGGGGGTAACGGATTGGAACATCGACAATAAAATGCGCTGCCGGGCAGAGCCTGCCGTGAACTCGAAGCAATAAAAGTACAGCGACGGCAACACCAGAAGAAACGCCGTTGTGACAAGGATCACTTTGCTCTGCATCCGATAACGGTGAAAGTCAAGGCGATATGTACAAATGTCCTCCCATGTCAGAAAGCCAAGGCCGCCAAAGACGATCAGGGCCGCGATCACTGTGGTAAGCAATGGGTCCCCTGCATACCGTGTCAGCGAAACAAATTTTGCACCCTTTGTTCCCAGCAGATCAAAGCCGGCATTGCAGAACGCCGAAATGGAATGAAACAGTGCATACCAGATCCCGCGCAATCCATAATCGGCGCAAAATGTCGGCAGCAGCAGTGCAGCACCGGCCAATTCAAACAGGGCGGTGATCCGCAGAATAAAGCCTGTCAGCCGCACGATGCCGCCCATCTGCGGGGCAGCGGTGGCTTCCTGCATCGTGCTGCGCTGTTTGAGGGAGATCTTTCGCCCGGAAAGCAGCGCAAAGGCAGCGCCTACCGTAATGACGCCCAATCCTCCGATCTGGATCAGAAGAAGGATCACACTCTGCCCGAATGCCGACCAGTAGCTGCCGGTATCCTGTACCACAAGTCCGGTCACGCAAAGGGCAGAGGTGGAAGTAAACAGCGCCTCATGGAACGGTGTAACGCACCGCTGCTGTGCAGCGATCGGGAGCATCAGAAGCAATGCGCCCACCAGATCAACTGCCGCAAACCCTGCAATAATGACCTGAAAAGAAGAAAAACAGTGCTGTCTGTAACGAGGATATTGAATCATAAAAGCTCCTTTACCTATCCGTGTGCATAAAGATTAGCATGGAATAGATAAAGGAGCCGTAAAGAAAATTGCAGAAGTATAAAGATTCCATTAAAATTGATCGGGCAACACTAAAAAATGCCGGACATCACCAGCTCAAAAAAGCGGTAATGTCCAGCATTCATTTAGCTTTCTAGTCCATGGCTTCCAGCCATATTCTTCAAATATTCCTCTGGGTCACCGTTCAGAATCAAATCCGCATAGCCCAACGGATCGTTGTAGATGAGGTAGTCCAGTTCCGTCCTCTGCGCCATGGTCATGTCCAGCGCCTCCTCAACCCCGGTGCAGTTGATGGAGATCATTCTCCCATCCCGGAGCAGCAGTTCCACGCATCCGGTGTCCATGTTGAAATGGCAAGCTCTTGCATCGTACTTCATGTTCATGTCCTCCTGAAATCATGTTGTGGCTTATGTCGGTCAATCTATGATTTCGGATTTTATCTTCCACGGACACCTGCATGGAACTTGTCGGGGCAAAGCCCCTCCATCTGCTAACGCAGACCGTTCCGTCGCTTAAAAGCCCCACTGGGGCTTTCATTGCTTCGCAAACGCTAATTTTCTGAAGAAAACAAATAATCCGAACCCGTCTCCTATCGGAAACAAGTTCGGATTATTTTTGTTTGGTCCGAGTGGCGAGAATCGAACTCACGGCCTCTTGAACCCCATTCAAGCGCGCTACCAAAACTGCGCTACACCCGGATATCGACCGCCGCTTCCCTACCGAAGCGTGGCGACAAGGAATATTATACTCAGGCAAGGCCGTTTTGTCAACAGATTTTTTGATTATTTTTGGTTTTTTCTGAGAAAAGTCTGATTTTTACACGGATACGCGCTTTTTCGTTTTTGCTGTTTTTCAGTGTTTTTCCGCTTCTGCGGCGCGCTGCGCGCGGTCGCGTTCCAGCAGCGGGCGCAGGTACTGGCCGGTAAAGCTGCCGGGCACGGTGGCCACCTGTTCCGGGGTGCCCTCGGCTACGATCTCGCCGCCTGCGCTGCCGCCCTCCGGGCCAAGGTCGATGATATGGTCGGCGCACTTGATGAGATCCAGATTATGCTCAATGACGATGACCGTATTTCCTACGTCCACCAGCTTTTGCAGCACCTCGATCAGGCGGTGCACGTCTGCAATGTGCAGACCGGTGGTGGGCTCGTCCAGAATATACACCGTTTTGCCGGTGCCGCGGCGGGCAAGCTCGTTGGCCAGTTTTACGCGCTGCGCCTCGCCGCCGGACAGGGTGGTGGCGCTCTGCCCCAAGGTGACATAGCCAAGACCCACGTCCAGCAGGGTTTGCAGCTTGCGGGCGATCTTGGGCTGGTTGGCAAAGAACACCACCGCTTCCTCCACGGTCATGTTCAGCACGTCCGCAATGGTTTTTTCCTTATACTTTACTTCCAGCGTTTCGCGGTTGTAGCGTGCGCCCTTGCACACCTCGCAGGGTACATAGACGTCCGGCAGAAAGTGCATTTCGATCTGCAGAATGCCGTTGCCCTCGCAGGCTTCGCAGCGGCCGCCCTTGACGTTAAAGCTGAACCGTCCCGGGCCGTAGCCGCGCATCTTGGCGTCCTGCGTCTGGGAGAACACGGTGCGGATATCGTTGAACACACCGGTATAGGTGGCGGGGTTGGAGCGCGGGGTGCGGCCGATGGGCTGCTGGTCGATGCCAATGACCTTATCCACGAACTCCAGCCCCTCTACCCCATCGCACTTGCCGGCACGGGAGCGGGCACCGTTCAGCTCGCTGGCTAGCGTTTTGTACAGGATCTCGTTGATAAGGCTGGACTTGCCAGAGCCGGAAATGCCGGTAACGCAGATGAACTCCCCCAGCGGGAAGCTGACATCGATGTTGCGCAGGTTATTTTCCCGTGCGCCCTTTACGGTCAGGCAGTGGCCGTTGCCGGTGCGGCGGGTCTGGGGCACTGCAATGCGCTTGCGTCCGGAGAGGTAGTCGCCGGTAATGCTGCGCTTGGCCTTGCAGATATCCTTTACGCTGCCTGCGGCCACGATCTCGCCGCCATGCACACCGGCACCGGGGCCTACGTCCACGATATAATCCGCGCTGCGCATGGTGTCCTCGTCGTGTTCGACCACGATGACCGTGTTGCCGAGGTCCCGCAGGTTTTTCAGGGTGGCGATAAGCTTATCGTTGTCCCGCTGATGCAGGCCGATGGAGGGCTCGTCCAGCACATAGAGCACACCGGACAGGGCGCTGCCGATCTGGGTGGTCAGGCGGATGCGCTGGCTCTCGCCGCCGGACAGCGTACCCGCCGCCCGGGCCAGCGTGAGGTAATCCAGACCCACGCTTTGCAAAAATTGCAGGCGGTTTTTGATCTCCTTCATGATCTGACCGCCGATCTGCTGCTGCTTTTTGGTGAGGTTCGGCTCGTTTTGCCGGATAAATTCCAGCTCGTCCCGGATGGACATCTCGCAGAACTGGCTGATGTTCTTGTCCCCGATGGTCACGGCAAGCACCACCGGCTTCAGGCGCTGTCCGTGGCAGTCCGGACACTCCACGCCGGACATAAAGCTGCCGATTTCCTCCTTCATCCACTCGCTGCTCGTCTCGCGGAAGCGGCGCTCCAGATTTTCCACGATGCCCTCGAAGGTGTTGTAGTACACTCCGCTGCCGAACTCGTTGGTGCGGTGCATCTCGATCTTTTCACCGTTGGTGCCGTAGAGCAGGGCGTTTACCGCCTCGGTGCTCATCTCCTTGATGGGCGTATCCAGCGTAAAGCCGTATTTTTTGCCAAGACCAAGGTAGTACATCTCGCTCACCGAGCCTTCGGCGTAGTACCAGCCGCTGGCCTTGATGGCGCCCTCGCGGATGGAAAGGCTGCGGTTGGGCAGGATGCGGTCTTCATCCACCCGCATAAAGGTGCCAAGGCCGGTGCATTTTTCGCAGGCACCCAGCGGGTTATTGAAGGAGAAGAGCCTGGGCGACAGGTCGCTGATGGAAATGCCGTGCTCCGGGCAGGCAAAGTTCTGACTGAAGGTCATGCACTCGCCGCCGATGACGTCCACCTCGGCTACGCCGCCGGTGAGCGCCAGCGCCGTTTCCAGCGAATCCGCCAGACGGCTGCGGATGCCCTTGCGCAAGGCAAGACGATCCACCACGATCTCCACCGTATGCTTGATGTTCTTTTCCAGACTGATCTCCTCGTCCAGATCATACAGGTTGCCGTCGATTTTCACGCGGGCATAACCGGCGCGGCGGGCGGCGTCCAGCTCCTTTTGCTGAGTGCCCTTGCGCTGTCGTACCACCGGGGCTAAGATCTGGAACTTGGTGCCCTCTTCCAGCTTGAGGACGGCATCCACCATCTCGTCCACGGTCTGCTGGCTGATGACCCGTCCGCACACCGGGCAGTGCGGCACGCCGATGCGGGCGTACAGCAGGCGCAGATAATCGTAAATTTCAGTCACAGTGCCCACGGTAGAGCGAGGGTTATGGCTGGTGGTCTTTTGGTCGATGGAGATAGCCGGTGAAAGACCGGTGATCTCGTCCACGTCCGGCTTATCCATCCGGCCCAGAAACATCCGGGCATAGCTGGAAAGGCTTTCCACATAGCGGCGCTGACCGTCGGCGTAGATGGTATCGAAGGCCAGACTGGACTTGCCCGAACCGGAAAGGCCGGTCATGACGATCAGCTTTTCCCGCGGGAGGGTCAGGTTGATATTTTTCAGGTTGTGCTCGCGGGCACCTTTGATAATAATTTTATCGTTTGCCAAGGTATTTTCTCCCTTTTCGTTGTGTCTGTGCATGGTTCTGCTTGCGCTCGGTCTCGGCGGCGGAGTCCACGGTGGGGTTTTCGCCCCGGCGCAGACGATCGATCTGATCCCGCAGGAAGGCTGCGTGCTCAAATTCCAGCAGCTTCGCGGCTTCCTTCATCTCCCGGGTCAGGCGCTCAATGGCAGCTTCCCGCTCCAGCTTGCCCATGCGGCGGGTGTTGCGCTTGGCGTTTTCGGCCTTATCGCTGATCTCGATGCTGTCCGCAATGGCTTTTACGATGGTCTTGGGCACGATGCCGTGTTCCTCATTATAGGCCATCTGGATGGCGCGGCGGCGCTCGGTCTCGGTGATGGCGCGCTCCATGCTGTCGGTCACCACATCGGCATACATGATGACCATGCCCTCCGCGTTGCGGGCGGCGCGGCCGATGGTCTGGATCAGGCTGGTCTCACTGCGCAGAAAGCCTTCCTTGTCGGCATCCAGAATGGCCACAAGGCTCACCTCCGGCAGATCCAGACCCTCGCGCAGCAGGTTGATGCCCACCACCACGTCGATGCTGCCCAAGCGCAGATCCTTGATGATCTCCATGCGTTCGAAGGTATCCACCTCGTGGTGCATATACTTGACCTTGATCCCCTGCTCGGTGAGGTAATCGGTGAGATCCTCGGCCATTTTTTTGGTCAGGGTGGTCACCAGCACCCGCTCCTGCCGCTGGATGCGGGCGTTGATCTCGCCCAAAAGATCCACCACCTGTCCTTCCACCGGGCGCACCGAGATGACCGGGTCCAACAGACCCGTGGGGCGGATGACCTGCTGCGCCACCTGTGAGCTGTTCCGGCGCTCGTACTCGCCGGGAGTGGCGGAGACAAAGATCATCTGGTTGAGCTTGGACTCCACCTCCTCAAATTTCAGGGGGCGGTTATCGAAGGCGGACGGCAGGCGGAAACCGTACTCCACCAGCGTTTTTTTGCGGGCGTAGTCGCCGCCGTACATGGCACGCACCTGTGGCAGGGTGACGTGGCTCTCGTCCACAAAGAGCAGAAAATCCTCCGGGAAATAATCCAGCAGCGTGGTGGGCATACTGCCCGGTGCACGGCCGGACAGCACCGCCGAATAGTTTTCGATGCCCTTGCAGATGCCCACCTCGTTCAGCATCTCGATATCGTAGTTGGTGCGCTGGGCAATGCGCTGTGCTTCGATGAGCTTGCCCTCGGCGGTGAACTGCTTGACCTGTGCGTCGCACTCGGCGCGGATCTTTTCCAGCGCAGCGGCCTTTTTTTCGGCGCTGACGATATAGTGGCTGGCCGGGAAGATGGCAACGTGCTTGACCACGTTCTGCTTGGAGCCGGTCAGGGGGTTGAACTCGGTAATGCGGTCGATCTCGTCCCCGAAAAACTCCACCCGGATGGCAAGCTCGCTCATATAAGCCAGATAAATGTCCACCGTGTCACCGTGCACCCGGAACTTATTGCGCACAAAATTCACATCGTTGCGCTCATATTGCAGGGTGACCAGCTTTTTGCACAGCTCGTCCCGCTCCATCTGCATCCCGGGGCGCAGGCTGATAACCATGCTGCGGTAGTCGATGGGGTCGCCCAGCGAGTAGATGCAGGACACCGATGCCACAATAATAACGTCCCGCCGCTCGGAAAGCGCCGCCGTAGCCGAATGGCGCAGGCGGTCGATCTCATCGTTGATGGCGCTATCCTTTTCAATATAGGTATCGGTGCTGGGGATGTAGGCCTCCGGCTGGTAGTAGTCGTAGTAGCTGACGAAGTACTCCACCGCGTTGTTGGGGAAAAACGAGCGGAACTCGGTACACAGCTGCGCCGCCAGCGTTTTGTTGTGCGCCAGCACCAGCGTGGGACGGTTGCACTGGGCAATGACGTTGGCCATGGTAAAGGTCTTGCCGCTGCCGGTCACGCCCAGCAGGGTCTGGCAGCGGTCGCCCCGCTGCACCCCCTCCACCAGCTGCGCGATCGCCTGAGGCTGGTCGCCGGTGGGGGCATAGTTCGACACCAGTTCAAATTTTTCCTCTGCCATCGTTTTTCTCCCTTCCGCGCGTATAACCACAATCAGTTGTTGTTCCGAGTTGTATTATAGCACGCATATTTTATAATGTAAACAGTTTTTTGTTTTACGGCCAGAAAAGCGTACCGGTCTTGAAATCGTAGATGGGCAGGCGGTTGGCGTCCCGCATGGAAAAATACTCGGTGTCGGTCAGAATGAAGTGATCCAGCAGATGCACATTTACCAGTCCCAGTGCCCGGGCAATGCTACCGGTAGCGTCCATGTCCTCCAGCGAGGGCAGCGCCACCCCGTTGGGGTGGTTGTGGCAGAGCACCACGGCATCCGTACCGCCCTTGATGGCGGCAGCCACCACGTTCTTGATATCCAGACTGACCCGGTCGGAGGTACCCTCCCGCAGCCAGACGGCGGCACGCACCCGCTTGCGGCTGTCAAGACTGACCAGCATGGCACGCTCGTAGTCCGACCACGCAAACTTTGCCATCAGGTAGCTGCCCATCTGCTCGGTGGTCTTGATGCAGCGGGTGGTGCTGGTGCGGCTGCGCCCATAGTACCGGCTGATCTGGGGCAACAGATGCAACATCCGGGCGGTAGAGGGGCCTACGCCCTCTACAGTGCACAGCTCTTCCTCGCTGGCTTCCAGCACCGCCGCAAAATCCCCGAACCGGTCGATCAAGTCGTGGGCGATGCCGTTGGTATCCTTTTGGGCGTTGGTCAGGTAAAGCACATATTCCAGCGCCTCGTGCTCGGCCAGACTGTCCAGCCCGTAGCTCTGCACCCGCTCCCGCATCCGCTGGCGATGTCCCTTGTGCCGTTTATTCTCTGCCATGGCGGTACTCCTTTTTTTCTATGTTCTCTCCTTATAGTACCCATTTTGCGACGCAAACACAAGCGTTCTGCAAAAATAACCCGGATTTTGCACCGGAATGCGCGTTGACTTCCCGTCCCGCCTATATTATTATAAAAGCATGATTCTGACAAAAACGATGAGGATAGCTTTATGAAACAATTTACTGCCACCGCCAACGATGACGGCGTGCGTCTTTCGCGCTTTGTGCAGAGCGTGACCCGCGATTTTCCCACCAGCCTGCTGTACAAGAGTTTCCGCAACAAGCGGGTGAAGGTGAACGGCAAAAAGGCCGCACCGGAGTACCGTTTGCAGACGGGGGATCTGATCGAGCTGTACATCAACGACGAGTTTTTCCCGCCCGAGGGTGCAAAGCCGGTGCAGAAGGCTGCCCCCAAAAAGCAGCCCAATCAGCCCAAGGTGACCGTCATCTACGAGGACGAGAACCTTGCGGTGCTGTACAAGCCCACCCATCTGCTGTGCCACAGCGACCGCACCGGCGACGCCAATCTGGTGGACGCGTTTACCCAGTACCTGACCCAGAAGGGTGAATACGACCCCCACGGTGAGAACCGCTTCAAGCCCGGCATCTGCAACCGGCTGGACCGCGGCACCGAGGGGCTGGTGATCGCCGCCAAGAACTACGCCGCCCTGCGGGACATGAACGAGATCATCCGCACCGACCTGCTGAAGAAGGAGTACTACACTATCACGGTGGGTATTCCCCAGTCCGGGCGGTTCACCGCATGGTGGGAGCACGACGAGAAGAACAACAAGGTCAGCATCCACGCCCATCAATCGCAGGACGAGCGCCGCAAGCAGATCATCACGGATGTGGACGTGCTGCGCACCGCAGGCCCCTTTGCCCTGTGCAAAATTGGCCTTGTCACCGGGCGCACCCATCAGATCCGCGCCCATCTGGCCTATCTGGGCAAGCCGGTGCTGGGCGATATCAAATACGGCAACCGCAAGATGAACGAGCGTACCGGCACCAAGACGCAGGCGCTGTGCGCGGTGCGCATCAGCTTTCTGGACGTACCGGAAGAAAACACCCTGCACTACCTTTCCGGTAAGGTCATCAAGCTGAAAGACCCGCAGATCTTACAGCAGTTTGATGCACTGGATAAAAGCAAAAACGCATAACAATAAGACCGCTGTTTGCAACAACTGCAAGCAGCGGCCTGTTTTTTGCGCTATTTTCTTTTTTTCCCCGTTCACGCCCGGCCGGGCAGCCAGACCGTTGTTTTTGCCCCGCAGGGGGTGTTCTGCCCAAACACTGCCATGCCGCCATGGGCGGCGGCGATCTGCTGCACTACATATAAGCCAAGGATATGAGGCGCATTTTCGGCAGGCTCCGCAGCGTTCAGCGCCGCCAGAACGGCAGCCGGATAGCCGATACCGTCATCTGCCACGGTCAGGCAGAAGCGCTCCCCTACCTGCCGGGTGTGCACGGTAATGTTCACCGGCTTTGGGTTATGCCGGACGCTGTTGTTCAGCAGATTTTCCAGCAGCCGTGCCAGCAGCGCCTCATCCACCGAAAGCACGGTCTGCTCTGCTGGTTCTTCCTGTTCCAGCGTAATCTCGCAGTGCTCTGCCAGTGGGCTTTCGCAAAACTGCGCCACCAGCTGCCGGAACAGCGGCCCTGCCCGGAGGTCTTTCCGGCGCAGGGGTTGGGCACCGTATTCCAGCTTACTGGTCAGGTTCAGGTCATCAATGAGGGTGCGCAGCTTTTCGCACTGGGTGCGGATGCCGGCCGCTTTCTGCCGGGAGCTGTCCGGCAAAAGTGCATCCTGTTCCAGCTGCTCCGCCCAGCCTAAGATCAGCGCCAGCGGGGTGCGCACGTCATGGCTGACCCCTGCGATCCACTGGGTGCGGGCGTTGTCCCGCCGGGAAAGCATCTCATTTTTGGCTTGCAGCTGCGCCCCGGTCTGGTTCAGCTTTTCTGCCAGTTCCCCGGCAAAACCGTCGGTAGGCAGCCGGACGGTCTGCCCCTGCGCCAGTGCATCCAGACCGTTTGCCACGGTCTCCAGCCGCTTTGCCCCCCGCCAACTCAGCCAGAAGCAGAGCACCAGACCCAGCAGCAGCATTCCCAGCGCTGCTGCCGGGAGTACCCGCACCATGCTCAGGACAAAGTCCGGTGAGCTGTAAATACTGTACTTCCACAGGCTCCCCTTTGGCAGCCCGATGACGAACAGTCCGTAGGGTTCTGTCCAGCAGAACACCGGGTAATCTGCCAGATACCAGCGGGCAAATTTGGCGATATCGCCGGGCGTGTAGGCGTGGTCCAGTTCCTGCGGCAGGCCGTAGCTCCAGCGGATGTTTCCCACATCGTCCAGCACCATCGCCCACTCGTAGCCGTTCATCCACTCCTGCGGGGTACGTTCTGCCCCAAAGGCAAGCCCTTCGACGGTCTCCACCATAGAATCCGCAATCTCGCTGGAAGAGTACTCCCGCTGCGGCAGGCGGCAGCTCTCCTGCCAACCCAGCCAGCCCAGCACTGCAACACCGGAAAACAGCAGCAGCAGAACAATGCCCACCGCCGCCAACACATACCGCCGGATCAGGCGCACAAAGGTTTTCATGCTTCTTCCCCCTTTGTCAGTTTATAGCCAATGCCCCGCACCGTCCGCAGAAACTGCGGCGCACCGGGTTCGGCTTCCAGCTTCTCCCGCAGATGCCGGATATGTACACCCAGACTGTGCTCGTAGCCATAGTAATCTGCGCCCCAGACCGCCGCACAAAGGGCATCGTAGGTAACGATGTGTCCCCGGTTCTCTGCCAATTTCCGCAGCAGCGCCAGCTCGGTAGCAGTCAGCGCCAGTGTTTTGCCCTCTGGCAGGGTAACAATGGCATCATTCAGGTCTACGCACCGCTCCCCCAGCTGCAAAGGTGCCGGTTTTGTACGGGACAGCTCTGCCCGGTACGCCCGCTGCAAAATATGCTGCACCCGCAGCAGCAGCTCCTGCATCAGAAAAGGCTTGGTCAGGTAGTCGTCTGCGCCAAGACCCAGCCCAAACAGACGGTCGGCATCCGCGTCCCGTGCAGAGAGGAACAATGCCGGGACATCCGCTTTTGCCCGCAGCGCCCGGAACAGCGAAAATCCATCCCCATCCGGCAGGTTGATATCCAGGATCATCAGCTCCGGCTGTTCTGCCGCAAAGCAGGCGCGGGCAGCGGCGCAGCTTTGGGCGGTTCTGATATGGCCATATCCTGCGCCCCGCAGCTGCTCACACAGCAGTGCCAGCAGCTCGGCGTTGTCATCCACGATGAGAAACTTTGCATCATAAACGGTATCCATAAGGGCAGTTCTCCTTTCCTGCCTTTACTATACCACACTTTTCGCGCCGCAGCGGAAAACACCTGCAAATTTAAGGGTAAATTAAGCTGCGCTTCCGGTCAGTTTAAGGCAGCGGGTGTATTCTGGCATCGTTCCGAAATCCATGAATGCGAAAGGAGACCATTTATGAAACCTGTGATCGAGACCCATGCCCTTTGCAAAAGCTACCATGGCCGTCCGGTGGTGGATCATTTGAACCTGACTGTCCCGGAGGGCTGTGTTTACGGCTTTTTAGGCCCCAACGGTGCGGGCAAATCCACCACTATGAAGATGCTGCTGGGGCTTGTACACCCCACCGGCGGCAGTGTGAAACTGCTGGGGCACACCCTGAGCGAAGCAAACCGCATTGCCCTGCTGCGGCAGACCGGCAGTCTGATCGAATCCCCCTCCGGTTACCTGCACCTGACTGCCCGGGAAAACCTATCCATCGTGGCTGACCTGAAGGACGTGGACCGGAAGGACATCAGCCGGGTGCTGGAGATCGTGCACCTGACCAAAGACGCTGACCGGAAGGTGGGGCAGTATTCCCTTGGCATGAAGCAGCGGCTGGGCATTGCCATGGCGCTGCTGGGCAGCCCCAAACTGCTGATTTTAGACGAACCCACCAACGGTCTGGACCCGGCGGGTATTCAGGAAATGCGCAGTCTGATTGCTTCCATGCCCCAGACCACCGGAGCCACCGTGCTGATCTCCAGCCACCTGCTGGGCGAGATCGAGCAGATGGTGGATCAGGTGGGCATCCTGAACCACGGCAAACTGCTGTTCGAGGGCTCTTTGCAGCAACTGCAAAAGCACAGCCGGGGCGGCATTCTGCTGCGGGTGCTGGACGCACCCAAAGCCGCAGCCGTCCTGCAGCAGCAGGGAGTAAAAGCCACCGCACCGGCAGATCAGCCGGACACCCTGCAGCTTCCCCCGCTGCCGGACGAAGCGTTGGCGGCGCTGGTCTGTACCCTTGCCGAAAGCGGCGTGGGCGTGGTTGGCCTGACGGCCCAGACAAAGAGCCTTGAGGACATCTTCCTCAGCCTGACCCAGACCAGCGGGGAGGTGGCGTAAGATGGCAGCTTTCCGTGCAGAACTGCAAAAAGCCCACCGTCGGCACGACCTTGCTCTCTGCCTGCTCATCCCCGGCATTGTCGTGCTATGGGTGGGCGGCCTTGCTCCGGCAGACCCGGAGGAGCTTGCCAACGGTTACAGCGCCCTGCTTTACAGCCTGCCCGTCATTGAAGCCATTCTGATGCCGGTGATGATGGCAGTTCTGGCCTCCCGGCTGTGGGATATGGAGATCAAAGGCAACACCGCCAAGCTGCTCTACACCCTGCAAAGCCGCCGAAGCCTGTTTGCTGGCAAAGCTGTCTTTGGGGTGCTGGAAGTGCTGCTGGTCACGGTGCTGGAGCTGGCCTGTGTTCCGGTGCTGGGGCGTGTCCATGGTTATACCGAAGCCTTTCCCACTGGGCAGCTATGCTATCTGTTCGTCTGCACGCTGGCTGTGGACGCAATGCTCTTCTTTGGAGAATTTCTGCTGATGCTGTGGATGGGCAATCCCCTGCCGGCGCTCTGCGTGGGCATCGTAGGAGCACTGGTGGGGCTGTTCTCTGCTTTTATGCCGCCGCTTGCCAGTTATTTTGTGCCCTTTGGGTACTACATCCCTCTGAGCGCCTACGAAGTGGCGAACTGGGACAAGGCCACCCACACCGTCACCTACGGCACCCGCCCCTTCAACTGGGGGCTGCTGGCCTTCACCCTTGCGCTGAGCGCTGTGCTGTTCGCCCTTGCGTGGCGCAAGGTACAGAACGAGGAGGTATAAAACCATGATGAAACGCTGTATTCTTGCGGAGAACCGCAAACTCCACGCATCCCCCATCTGGGCAATGTTCTTTGTGCTGCCCATTCTTTCGGCCACCTATGGCACTTTCAATTATCTGCAAAATCTTGAGATCCTCACCGACGGCTGGTATAGCCTGTGGACCCAGCACACCCTGTTTTATTCCATGCTCTTCTTCCCTGCCATGGTAGCCACCTATGCTGCCTACTTGTGGCGGCTGGAACATCTGGGGCACAACTGGAACCTTATCATGGCAAGCCCCGTACCGCCGCTGGACCTGTTTGCCGCAAAGTTTGCGGTGGTGACAAAGCTAGCGCTGCTGACCCACGGTTTTGTGTTCGCGCTGTTCGTGTTCTGCGGCAAGGTATTTGCCCACCTGCCCGGGCTGCCGCCGGTCACCTTACCGCTGTTTTTACTGCGGGGACTGCTGGGTGCGTTGGCTGTCATTGCCGCACAGCTGGTGCTCCGCAGCTTTGCCGTGCCCATTTTTCTGGGGCTGCTGGGCGGCATTACCGGCATCTTTATCAGCTCCAAGGGTCATGGGCTGTTGTGGCCCTATTCCCTGATGCAGCTCGGAATGAACTCCAACAGAAGTGCGGATGCTCTGGCTGGCAGCTACGGGCTGTTTGCCTTCAGCTGCATCTTCTGGCTGGGGACGATGTTCCTTCTGGCATGGCTGCTTTTGCGCCGGGAGGATGTGCGGGCGTAAGGCGCGGCAACACGTAGGACGGTTTCTCAAAAACGTTCCTGTGACATAATTTTCGCATCGCTGACAGACAGAAAAAACCTCCCCATGCAGTTGCCCTGCATGGGGAGGTTTTGTTATATGGGAATAGGGATGCTGCCTTAGCGCTTATACTTTGCGGCGGTCTGCAAACGCTGCATGGCACGGTCCAGCGCGATCTTGCTCTGGTAATATTCGTGCATGCTCTGCTTATGCTGCAAGCGTTCCTCGGCGCGGATGCGGGCGGCCTCGGCACGGTTCTTGTCGATGTCCTCCGGGTTCTCGGCGCTGTCCACCAGCACCATCACATAGGCGGGGGTCACCTCGGCAATGCCATCGCCCACCAGCACATCCCGGGCCTTGCCGTCCACTACAAAGTGGAGGATGCCCATGTGCAGCGCCACCAGCACCGGGTTATGCCCGGCCTGTACGCCGTAGATGCCATCGCTGATGGGCAGGGTCAGATCCTCGCAGTCACCCTGATAGAACTCGCCGCTGGACGCTGTGATGCTCAGCATGAACTTGTTCATCAGACGGCACCGCCCTTTTCCTCAGCCAGCTTCTTTTCTGCTTTTTCGCGCGCTTCTTCCAGCGTACCTACGTTGAAGAATGCCCACTCCGGCAGATCGTCGGCCTTGCCGTCCACGATGGCGGCAAAGCTGCGCACGGTGTCCTTCAGGGGCACATACTTGCCCTTGAGGCCGGTAAAGTTCTCGGCCACGGCAAAGGGCTGGGACAGGAATTTCTGCAGCTTGCGGGCGCGCATGACGGTCAGCTTATCGTTCTCGTCCAGCTCGTCCATGCCCAGAATGGCAATGATGTCCTGCAGCTCCTGATAGCGCTGCAAAATGGACTGCACCTTGCGGGCTACGCGGTAGTGCTCCTCGCCCACGATGTCCGCTTCCAGAATACGGGAGGTGGAGGCCAGCGGGTCCACAGCCGGGTAGATGCCCTGCTCCACGATCTTACGGGACAGCACGGTGGTGGCGTCCAGATGGGCAAAGGTGGTGGCAGGGGCGGGGTCGGTCAGGTCATCGGCAGGCACATAGACGGCCTGCACCGAGGTGATGGAGCCGTCCTTGGTGGAGGTGATGCGCTCCTGCAGAGCGCCCAGCTCGTTGGCCAGCGTGGGCTGGTAGCCCACGGCAGAGGGCATACGGCCCATCAGGGCAGAGACCTCACTGCCGGCCTGCACGAAACGGAAGATGTTATCAATGAACAGCAGCACGTCCTTGTGGGTCTCCTCACGGAAGTACTCTGCCATGGTCAGGCCGGTCTCGGCCACGCGCATACGGGCTCCCGGGGGCTCGTTCATCTGGCCAAAGACCAGTGCGGTCTTGTCCAGCACGCCGGAGGCGTTCATCTCGCCCCACAGATCGCAGCCCTCGCGGGAGCGCTCGCCCACGCCGGTAAAGATGGAGTAGCCGCCGTGCTCGGTGGCCACGTTATGGATCAGCTCCTGGATCAGCACGGTCTTGCCCACGCCGGCACCGCCGAACAGGCCGATCTTGCCGCCCTTTGCGTAAGGAGCCAGCAGGTCGATGACCTTGATGCCGGTCTCCAGAATTTCAGTTGCGGGCTTCTGCTCTGCAAAGCCGGGTGCCTTGCGGTGGATGGGCCAGTGCGGCAGCTCGTCCACAGCGCCCTTGCCGTCAATGGGGCGGCCCAGCGGGTCGAACATACGGCCCAGTGTGCCCTCGCCCACAGGGGCGGTCAGGCCGTGGCCGGTAGCTTCCACCGGCATCCCCTTGCCCAGACCCTCGCTGGCAGAAAGCATGATGCAGCGCACCGTGGTCTCGTTGACGTGCTGCGTCACCTCCATGGTGCGCTCGGTGCCCTCTGCGGTCACGGTAAGCGCCTCCTGCAGGGCAGGCAGCCTGCCGGCGGTGAACTGCACATCCACCACGGGGCCTGCTACGCGAATAATAGTTCCCTGTATCATTTGGATTGCCTCTTGTCAAATCTTGTTTGTCCAACGAACTCTCTCAGTCATCGCCGTCAACTGTCCTGAAACCTCCCCCCTTCGGGGGAGGTGGCACGCCGTCAGGCGTGACGGAGAGGGTTTTCCTTTATTATGTCCGATCCTGCACGGCAGCTGCGCCGCCGATGATCTCGGTGATCTCCTGCGTGATGGAGCCCTGACGGGTGCGGTTGTATTCCAGCTGCAAGTCCCGGATCATGTCATTGGCGCTCTTAGTAGCAGAATCCATGGCGGTCATGCGGGCGCTCTGCTCGGCGCAGAAGCTCTCGGTCATGGCACCAAAGATCATGCCGTGCATATAGATGGGTGCGATCTGCTCGAACACCGTCCATGCGTCCGGCACCAGTTCCACCTCGCCCTTAGGGTCACCCAGACCCTTGGGAGCAGGCTGCAAAAACCGCCGGTCCAGCGGCAGCAGACGCTCCATGACAGGCTCGCTGGTAAGGGCGTTCTGGATCTTAGTGTAGACGATGTAGATCTCGTCCAGCTTGCCGGACTTGAAGTCGTCAATGGCGTCTACCGTGATGTCGCGGGCACGCTGCAAAGTGGGTGCGGTTGCGCTGTAACGGAACTCCTCCACAAGGCGGGGGTCCCGGTGGCGCAGGGCGCGGTAGCCCACCTGACCGATGACATAAAAGCGGTCGTTGGGGTCTGCGTGCTCCCGCAAAAACTTGAGCAGGTTCTGGTTATAAGCACCTGCCATGCCCTTATCGGCAGTAAGCACCAAATACGCCCGCCGGGGGTTTTCCAGATTCCGCTCGTGGAAGAAGGGATGTTCCGGCTCCTCCGGCAGATGCGGCACAACACGGGAGATGGTATCCCGCATACGGTTGAAGTAAGGGGACACATTCTGGTAGTTCTGCCGTGCCTTGCGCAGCTTGGACGAAGAGATCAGGTACATGGCATTGGTGATCTTCATGGTATCCTGAATGCTCTCGATGCGCTCCTTCAGCAGCTTACTGGACGACATGGTCATTGCCTCCCGCATAAGCTTTCCAAGCGTTCAGGATGGCGTCCACACGGTCGGGCTCCAGCTTTCCGTCGGCATCGATCTTCTGCATGGTGCCGGAGACGTCTGCGCGGAACTGCCGCACAAAGGCAGCGGTCTTTTCCCGCTGTTCTGCGGTGGGCAGAGTGTCCAGCAGGCCGTGGGAAGCCAGCACCAGAATGACCACCTGCTCGGCATCAGACTTAGGCTGGCACAGCGGCTGCTTGAGCATTTCCATCAGTGCCTTGCCGTGCTCCAGCTGGCGGCGGGTCTCGGCGTCCAGATCGGAGCTGAACTGTGCAAAGGATTCCATCTCCTTATACTGCGCCAGCTCGATACGCAGGTTTGCGTTGGCCTTTTTCATGGCCTTGGTCTGGGCAGCGCCGCCCACACGGGAAACCGACAGACCCACGTTGACAGCCGGACGGTTGCCGGCGTTGAACAGGGCGCTCTCCAAGAAGATCTGACCGTCGGTGATGGAGATGACGTTGGTGGGGATGTAGGCCGAAACATCGCCGGCCTGCGTCTCTACGATGGGCAGTGCGGTGATAGAACCGCCACCCAGATCATCCCGCATACGGCAGGAGCGCTCCAGCAGACGGGAGTGCAGGTAGAACACATCGCCGGGGTAGGCTTCACGGCCCGGGGAGCGGCGCAGCAGCAGCGAGATGGCACGGTAGGCCACCGCGTGCTTGGACAGGTCATCGTAAACGATGAGCACGCTCTTGCCCTTGGCCATGAAGTACTCGGCCAGTGCAGTGCCCGCATAGGGGGCAATGTACTGCAGCGGGGCAGAATCCGACGCGGTAGCTGCCACGATGGTGGTATAGCTCATAGCGCCGTGCTTTTTCAGATCCTCGGCCACGCGGGCGATGGAGGAAGCCTTCTGACCGATGGCAACATAGATGCACAGCACATCCTTGTCCTTCTGGTTCAGGATGGCATCGGTGGCAATGGAAGTCTTGCCGGTCTGGCGGTCGCCGATGATCAGCTCACGCTGACCGCGGCCGATGGGGAACATGGAGTCGATAGCCAGAATACCGGTGTGCAGCGGGGTGTCCACGCTCTGACGCTCCAGAATACTGGGTGCCTGCTTCTCAATGGGGTTATAGCCCTCAGCCTCAATGGGGCCTTTGCCGTCGATGGGCTCGCCCAGCGGGCTGATGACACGGCCCAGAAAAGCATCGCCCACCGGAATACCGGCGCGCTTGCCGCTGCGGGTGACCATAGTGCCCACACCAACGGTCTCGGCACCATCGAACAGCATAACGCCCAGCTGCTCGGGCTCTACGCTTTCCACCATGCCCTTGGCACCGTTTTCAAAGGTGACGATCTCGCCGTACACAGCGCGGTTCATGCCGTCAATGTGCACGATGCCATCGGCAGAGGAGATGACCACACCGCCCTCTGCGGAGGTCTCGGCGGGCTTGTAGTCCTCGATGCGGGTCTTGAGGGTAGCCAGCGAGGGCTTGCCCTCCATCATTTTGTCCAGCTGATGACGGCCGGAATTGTCGAACACGCGGTCGCCCACCTGCAGGACATAGCCGGAAAGCAGGCTCTCGTCCACGGTGATATTCAGGATGACTTCCGTGGCGTCATACAGCTTTTTGATCTCCGTCTTAATGCGGTCCAGATCTTTTTCGCGGAGCTTATGGGCACAGCGCAGGCTGGCCTTGACGATGCGGTTATCCGCAAAAAATTCACGACTGAATTCAGTTGCCATTGCCTGCACCTGCTTTCTGCAGCAGATCGTCCAGCAGCTGATCATCATCCTGGGCGGTCAAATTATGTTTCAAGAGCTTTTCGCACATGGAGCGTGCCAGTGCCGTAGCCTGTGCATCTGCTTCCCGCAGCTTGTTCTGGCGCTCGATCTCCACAGCGGCCTTACCGGCAGCCACGATCTCGTCAGCCTGCTTCTGCGCGTCGGCCAGCAGCTGCTGCTTTTCCACCTCGGCCTGCTTTTCGTAGGCTTCGCGGCGGGCTGCGGCTTCGTTGTCCACATTACGCAGCTTGTCCTGCGCAGTCGTAAGTGCTGCGGCGGCCTCGGTCTTGGAGGTCTGTGCCGCTGCAATATCTGCCTCGATCGTCTTCTGGCGCTGATCCAGCACGTTCTGGATGGGCTTGAACAAAAACTTGCGCAGCAGCACATACAGGATCAGGACATCCACCACGGTCCACAGCAGGTTCAAATCCAACTTCAGCATTCGTCCACGCCTCCGTTACTGGCCCAGGAACAGGATGATCAGCAGTGCAACGACGAAGCCGAAAATTGCGGTACCTTCTGCCAGAGCAGCGCCCAGCAGCAGGTTCGTCTGGATCTTGCCGGAAGCCTCCGGCTGGCGGGAGATAGCCTCCGTTGCCTTACCCGTTGCAATACCAATGCCAATACCGCCGCCAATGCCGGTCAGCGCTGCAATGCCAGCGCCCAGAGCTACCAAACCACTCATAGTTCTATCTCCTTTGTAGTTACAGTTTTAAATTTGTTGTTTATTCCTCGCCGCCGATGCTCTCTTTCATAAACAGTGCGGTCAGGAACACGAAAACATAGGTCTGGATCAGACCATCGAACAGGTCAAAATACAGGCTGAACACCGCCGGAACGAACACCGGCACCACCAGCTTGAGCAGTTCCATGATGACGAACGCGCCCAGCACGTTGCCGAACAGTCGCATACACAGACTGGTGGGGCGAATGGCGATCTCGAGGATGTTCATAGGGGTCATGATGGGGGTAGGGGCTGCAAGGCTCTTAAGAAAGCCCGCGCCACCCCGGGCGCGAACGCCTGCATACTCGATAAGCACGATGCTCATCAGCGCCAGTGCAGCGGTCACATCCAGATCCTTTGTGGGGGGCTTTACGCCGAACACGCCGATCACGTTGGAGCAGGCAATGTACAGCGCCACGGTCATCAGGTAGGGCACATAGCGGCTGCCCTCCTTGCCCAGCAGTCCTTCAAAGAAGTTTTTGCCAAGGGAATACAGCGCTTCCAGTGCTGCCTGACGCTTGCTGATGTGATCCACCTTCAGGTTGCGGGTAAGCAGGATGGAGCCCACCACCAGCAGCAGCATGATCACCCAGCTGATGACCACCGATTCCGGGATCTGCAGCGAGCCGACCTTGACATACTCCACGGTAAGCTCTTCCATCAGAGCCTGCGTCAATTTGTTCATTTGCTTTTCCTCCTTCCTGCAGGGATAGGGGTCTGCGGGCGGGAGCCGGATGTGCGGCGCATCCCCGGCCGAGGATCTGCCGCACGCCTTTGCTCCGCGCCCCTTCACACCTTCTTATCGCGCGAAGAAAAGACTGTATACCGTGAAAAAAGCAAGGAAGGCGCTGCCTGAATGCTGTCTGCGCCCTCCCCTTTCTTTGTCGGTTTCGTCTTTTTTCGTTGTGTATAATAGTACGATTGCACAAAATTGGCAAGGGTATTTGTGCACATTCTACATTTTACCCGGTAGCATTGCACCGACAAAACAAAACTGTTGTACAGGGTGCACAATTGCAAGTTAAAAAAGCATATAATCTGTACAACTTTCTTGGATTTTTCCAGTGCTTTGCAGGCGCATTCTGCCGGTTTTGGGAAATATTTCCGCAAAAATAGCCGTACCGTATAGCTTTTATATATCAGGCATATAAAAAACGTATAGGTATCTTCCCCGGTATGTTTGGGCAGCATCTTATGTATATTTCTTATACATATTTATTATAGAATCGCAGGCAAACCGCCTTACGCGGCCTGCTTTTCCCCGCGGCGGAACACCAGCCGGAAGATGGCACGGGCAAGCGGGCCGCAGTACAGCATCTGCCAGCACAGTGCCATGGGCATATTGCAGCCCCAAGTATGTACCCACATCCCAAAGCTCGGCTCTTTGAACAGCAGCGTTGCGACCAGGCTCATCACCGGGCACATGATGCACACGATCATCAGCGAGATGGCGTAGGTGATGAACTGCGGGCGGTCTGTGGGGCGCATAAACAGGAATGCCAGCTTCGTGGCCAGCTTTTCCACCACAAAAAATTCCAGCACAAAGGCCACCGGCACCATGATCGGCATTTCGTGCAGAGCCATAACAAAAGTAGCATTGGTCACGCCGTTTGTGTTCAGCGCCACATTGTAGACGATCATGCCATAGACCATGATAGCGGCCATGACAATGGTAAAGAAGATGCGTTCCGGTAAAGTTTTAGGCATTTTGATTGATTCTCCGTTTCTTTTTTATGCAAATTTTCGCCGCAAAAAAGCCGCCCCGCGAAACTTTCATCTCGCGGGGCGGCGGCGACTACCATTCATTGGCGCTATTGTAGCACAAATAGAACCGGCGCATAATACCTTGCAGGCACTTTCTCCCCTTTTGTGAAAAATCCTTCACGAACGACCCGGAACTTCTGGGCAATTTTCCCGCACCGCCGCAGGTTTTAACATTGCACAAAAACAAAATTCATTCTTTGTGCGGTCTGCCAATAGACAAATCGTGCTTCTTCCTGTATAATTAAGCCAGAAACCAGAGAAGTACAGCAGAAGCTCAAAAGAGAGTTACTCCCGCTGACTTTAAGAAGAAAGGAGCGAAAACCGATGGTTGATATGGAACCCGCACAGCAGGGACAGGCTGTCGGGGTTCGCTGAGAAGCAAAACAGAGGCTCACCACAAACGGGATGTTTCCCCCGTATAAAAACACAAAAACAGAGCCAGTCTTGAGCATCAAAAATGCGATAACACGACAACCTGTCGATTTAATTTTTCCCCAGAGCGTTCAGATAGATCCGCTGGAGATGATTCTTATGAAAGTATCAATGATCCGGAGAACCTTATTTGAATAGCTGAAAAGGAGTTCTACCAATGTACTAAGTAAGACGTTCCCCTTGCAAATCTAACTCGAAAGAATGTGGTAATATGAAATTCATCCTCATGAACCATTTGCCGCAGTCCAACAGTTGAGAAAAGGGTCAGTCCAATGTACAGTTGATTTTCATCCCCTTGCAAAACACCTAAATTCTGAAGAAACGTTTCTAAGGAGAGTCACCCTATGAAACCCGTATTCCGAAAATGAGGTCACCAAGGAGAAGAGGCTTATGACTCCGAAGAAGTAAGTATCCAGCCGGACGAGGGCTTGCAACCGCCTCGTCCGGCTGGTTTTATTTTATGTTGTTTCAACAAATAGTTGATGCACAATTTATGCAAAATTTACGCAGGAAGGTTGAATGCCGTCCTTGTGTTTTTGCCCCCCTATGTTATAATATGGTAAAAGATGGGAGGTGCATTTTATGCAGCTGGCGTTTGGCTGGTACAACATTATTGAACTCTTGTTCTGCCTTGTGGCGCTGTGGATGGGCATTCGCGACCTGCAGGGCAAAGACCCGCTGATCCACACCTTTTTTAATCAATATGACCGCGACCCGGAATACCGCGCCATGTGGCAGAAGAAAAACGGCGTGTGGGAGATCTTCAACGCAATGGTTCTTGCTTCTTCGCAGTTTCTGGGCAACTTCCCCACCCTGAGCAACGGGGTACGCACCATTACAGTCATCGTTGATGTGATCTACCTGATCCTGTATGAAATCTGGGAGCACAGCGCGGATTGAGCCGCCGGGAGGTAGCTATGAACCTGAATCTTTCCACTTCAGACTGGCTGAACGCAGCACTGGGCGTATTGTTTTTATTCCGCGGCATTCGGGACTTGTACAATGGCACCGGCACCGGTTGGAGCAGTGAGGACGAAAAGAAGCACTTCCACAAATTTTACGGCATTCTGTTGATCCTTTGCGGTGCATTCTGGCTGGTCAACATTTTTCTGCCCAGAGTCGAGCCGCTGCACTCCATTTTGATGGTGGCGGCGCTTGTGTTCAGTGTTGCTCTGCTGATCTCACATTTGTGCTATACCCTGAGCAGGGACGACAAAAACAAAAAGTGAGGGGTTTCCATGGAAGTCATCTTATCGATCTTGGTCGCGCTTTTCGGCATCGGGTTCGGTATTTTTATGGCGTTGCAGCCGGAGGATGCCATTGCCCTGCGTTCCCGCAGGCGTTATACGCAGGTGCCCGAACCTACGGAGGAGTACATCCGGCTGACCCGGTTGGAGGGCATCGTAGTTTCGGTGCTCTGTGCTGTGCTTTTGGTGGTGCTGCTGTTCGCGCCCAAATAATATACTTTGCAGCTTCCCTCTTGCGGATTCTTTCTCGCCCTGTTACAATGAGAAAAAACGCAGGAGGTTTTTTGTTATGGTCAAGCATGTTATTCTCTGGCAGCTGAAGGACGAGCTGTCCGCCGAGGAAAAATCCGCCGTCAAGGCTGGCATCAAAGAGGGGCTGGAAAGCCTTTCCGGCAAGATTCCGGGGCTTGTGGACATCCACGTCAATATTGATGCTCTCCCCTCCTCCAACGCCGACCTGATGCTGGATACCACTTTTGAGAGCGCCGAGGCGCTCAAGGGCTACTCCACCCACCCGGCGCATGTGGCAGTGGCAAACAGCAAGGTGCGTCCCTACTACAAAAACCGCGTCTGTCTGGACTACGAGGTATAATACGGCACATCTGCGGACACTCCGGGATGCCATTTTATGGAATGAACTTACGCAAAAAGGGTCATTGCACGGTTTGTGCAATGACCCTTTTACTATCAGGCGATGCTGAACTTACTGAACGAACTCCACGGTGTACTCGAAGCCGTACTCTTCCTGCAGCTTCTTGACCTCGGGCTCGCAGTCCTCGATGAAGGTGGGAGCGTAAACGGAAGCGCCGTTGTGTGCCTTCTTGTAGTCCTCCACGATCTGCTGCAGCTTTGCCCAGCCCTCGTTGGCCTTGTTCTGGTCGATGCTGTCGGGGAAGTTGATGATGAACTCGCGGTGTTTGGGAATACGTGCCTTCATAATAGTGATCTCCTTATTCTTATCGTTTTCAATAAATCAGCTTTTTATTCAGAAGCGGAGCACTTTGCCCCGCGACCTGCGAAAAAACGGTTACAGCCCGAACACCCGGCGGGCGTTTGCGGCGGTGGTGCGGAATACTTCTTCCGGGGCAAGCGCCTTGCGCTGGGCGATGTATGCACCCACATAGCGGATGAGGGAGCTGTCGCAGCGGGTGCCGCGCACCGGCTCCGGTGCCATGTAGGGGCAGTCGGTCTCCAGCACGATAGCGTCCAGCGGCAGGGCTTCGATGGCCTTGGCTGCGCGCTTGGCACCGTTGAAGGTACAGGCACCGCCAAAGCCAATGTACAACCCCTGTGCCGCCAGCTGCACGGCATCCTCGGCGCTGCCGGAATAGCAGTGCACGATGCCCTTGGGGCGATACTTTTTGAGCAGGGCGTAGACATCTGCGTGCGCCTGCCGGTCATGCACGATGATGGGCTTGTCCAGTTCCAGCGCCAGCCGGATCTCGGCTTCAAACAGTGCCAGCTGGGCATCCTTGGGCACCGGCCAGTGGTAGTCCAGCCCGCACTCCCCTACCGCCACCACCTTGGGGTCGTCGTAGTAGGGCATCAGCGCCTGCATCTCGGCGGCCCAGTCGCCGCCGTACACCGACACCGTGGGTGCGGGGCCGTCCTCGCCGCAGTCGGCGGCGGGCAGCAGGCTTTCCGGGTGGATGCCAATAGCTGCCACCACCCATGGGTAGCGGTGCGCCAGCTCCAGCACCCGGGGCGCATCCCCGGAGTGGGTGGCCTGCTCGCACACGCCTACCACACCCTTGCCGGGCAGGCTGTCCAGCAGAGCAAAGCGGTCGGCGTCAAAAGCGCGGGCACTGTAATGGGCGTGGGTGTCAAAAATAGGTTCGGTCATACCTTCTCCTTTTTGGCGGGGGCTTTGTTCACCAGCCAGATGCCCACGCACACGAACACCAGCGCCGCCAGATACTGCCAGCGGAACAGCGGCTCGCCGTTGAGCACGGCGCTCAGCAGCACATTGACCACCGGGTTGACGAAGCCAAAGATGGCGATGCGGCTGACCGGGTTGTTCTTCATCAGCAGCGCCCACAAGATATAGCCTGCGCCGCAGATGAAGGCCAGATACAGCATGACCACCGCAGCCAGTGCGCTTTGCACATGGAGACGGCCGCCCATGACAGTGCCCAGCACAAACAGTGCCAGCCCGCCCACAAACAGGTTCAGGAAGCAGACAGCAAAGCTGTCGGCCTTTTTGGTGACCGACTTGTTCCACGGGCCGGACAGCGTGAAGATGACGGTCGCCGCCATCATGCAGAACACGCCCCAGCCGCTGCCGCCGCCGTGGTTGCCAAGGGTACCGATGAGTACGCCCGCAAAGCCCACCGCACAGCCCAGCGTTTTTGCCGGGGTCATGCGGTCCGCATTGCCGTAGATAAAGTGGGCAAAGATGACGCCCAGAAAGCTCTGGGTGCTGTTCAGGATGCCGCCAAACGCGCCGGTGAGCATGGCCACGGCGATATAGTAGAACGCATACTGTGCCGTGGTCTGCCACAGACCCAGTGCGCAGCACTCGGCTGCCACCCTGCCCCGGGGCAGGCGGGGTGCCTTTCCCTGCAGCAGAATGCTGCCCAGCAGCACCAGCACGCTGCCCAGCATGAACCGCACCCCTGCAAAACAGAAGATAGAGGCGGTGTTGCCGGAGTCGATGGAGAACAGGCGGTAGCCCAGCTTGATGAACGGAAAGGCCGAACCCCACAGGACATTACAGAAAATGGCCAGCAGCACGGCGCACACCGGTGTGCCAAAGATCTTATCCAGCTTTGCCGCACGGACGGCTGTATTATCAGACATGATGCTCCTCACTTAGTGGATACGGCTGCCCACGGGGGTATCGTCACCGTAGAAAGCAATGGAGCAGCCGCCGTCGGCGGTGTCGGCAGCGAAGATCATGCCCTCGCTGACGTACTTGCCCTTGAGCATGGGACGGGGTGCCAGATTGCACACGATGCCCAGCTTTTTGCCAATGAGATCCTCCGGCTTGAACCACTTGGCAATGCCGGACAGGATGCAGCGCTCCCGCTCTCCGTCAAAGACGGTGAGGTGCAGCAGCTTCTTGCTCTCCTTCAGGTTCTCGCAGGCGCGCACCTCGGCCACGCGCAGCTCCACCTTGCAGAAGGTGTCAAAGTCGATCTCTTCCTCATGGGTGAAGTCCACGGTGCTCTCCTCTGCGGGGGCGGCAGCCTTCTTCTCGGCTTCCTCCTTGGCCTTGTTGGCAGCAGCGGCAGCGGCCTTGCGCTTCTCGTCCTCTTCTTTCAGGTGGGCGATCTCCTTAGCCACGTCAATGCGGGGGAACAGTGCCTCGCCCTTATGCACGGTATAGGTCTGCTGTGCGCCGTAGGTGGTCTTGGTTAGATCCAGTGCGGAAGCGTCCAGACCCAGCTGCTCCATCATCTTGGGAGCGGTGGTGGGCAGGTAAGCGTTCAGCAGGATGCCGCACACGCGCAGTGCCTCGCACAGGTGGTACAGCACGCTCTCCAGACGCTGCTTATTGGCTTCGTCCTTTGCCAGTGCCCAGGGTGCGGTCTCGTCGATATACTTGTTGGCGCGCTGGATGACCGCAAAGATCTCCATCAGTGCCTGCGGGATGGTCAGGTCATCCATATCGGCAGTGACCTTGGCGGTCAGCTCGTTGACCATGGTCTCCAGCTCGGTGTCGATGGCCTCGGTACCGGCCACGTTATGCACAGTGCCGCCGAAGTACTTTTCGCACATGGCCACGGTGCGGCTGAGCAGGTTGCCCAGATCGTTCGCCAGATCGCTGTTGATGCGGTTGATCAGCGCTTCGTTGGTGAACATACCATCGTTGCCAAAGGGGATCTCGCGCAGCAGGAAGTAGCGGATGGCGTCCACGCCGTAGCGGTCGCACAGGATAACGGGGTCCACCACGTTGCCCACAGACTTGGACATCTTGCCGCCGTTCATCAGCAGCCAGCCGTGGCCGAACACCCGCTTGGGCAGCGGCAGATCCAGTGCCATCAGCATAGCAGGCCACAGGATGGTGTGGAAGCGCAGGATCTCCTTGCCTACCATGTGCAGGTCTGCCGGCCAGAACTTATCGTAATCGTGATAAGTCTCGTTGCCGTAGCCCAGTGCGGAGATATAGTTGCTCAGAGCATCGACCCAGACGTACATGGTGTGCTTGGGGTCGAAGGGCACGGGGATTCCCCACTTGACCGAGGTACGGGATACGCAGGTGTCCTGCAGGCCCTGCTTGATGAAGGCGATCATCTCGTTCTTGCGGCTCTCAGGCTGGATGAACTGGGGATTCTCCTCGTAGAGCTTCAGCAGGCGGTCGGCGTACTTGCTGGTCTTGAAGAAGTAGGCCTCCTCGTGGGCATCGTAGACTTCGCGGCCGCAGTCCGGGCACTTGCCGTCCACCAGCTGGCTGTCGGTCCAGAAGCTCTCGCAGGGCTTGCAGTAGTGGCCGATGTACTCGCCCTTGTAGATATCGCCCTGCTCGTACAGCTTGGTGAAAATCTTCTGGCAGCTTTCCATGTGGTAGTCGTCGGTGGTGCGGATAAAGCGGTCGTAGCTGACGTCCAGCAGCTTCCACAGATCCTTGACAGTGGCCACGATCTTGTCCACATACTCCTTGGGGGTGACGCCTGCATCGGCGGCCTTATCCTGGATCTTCTGGCCGTGCTCATCGGTACCGGTCAGGAACATGACGTCGTAGCCCTGCATCCGCTTAAAGCGGGCCAGCGCATCGCAGGCCACGGTGGTGTAGCTGTGGCCGATGTGCAGCTTATCGCTGGGGTAGTAGATGGGGGTGGTGATATAAAATGTCTTGTGTTCGCTCATGGGGTTCTATCTTCCTTTCTTTTGGTTCTGCAAGCAAAAAGCGCTCCCGCCCTGCCGGGTATAACCGGACAAGGACGAGAGCGCTGAACCTTCGTGGTACCACCTTGCTTCGCCGCGCCCTTGCAGACGCAGCCTTTAGCCGGCAAAAACCGGCCTTTGCGCGGTAACGGGCGCACCCCGTCGCAGGCTCATTGTTCACCTGCGCGGCTCCAAGACCATCTTCGGCACCGCGCGGCCTGCCCGGTTCCATCCTTCGGGCTTTCTGTCAGGCGCAGACGGTGCGTACTCTTCTCTTCACAGCCAATTTGACACAATTTTCAGTGTTACCTTTATCATACGCAAAAAGTGCGGGTTTGTCAACAAAAAGATGCAGAATCACGCCACACAGCGTATCTGCCGCCCGCATTTTGGTGCACGGGCAACATCTGCCGCAGTGCTCCGTCTCAGACGGCGTAGCCCTTGCCCTTGATGACCTCCACGACCTGAGAAACGTACTTCTGGCAGGTATCGTGGTCGGGAGCTTCCACCATAACACGAACGACCGGTTCCGTGCCAGACTCGCGCACCAGAATGCGGCCGGTATCGCCCAGCGCTTCAGCCACAGCCTTGACTGCCTCCTGCACCGCCGGGTCGTTCTGCGCGGCCTTTTTATCGGTGACGCGGACGTTCTCCAGAACCTGCGGGTAGATCTTCAGCGGCTCGGCCAGCTTGCTCATGGGCATCTTCTTCGCCAGCATAACTTCCATCATCTTCAGACTGGTCAGGATGCCGTCACCAGTGCTGGCGTACTTGCTGAAGATGATGTGGCCGCTCTGCTCGCCGCCAATCCGGCAGCTGTTCTTAGCCATGTATTCGTAGACGTACTTGTCGCCCACGGCGGTCTTTGCGTAGCCGATGCCCTGCTCGTCAAAGGCCTTGTACAGGCCAAAGTTGGACATGACCGTGGTGACCACGGTGTTGTTCATCAGCTCGCCGTGCTCCTTCATGTAGCAGCCGTAGATGTACAAGATGTGGTCGCCGGTAATGACGTTGCCCTTCTCGTCCACGCACAGGCAGCGGTCAGCATCGCCATCAAAGGCAAAGCCAACGTCCAGACCGTTCTCCACTACGAACTTCTGCAGGCCCTCGATATGAGTAGAGCCAGCGTTGTTGTTAATGTTCAGGCCATTCGGCTTGTTGTTGATGACGTAGGTATCTGCGCCGAGAGCATCAAACACAGACTTAGCGATATTCCAGCTAGAGCCATTGGCGCAGTCCAGACCGACCTTAATGCCCTTGAAGGAATAGATGCCCAGAGAGATCAGATAACCCATGTAGCGGTTGCGGCCTGCCACATAGTCCACGGTGCAGCCGATGTGCTCTCGGTGTGCAAAGGGCAGCTCCGGCCAGTCCTTGTCAAACACATGGAGTTTGCCGTCAAGGTAGTCCTCGACCAACAGCAGGGTCTCCTCGGGCATCTTCTCACCGTAGCAGTCGATGAGCTTGATGCCGTTATCATAGAACGGATTGTGGCTGGCAGAGATCATAATGCCGCAATCAAAGTCATCCACACGGGCGATGTAGGCCACAGACGGCGTGGTAGTGACGTGCAGCAGGTAGGCGTCTGCGCCGGAAGCAGTCAGGCCTGCGACCAGACTGTACTCGAACATATAGGAGCTGCGGCGGGTGTCCTTGCCGATAACGATACGGGCGGGCTCATTGTTGCCGTTGCGCTCGCGCAGAGCGTTATAATACCAGCCCAGAAAACGGCCAACCTTGTAGGCATGGTCAGCGGTCAAATCAATGCCCGCTTCCCCACGGAAGCCATCGGTTCCAAAATACTTTCCCATTCTTGCTTACCTCGTTCCCAAAAGTGAACTTTTTATAGTGTATATGCTTTTCCCTGTTGCCTGATGCTCCCTGCAAAGAGAAGCAATATCGTCTGCATGGTACATCGGCTCCGGGACGCTGTAAGTTCAGTATAGCACAATTCTCAGAGCAAATCATCCTTTCTTTGGATTTTCTCCCTGCAAGCAGATAAAAAACGCCCTTCCTCTCACGGAATCCCGCAAAAGGAAGGGTGTTGAACTTAATATCTTGTTGTCGCGCCGATCACAGCATATTCGTACCAGAAAGGCTGGTATCAGCCGTTACTCAGCATGGCGCCTCAATCGCTCTTGAGCGTTAGAACGTCATTAGCAGTTCTCAGCGAAGTACTTAATGGTACGGACCATCTGAGAGGTGTAGGAGTTCTCGTTGTCGTACCAAGACACGACCTGAACCTGATAGGTGTCGTCATCGATCTTAGCGACCATGGTCTGGGTAGCGTCGAACAGAGAGCCGTAACGCATGCCGATAACATCGGAAGAAACGATCTGATCCTCGTTGTAGCCGAAGGACTCAGAAGCAGCAGCCTTCATAGCAGCGTTGATAGCTTCCTTGGTGACGTCCTTGCCCTTGACGACAGCAACCAGAATGGTGGTGGAGCCGGTGGGAACAGGCACACGCTGAGCAGAGCCGATCAGCTTGCCGTTCAGCTCAGGGATAACCAGGCCGATAGCCTTAGCAGCACCGGTGGTGTTGGGGACGATGTTCTGTGCGCCAGCACGAGCACGGCGCAGGTCGCCCTTGCGCTGAGGACCATCCAGAATCATCTGGTCGCCGGTGTAAGCATGAACGGTGGTCATGATACCGGAAACGATGGGGAAGGTCTTGTTCAGGGTGTTGGCCATGGGAGCCAGGCAGTTGGTGGTGCAGGAAGCAGCGGAGATGACCTGATCCTCAGCGGTCAGGGTCTTCTCGTTGACGGAGTAGACGATGGTCTTCAGATCGTTGCCTGCGGGAGCAGAGATAACGACCTTCTTTGCGCCAGCCTGAATGTGAGCCATGCTCTTTTCCTTGCTGGTGTAGAAGCCGGTGCACTCCAGAACGACATCAACGTTCAGCTCGCCCCAAGGAGCATCCTTTGCGTCCTTAACAGCGTAGATCTTGATCTCCTTGCCATCGACGATGATGGAATCCTCGGTGGACTCGACAGTGTGCTTACCCTCGCCGATCTTGCCGCAGAAAGAGCCCTGAGCAGTATCGTACTTCAGCAGGTGAGCCAGCATCTTGGGGCTGGTCAGGTCGTTGATTGCGACGACCTCGTAACCCTCAGCATCAAACATCTGACGGAAAGCCAGACGGCCAATACGACCGAAACCATTGATAGCAACTCTAACAGCCATTGTAATAGTACCTCCTAATTATTTTACCCATAATCGGATAAATCACGGTATCTTTATTGTAGACCAAAACCGGCAAACTTTCAAGTGTCTGCTAAAAAATTAACAACACAATTTTATCTTTTTTTGCTTTTGTATGATTTTATGCACCCTGCCACAAAGCTTTTGTTCAATTACACCAAGGGCGCACAGCCATTTTTGTCAGTCGTTTCCAGTTTTTCCCTGTCCAGTACAGGCAAGTCCCATGCCGCCGATGCAGCACAGCGCGAGACCGGAAAGCAGCTCCGGCAACACCGCCGCCATGCCGCCGCCAAAGCCCGCTGCCAACAGCAGAAGCACCCGGGGCAGTTCCCAGCACAGGCACAGGCAGAAGGCTGCAAGCGCCGCTGCGTGCAGGGTGCGGCCGTTTTCCGGCCGGGGCAGGTACAGCGTGCGCGCCAGCGCCGCCAGAAGCAGCAGCGCCGCCATTTCCTGCCAGACCGCTGCCGTAGGCTGTACCCTGTGCCAGCTGGAGCTGTTCTCCATAAAGCGCATCAGCACATTCCAGTAGAACAGTGCACTGCCCGCTATGGCCACCGGCAGACCTCCGGCGGGCGTTTTCCAGCCGTCCCGGCGCAGCCAGCTGCGCCCGAGGTTGCTCAGCCACACGGCACAGACCACCTCCAGCAGAATGCGTACAAAGGTGCTTACTGTACCGGCAGCGAACACAAACTGTGCTGCACCAGCAGCCAGCATACACACTGCCCCCGCAAACGCCAGCACGCCTGCCGCCGGGCGGCGGCTGCGCAGCGGCTCCTCAGGCAGCGGACGGCTGCGTCCGACCAGCACTGCGGTCAGTACCACAGCGCCCAAGGCAAGATACCGCCACCACACCGCACCTGCGGTACACAGACCGGTGGCAGCGTCCGTAGCAAAGGCAAGGTCTGCGCCGCGGCCAAGGCCAAGCAGTACGCAGAGCAGGACAATAACTAACTCTAACGGTTCCATTAACGCTCCTCGATGGGCTTATATTTCTGGCGCACGCCCAGATACTTGTAGGCCGGGCGGATAATCCGGTTGGCAAAGATCACCTCTTCTACCCGGTGTGCACACCAGCCCGGCACACGAGCGATGGCGAACAGCGGGGTGTACAGATCCTCCGAGATGCCCAGCATATTGTAGATCAGGCCGCTGAACAGATCCACATTGGCGCACACCGGCTTGGAGCTGCCCTTTTCCTCGGCAAAGATGCCGGGTGCCAGCCGCTCGATGCTGCACAGCATATTGTACTCTTCCTCAAATCCCTTTTCGTAGGCCAGATGCTTTGCGCGCTGCTTTAGGATGACCTCACGGGGGTCGCTGATGGTGTACACCGCATGACCCATGCCGTAGATCAGGCCGGAGCCGTCGCCCGCCTGCTTGCGCAGGATGCGGCGCAGATACTCGCGCACCTCATCGTCATCCTCCGGGTTCTCGACGTGCTTGAGGATATCCTGCAGCTGGCGGTTGACCATCAGGTTCGCACCGCCGTGCTTGGGGCCCTTCAGGGCACCGATGGCCGCAGAGATGGCCGAGTAGGTGTCCGTACCGGAGGAGGACAGCACACGAGTGGTAAAGGTAGAACAGTTGCCGCCGCCGTGATCTGCGTGCACCAGCAGGCACATATCCAGCAGCTTTGCCTCCTCGTGGGTGAACTTCTGATCCGGGCGGTAGGTGCTGAGGATGTGCTCTGCCGTGCTCTGACCGGGCTTGGGCAGGTGGAAGAACATACTCTGTTTATCGTAGTAGCGGCGCTTCATCTGGTAAGCGTTCACCATCATGGTGGGCATACTGGCGATCAGGTTGATGCTCTGGTTCAGGATGTTCTCAAGGCTCAGATCCTCGGCGCGGTCGTCGTAGGAGTACAGGCCCAGCACACAGCGCTGCAACTTGTTCATGATATTGGGCGAGGGGGCGTTCATGGTGTCCATGAAGCCGTCCGGCAGGGCGCGGGACTCTGCCAGGATCTCGCAGAAATCGTCCAGCTGCTCCCGGGTGGGCAGGCTGCCGAACAACAGCAGCCAGATCACTTCCTCAAACACGAAGCGGTCGTTGCGGTAAGCCTCGTCCACGATCTCGTTGATGTTGACGCCCCGGTAGATCAGCTTGCCGGGGGTGGGGATCACATGACCCTCCTGATCTTTTTTGTAGCCTACAACGTCACAGACGTTGGTCAGGCCGGCCAGCACACCGGTTCCATCCGGGTTGCGCAGGCCGCGCTTGACCCCCAGCCGCTCGCTGGTCTCCGGGTCGATGTAGTTGTTTGCGATGTACTCCTCGCACAGGGTACGCATGGTCGTCGGGTCCAGCGTTGCCACTTCTGCGTGTGCAAAGTTCATAGGAGTGCTCCTTTCCGTCTCTTATTTCTTATACTTTCCGATCCCGTCCATCCTACGCTCTGATGGACATACTTTTATAATATCGCTTTTGTGCAGTAAATTCAAGCGCTAAGTGCGTACTTCTCACCGTAAAGCGCAAAAATGCAGGTTTTTCTCTGCGCATTTCCCGCCGGTTTGCACTCCGCCTGGCGTATGATGCTTCTGAAGCTTGCGTCCCGGGAGGAGGTCTAGTATGAAACGTTCCTTTTTGCTGCTGTGCGCCGTTCTGCTGGTGCTGGGCTGCGCCCTGCCGTGTGCTGCCTACCGTCTTGCCTGCATGGCTCTTGCGCAGAGTACCGCTCCGTCCGCAGCCGAAGCGGCCTCTGCCGCCTCGGAGGAAAGCAGCGAGCAAGAAGCTCCCTCCCCTGCTGACATGACCGCTACCGTCTGCTTTATGGATCAGAGTACCGGGCAGACGGTAACACTGCCGCTGCGAGAGTACCTGATTGGAGCCGTTGCCGCCGAGATGCCAGTCAGCTGGCCGGACGAGGCGCTGAAAGCACAGGCAGTGGCCGCGCACAGTTACGCCCTTTACCGCCGGGACCACAGCACCGGGGAAAATGGCGCATGGTTCACCGCAGACCCCGCCCGGCGGCAGGGCTGCCTGACCGATGCGGTGCTGCACAGCTACTGGGGCACCGCCTACGCCGCCAACTACGCCCGGCTTTCCGCGCTGGTGGATGCCGTACAGGCGCAGGTGCTGTATTACGGGGATGCCCCCGCCGGAACAAGCTACTTTGCCATGTCCAATGGCCGCACCGAGGCCAGCGAGAACGTCTGGGGCACCGCCCTGCCCTATCTGGTACCGGTGGACAGCAGCACTGACACCGCCGTAGAAAACTACGAATACACCCTGAACCTTTCCGCTGCCCAATTACAGCAGCTGCTGGCCGAGCGGCTGGGCATCGCCGCCGATCTTTCGCAACAGGCGCAGTGGTTCGGTACGCCGGTGCTCACCTCCTCCGGCTATGTGGACAGCCTGCCGGTCTGCGGGCAGACGGTGCAGGGTACCGCCCTGCGCAAGGCACTGGGGCTGCGCAGCGCCTGCTTTACGGTGGTCTGCCAGAGCGGAACCTTTTCCTTTACCACAAGGGGCTACGGCCACGGCGTAGGCATGAGCCAGTGGGGTGCAAAGGCACTGGCAGAGCAGGGCGCAGACTACCGCGCCATTCTGGCGCACTACTACCCCGGCACAGAGCTGCGGGGGTAATAGCGGCAGAACAAAGCGGAAAATTCATTTTAAATAAAGTCCTAAATTACGCAATTACGCAAATGGAGCCGCTGCACATTGCCTTGTGCAGCGGCTCCAAATTTATATTCTTTTATCAGCCGAACAGCTGTGCAAACCAGCTTACGGTGGTCTCGGCGGCGGTCTCTACCGTGGTCTCCATCTGCTGGACCGTCTGCTGCAACTTAGTGCCCCCAGCATCCTTGACCGACCAGTAGGTCTGGGTGCTGCTTGCGCTGCCGGACACCGTGAAGTCTGAGGCAAAGCACAGGCTCTCACCCGTAGAGTCGGTCATCAGCACCATGTAGGTGTAGCTGCCCTCCGGCAGTTCGCCAAAGCGGATCTGGCTGTCCAGCGTGTTCAGCGAGAAGGCAGCGGTGTTCACCTGCGCCTCAGCGCTCTGCACGGTCTGGTCTGCCGCGTCCAGAACAGCCACCTGCACGCTGGTCAGAGTGGTGCCGCTGGCGCTGTTGGCCGTACCGGTCAACGCCATGCCGCTGCCGGTGCGGATATTCACCGGGTAGCGCACGCCCTCCAACCGCAGCCCATCAGCCTGTGCAGCCACACTGTTGTGATCTGCGGTGACGTACCAGTAGCAGGATGCTCTTGCAATGGACACACTGGAGCTGGTAATGGGGATGCGGCCGTAGCCGATGTTCCCCGCCGGGTCGGAGCAATAGAAAATACCGTTGGTGTAGTCGGTCAGCAGCACCGCATGGGGCTGGGTGCGGTCGTAGAGGACGATGCCCTCCGGGTGCTGCTCCAGCAGGGAGATCAACACCGCCGTTTTGCTTTGCAGACTGGAGGGCAGGGTGGCGTAGCCCACCTGCATTTCCTTATATGTAAAGCTGTGTGCAAGGCCGTTGGCCCATGCTGTGGAACGCACACTGTTCTCGGTCACGTTCGTCCAGTCGCTCAGCCCGTCAAAGTAAGCACGGCGGCGCAGCATCATGGCTGCGGAAGCCAGCGTACAGGTGCCGCCCCGGCTCTGCTTGAAGTAGAAGCCTGCGTCCACGTTCAGGTCCACTGCCAATGCAGCGGGCAGACAGGTAAGCAGGAAAGCAAAGCTCAGTATCAGGGTCAGCAATCGTTTTTTCAAGGCGTGCGGTGCGGTGGTATTCACGGTTCGGTATTTCCTTTCTTGTTTCTTTGCGGATCTCATAGGGATCTACCGTTACAAAGTATACCAGCCTGTAATTCTTTTGTAAACAATCCTTCGTCTTTTTTCTCAATATCAACACGTTTAGGGGATATCCGTTGGTTGTTTTTCACAATTTTTTCTGCGATATTTCACACATTTGACAAAGTTTCGTCCTACCCACCGCAGAACTATGAAAAGAAATTTCTTTTTTGCCCGGCGCGCGAGGGCAAAAAAGTCCGGTACGCCTGCACATCCGTCCCGGCATTTCACAAAATAATGCCCTTCTTGGCAATGCCGCAGTCAGTCCGTCGTTGTCTGCCGCAGTTTGGGCAGTGAAGGACTCCAATTTCTCCAAATTCATATTCTAGTATATAAGTTTAGAACGGTCATTCCCCCTATTTTGTCTTTGTTTACCGGAATTCTGCCCAATAACGCCTTAAAAAGTTTATATCAAACGCAAAAGTTGTTTTATTTTGCCAAGTCTTTCTTGTAAAACCGTGAAATCCACGTTAACTTGAATACAACATTGTGCACGCCTGCATGGACAACCTCGTGTCCGGCGGCGTAGACGGAAGATGAACTTCTACAACAACGGCAACACCGGCCTGCAGCTCTCCGGCCTGTCCACGGACAACAAGGCACTGTGGCCCAGCTACAACACCATTAAAAACTGCACCTCCATGAACAACGCTGACCGCGCCATGGAGGATTCAAAACCTCAACGCCCTTGTCGATACTGTCCGGCATGAAATCATTGAACGGTATCGCCCCGGCGAAGATGACCCGCATTTATTTGGAACATACTAAACGTTGAAGGGAGTCTCAACGTTTAGTTGAACAGATATCAATTTGCAATCTTCCCCTTCTGAGTAAGGCAAAAGCTGCTGCATAACCATTAAACGCAGAAACCCGGAACCATTTGAGCCTTTGCGGCCACGAAAAGGTTCCGGGTTTTTGCAATCTTTTTTCAGTGAGCCACTGCCCACCGACTATACTGCTTTTTGTTCAGCTCAGTGCCTGCTGGATCTTTGCAAAGTCCTCCAGCGTCAGAGCTTCCGGGCGGATGCGGGCATCAAAGCCTGCGGACTCGATGGCAGCAATGACCTTCTCCTTGGGCAGGTTCAGCCCGCCTGCAATGGCATTGGCAGCAGTCTTGCGGCGCTGCCCGAAGGCGGCGCGCACCAGTGCAAAGTAGCCTGCCTCGTCCTCCACCTGCACGGCGGGGGTGGGACGGATGTCCATGCGCACCACGGCGCTGGTCACCTTGGGGGCGGGGTAAAAGCTGCCCGGCGCGGCGGTGAACATCAGCTTGGAGGTGGCGTAGTAGTTCACCGCGCAGCTGATGGCGCTGGAAGCGCGGGTGCCGGGCACGGCGGCCAGACGGTCGGCGGCTTCCTTCTGCACCATGACGGTCAGGCTCTCGATGGGCAGGCGGTCGCCCAGCAGCTTCATCACGATGGGGCTGGTGATGTAGTAGGGCAGGTTTGCGCACACTGCCACCGGCATCCCCGGGAACTCCTCGGCGATGAGGGCTTTCAGATCCACCTTCAGCACATCCTGCAGCACCAGCTTAAAGTTGTCCACACCAGCCATGGTCTCGGCCAGCAGGGGCGGCAGACGCTCGTCCACCTCGATGGACACCACTTTAGCGGCGCGCTTAGCCAGTTCCTTGGTCAGCACACCGATGCCGGGGCCGATCTCGATGACACCGTAGCGCTTGTCTACCCCGCTGGCATCCACAATCTTGGTGGGGATGCCCGGGTTGATGATAAAGTTCTGCCCAAAGCCCTTAGAAAGTGCAAAATCGTATTTTTCGCACAGGGCACGGATCACAGAAAGGTCGGTCAGTTCCGGCATAGGGTCAATTCCTTTCTCAGAAAAAGGCTGTTGCAGAACGCAGCAGCCTTTTTGGTGTTTATGGTTCAGGATTGCGGGGTTCACTCCGCTGCGTTTGCAGCTGTTTCCGGCTCAGACGCAGCAGTCTCACCCTCGGCAGGCTCTCCCTCCGCAGCTTCTGCGGGGGCGGTATCGTCTGCTGCGGCAGAGGAAGCAGCACTGTCCGCTGCAGCGGCAGAGCTTGCGCCCGCCAGCGTAGTGGTGCCGCTCAGTTGCTGGGCAGCGCTGACAGCGCGCTGTACCTGCGGGTCGGTCTGGGGGGTGTAGTCGTAGAAGTTCGTCGCTTCCTCTGTGCTCAAAGCGCGCTCTACGTCCACCGTCAGGCCGGTGCCGTCAAAGCAGCTACCATCGCCGCAGACCAGCTTTGCCACCGTGATGACCACGGCACTGCCGTCCGACAGGCGCTGCGGGCTGCTTTGAATAGTGCCTTTGCCCATGGTGGTGGTACCCACCAGACGGGCACCGTTCATGGTACGCAGGGTGGCTGCGAACAGCTCGGCTGCGCTGGCGGTGTTGCCGTTGACCAGACAGACCATCGGCAGGCTGACGGCACTTTCGGCATCGCTGCTGCCGATGACGGTGCGGTTGCCGTTTTTATCCTCGGCGTAGGCCACCGTGCCCTCCGGAGCGATCAGGTCGATGCAGTTGATGGCATCTTCCAGAATGCCGCCGCCATTGTCCCGCAGGTCAAACACCAGACTGGCCGCGCCGTTTGCGGTCAGGGTGCGCAGGGCAAAGTCCAACTCGCTGGGGGTGGTGCCGTCGAACTGGCGGATGCGGATGTAGCCCACATTGTCCAGCAGCTGGTAGTCCACGGTGGTGCTGGTGTAGCCGGAATGGGTCAGCTCAGCCGTTTTACTGGCGGCAGTGCTGTCCAGCCATGTCACGGTAACGGTGGTACCGGCCTCGCCCTGCAAGGCTTTGTACACGGCATCTGCGCTGGACAGGCTCTTGACATCGGTATCGCCTACGGTGGTAATGTAGTCGCCCACGGCGATGCCTGCTTCCTGTGCGGGAGAGCCATCGTAAACACGGGTCACCTTGGCGTAACCGGTCTGGTCGATGCCAAGCTCCACGCCGATACCCAAAATCTTGCCGCTCTGGATGTTCATCAGCTCGGTGTAGGCGTTGGCGGTGTAGTAGCGGGCGTACTTGTCGCCCGTGCCCAGCAGATAACCGGCAGTCAGACGGTCGTACAGGGTGGCTTCGTCAATGGTGTAGTAATCGTTGCTGCGGACGTAGCGGTCCACCTCAGCGATCTTGTTGTACATACTTTCCTTTTCTTTTACGCTGTTGACCGTGCTGTCGAACAGACGCATGGCGATGAGCATCGTGATGGAAAAGGTCACGGTCATGGCAAGGATCACGATAGTGACCGCCATACCCAAAGAAATTTTACGGTTCATGGTTTGTTTCCTCCGGTCAGAGCAGCAGCATCATAAGGATGCTGCCCAGCAGCGAGAGTACAAACACCCCTGCCAGAACCAGACAGCCGATGCGCAGCACGCGCTTGCGTTTTTGTTCGTTCATAGATCAACCAGACTCCTTGCCTTGCTTGTTAGTTGTGGGGGATGGGGATGCAGCTGCGGGGGTTCACGGCGTTGGCCTTGGAGCCGCCCTTCCACACCTCCAGATGCAGGTGGTTGCCAGTGGAATTGCCGGTGGTGCCTACATAACCGATCAGTTCGCCCTGCTTCACATACTTGCCTGCACTGGTAGCCACCGAGCGCATGTGCGCGTACAGGGTGGTATAGGTATTGCCATCGGACATTTTGCCGTGGTAGATGATAACGTAGTTGCCATAGCCGCCGGTAGACCAGCCTGCTACCTGCACATAGCCGCTGGCGGCTGCGTAGATAGGCGTGCCGCCGGCCGCCGCAAAGTCGGTACCGGCATGGAGCTTGTTCACGCCAGAGACAGGGTTCTTGCGCCAGCCGTACTCGCTGGAGATGCGGCTGTAACTCTTCAGCGGGCAGGCAAAACCGTTAAAGCTCAGCTGCGGCTTGCTGGCAGAGGCTGCGGCGATCATCTTCTGGATCTCCTTTTTCACGGCCTCGTAGTTTAACTCGTCGGATTCAATGGCTGCCTGTGCCTTCTGCTGCGCCGCCTGTGCCTCGGCAGCGGAAAGTTTTGCCGCAGAGATGCTGTTGTTCAGCTCGCTCTGCTTGCCCTTCATCTGGGCGTTCTGGCTGTCCAGCTCACTCTTCTGGCTTTGCAGCTCTGCCTTTTCGGCTTCCAGGCCAGCCTTCTGCTCTTCCAGTGCGGCCTTATCGTCCTCCAGCTCCTGCTTGGCGGACTTCATGTTGTTCATGATCTCGGTGTCCTTGATGGAGATATCCTGCATCACCTCGTTGAAGGTAAGCAGCTCGTACAGGTCGTTCACCGCGCTGAGCATGGCCACACTGCCGCCGTCCCGCAGCTCCTGCATGGCAGCCATGTGCTTTTTGAAATCATCCCACTGACCGTCGATCTCGTTTTGCTTTTGCTCGATCTGGGTCTGCTTGTCCGTGATCTGGGTCTGCATCACACCGATCTGCTGTTCCTTCTCGCCAATGCTGTTCTGCACCGCAGCGATCTGGCCGCCGAGCACACTGATCTGATCCTGTAGGACGGTGACCCGCTCTTTCAGCTCACTTTCCAGCGCCTTTGCGGCAGATTCCTTCTTTTTTGCGTCCGACAGCTCTTTTTTGTGCTGATTGATAGACTGGGAAAGCTTGTCCAGCTTGGTCTGCAAGCTGGCCATGCTGGTGCTATTGGTAGCTGCCGAGGCCGGGTACACTGTGGCTGTCAGCAGCAGGCAGACACAGGCCAGCCCAAGGCTGACCACACGGATCAGCTTGCTGCGGGGGCTTTCCGGCCGGGCGTGCCGGGCGGTATAAGGGCCTGTGAGCCGGAAGGGCTTTGCGTGCATTGCTTTACTCATAAAACGCGGCTCCTTTCGGTCACACATTCAGATGTTTGCGGATAGAGAACATACTGCCCACGCCGCCTACGATGGCGCCGCTGAGCAGGCTTGTTACCACGATGGTCGGCAGCACGTTTGCCACCGGCACCAGTGCGCGGCCCATAAGCATCTGCCAGATGCCGCCCAGACCACCGGCAGCGTTGACCACATAGGTGTAACAGCCAAGGCTGACCGCTGCGGTCAGGATACCGGAGATCAGCCCCATGGTCAGGCCCTCCACAAAGAAAGGCAGGGTGACCATGCGGTTGGTGGCACCCACATACTTCATGATCTCGATCTCGCGGCGGCGGGCAAAAACGCTCAGACGGATGGTGCTGCCCACCGTGATGATGCTGACCACCATCAGCACCAGCACGATCATGCGGCCGCCCTTGGTGACGGCTTTCTGGATCTCCACAAAGATATTGGTCATCTCCACCGGGGCAGTAACGCTGACAACGCCCGGGATGGCCTGCATCTTCACGCTCATGCGCTCCATCTGGGTCAGGTCGCTCAGGGTGACCCGGTAGTTGGCCTTAAAGGGGTTGTCGGTCTCAAATTCATCCCACAGGGAGGAATAATCCTGCATATAACCGCGGTAGGTGTCGAGCACGTCCTGCTTGGAAACGTACTGCACCCCGCTGACCCCCGGCATAGCCGAAAGGGTCTCGCCTACCTGCGCAGCGGTGGCATCATCACATTCGGGGTCCAGATAAACCACCGTCTCGTTCTGGCTGCCCAGATAGGCCACCATGCTGCCCACATTCACCTCGGCCAGACTGGCAAAGATGTTCAGGGTCATACAAACACTCAAAGAAGCGATGCAGGCAATGGTCATAGCCCAGTGCTTGCCCAAGTTGCGCACACCGCGCCGGGTAAGGAAAAAGAAAGTAGAGGGTCGCATCATACGGCAGCCACCTCCTTTTTGGCAGCGGACGCATCGTCCGCATCAAAGGCGGCAACATCCAGCGAAAGATCGTCCTCGGCGGCAGCCACAGGGTCTGCGGGCACATCCGAGACGATGCGCCCATGGCTCAGGGTGACCACACGCTGATGGAAACGGTGCACCAGCTCGTGCTCGTGGGTGACCACCAGCACCGTAATGCCCATTTTACTCACCCGCTCCAGCAGCTGCATCATTTCCAAGCTCAGTTCCGGGTCGATGTTGCCGGTGGGCTCGTCCGCGATGACCAGCTTGGGGTTATGCACCAGCGCACGCGCCACAGCCACACGCTGCTGCTCGCCGCCGGAAAGGGTATCCGGGTAGCACTTGGCCTTATCCTCCAGATGCACCAGCTCCAGAATGTACTCCACGCGGGGACGGATCTCCTTGCGGGGCACATTGAGGACGTGCATGGCAAAGGCCACGTTCTCGTACACGGTCATGCTGGGGATCAGCCGGAAATCCTGAAAGATGATGCCCATCTGACGGCGCAGATAAGGGATCTTGTGGCGGCGCAGCTTGGCTACGTCCTTGCCCAGCACGGTCACCTTACCGGAGGTAGGCAGAGTCTCCCGCAGGATCAGCTTGAGCAGGGTGGATTTGCCCGCGCCGGAGTGACCCAGCAGAAAGACGAACTCGCCTTCGTCCACATGGAAGTTGATATCCTCCAGTGCAAGGCGGCCACCCTTTTTATATTCTTTGGAAACGTGTTCAAAATCGATCATGGAATCGTATTAGCTCCTGACATCAAGATTTTTGACGGTCAAGACAGTCCGTCCGCAGCTAACACTGCAAAAAGAACCGGCCAGCATCGGTTTCGAGCGGCCGGTTCGGCGCCGGCGGGGCAAAACCCGCACAGCGGAATATCAGTATTTGGCCGGGTTGTTGGACAGGTACTTCTTTACCATCAGCGCTACCTTAAAGACGATAGCGTCGTCGAACTCACGCAAATCCAGACCGGTCAGCTTTTTGATCTTTTCCAGACGATACACCAGCGTATTGCGGTGCACAAACAGGCCGCGGCTGGTCTCGGACACATTCAGGTTGTTCTCGAAGAAGCGCTGGATGGTGAACAGGGTCTCCTGATCCAGGCTTTCAATGCTGCCCTGCTTGAACACCTCGCGCAGGAACATCTCACACACGGTAGTGGGCAGCTGGTAGATCAGACGAGCAATGCCCAGATTATCGTAGCGGATGATCTGCTTTTCGGTATCGAACACCTTGCTCACTTCCATGGCGATCTGGGCTTCCTTAAAGGAGGTAGCCAGATCCTTCACGTTAGCAATGGGGGTACCAATGCCAACCACGGCCTTGATGTAGTGCTCGCCGGAGAGGGTATCCACGATGCTGGCAGCCAGCTTTTCCATATCGGTGCGGTCGATGCCCTTGCGGATCTCCTTGACCAGCACAGTGTCGGTCTCGCTGATATTGAACACAAAGTCCTTCTGCTTATCGGGGAACAGGCTGCTGACCACATCGTAGGCAGAGATATCGCCGCCGCTGATCACCCGCACAATGAACACCACGCGGGAGACATCGGTGGCAAAGTGCAACTCCCGTGCCTTGGCGTAGATATCGCCGGGCAGGATGTTGTCCAGCACCACGTTCTTGATAAAGTTGGACTTATCGAACTTTTCATCGTGGTACTGCTTGATACTCTGCAGGCTGATGGCCAGCACACCGGCAAACTGCCCTGCAGTCTCGTCGGCACCCTCCACGAACACGGCATAATCGTTATGCTTGGCATTGGAGAACTGCTGGTAAGTATAGCCGTCGCGCACAAAGCGGTCGCCTGCGTTCAGGCGCTCGGCCATATAGCCCTCGCGCACCTCGCCGATCAGGTTCAGCTCCGAGCAGGAAATGACAGCGCCGGTCTCATCCACAACGCCGACCACCCGATTGATCGCGTCCTTCATCTGGTAGATCACGCTTTGAAATACTCTATTGGCCATAAATGGATACCCCTTTTCCTCGTTTGTGCAAGCCGCGGCGGCATGGGTTGTGATTTTAAACAATTTAGCCGCATTACAATCTATATTTTACACAAAAGAATTTACTTTTGCAACAGATTTCAACAAAAAAAATAATTCTTTCTTGTTGAAATTATCTTCCGGGGCCATTTTTTGCCAAAAAAGTGCCTTTTTGCGTGGTTCTTACCGTTATTTTACCGAAAAAATGTGATACATTTTTGAAAACCGCGTGAAAAGCACAGCATTTTATCTGGCAATTTTTGCCACTTCTTCGTCGGAAAGCTCCCGCCACTGCCCCGGCGCAAGCTGTGCATCCAGTGCAAGGCCGCCAATGGCCTCCCGGTGCAAAGCATTCACCCCTGCACCGTACACGCCGAACATCCGTTTGATCTGATGGTACACCCCCTGCCGCAGCACTACCCGCACGGTGCATCCGTCCGGGGAAAGGGCGGTCACCTCGGCGGGCGAAAGAGCGGTGCCGTCCGCCAGCGTGACCCCCGCCGCAAAGCCGGTGCACATCTCCTGCGTGAGCGGGGTGTCGATGGTCACAGTGTAGGTCTTGGAAACATGGTGCCGGGGGGACAGGATATCGTGGGCAAAGCCGCCGTCATCGGTCAGCAGCACAAAGCCGGTGCTGGTCTTATCCAGCCGCCCGGCCGGGAATAGCTCCCGCCGGGGGTAGGCATCCCCTACCAGATCCACCACGGTGGTGTCCCGCTTATCGGTAGAGGCGCTCACCACCCCCTCGGGCTTATTGAGCATAAGGTAAACGAACTTCTGATAGCGCAGCGGCGCACCGTCCACAGCCACGGTGTCGGTACATTTCAGCTGGGTGTCCCCTTTTTTGCACACCGCGCCGTTTACCTGCACGCGCCCCTTTGCCAGCATGGTTTTGGCCTCGCTGCGGGTGCACTGGGCAGTCTCGGCCAGATATTTATCCAAACGCATAAGCGGTTCTCCTTTGTTGATGATGCCCTCAGTGTAACATGACAAACAAAATCGTGCAAGGCACAAACGCAAAAAAGGAGAAGCCCGTGGGCTTCTCCTTTTTTGCAATTGATCTTGTTATCAGACGCTCAGGGAGGCGTGCTGTTCCACATCCTCGGGGTCAGCATCGAAGATGGGCTGCAGGACGTTGGCGATGAACTCCTCCACCTGCTGGGGTGCACGGCCCACAAAGTTCTCCGGCACAAGCCCTGCCACGATCTCCTCGCGGGTCAGGCCAAAGGCCGGGTCTGCGGCAATGCGGTCCACCATATCGTTGGGCAGACCCTCTTCCTTGACCTGCTTGCCGGCGGCGATGGCGTGCTGGCGCAGGCGCTCGTGCAACTCCTGACGGTTGCCGCCCTTTTCCACAGCCTGCATCATGATGTTCTCGCTTGCCATGAAGGGCAGCTCCGCCATCAGGCGGCTACGCACCACCTTGGGGTACACCACCAGACCATCGGTAACGTTGAGCATAATGTTCAGGATGGCGTCAGTGGCAAGGAAGCCCTCGGCCATAGCCACGCGCTTGTTGGCGCTGTCGTCCAGCGTGCGCTCAAACCACTGGGTGCCGGTGGTAAAGCTGGGGTTCAGCACATCCACCATCAGGTAACGGGCAAGGGCGCAGATGCGCTCGCAGCGCATGGGGTTGCGCTTATAGGGCATCGCAGAGGAACCGATCTGGTTCTTCTCAAAGGGCTCCTCCATCTCCTTGAAGTTTGCCAGCAGGCGCAGGTCGGTGGCAAACTTCATGCAGCTCTGTCCAATACCGGCCAGTGCGTTCAGGATAAAAGCATCCACCTTGCGGCTGTAAGTCTGACCAGACACCGGCACAACGGCCTTGGGGTCAAAGCCCATCTCCTTTGCAATGGAAGCATCCACAGCGCGGATCTTGTCGGCATCGCCCTTGAACAGTTCCATAAAGGAAGCCTGCGTACCGGTGGTGCCCTTGACACCGCGCAGCTGCAGGGTAGCCAGACGATGGTCGATCTCAGCCAGATCCATCACCAGCTCGTTTGCCCACAGGGTAGCGCGCTTGCCCACGGTGGTGGGCTGTGCGGGCTGGCAGTGGGTGTAGGCCATGCAGGGCATATCCTTGTACTCCTTGGCAAAGTGTGCCAGCTTTGCCAGCACACCCACCAGCTTTTTGCGCACCAGCTCAAGGCCCTGCCGCATCACGATGATATCGGTGTTATCGCCCACATAGCAGCTGGTGGCACCCAGATGGATGATGCCTGCTGCCTTGGGGCACTGCTGGCCGTAAGCGTAGACGTGGCTCATGACGTCGTGGCGCACCAGCTTTTCCCGCTCGATGGCCACTTCGTAGTTGATATCGTCCACATGAGCTTCCAGCTCGGCTACCATGTCCGGGGTGATGTTGGTCAGGCCCTGATTCATTTCGGCACGAGCCAGTGCCACCCACAGCCGCCGCCAAGTGCGGAACTTGTTGTCGTCCGAGAAAATGTACTGCATCTCATCGGAAGCGTAGCGGGTGGAAAAAGGGCTGATATAGCGATCATGCTGTGACATTGGTTGTTTTCCTCCTGAAAGTAACTCCCCCAGTCGCCTTCCGGCGACAGCCCCCTCGAAGAGGGGGCCTTTCAGCCTCCTTCTCCGAGGGAGGTGGCATCGCGCCAGCGATGACGGAAGGAGTTTTTTCTCTATTCTACCATCAAACCTTGAAATAGTCCACGCCGCCCTCAAAGATCGGCTGGTATTTATCGCCGGTGACGTTCTTGTACAGGTATTCGCCGCTGCGCTCCGAGTGACCCATCTTGCCGAACACGCGGCCGTCCGGGCTGGTGATGCCCTCGATAGCCAGCACAGAGCCGTTGGGGTTGAAGCGCTGATCCATGGTGGGCACGCCGGTCAGATCCACATACTGGGTGGCCACCTGACCGTTGCGCAGCATGGTGTCCAGCACCTCCTGCGGCGCCACAAAGCGGCCCTCGCCGTGGCTGATGGCGATGGTGTGCATCTCGCCCGCCTCGCACTTGCTGAGCCACGGGCTGCCGGTGGAAGCCACGCGGGTGTGCACCAGCATGCTCTGGTGACGGCCGATGGTGTTGAAGGTCAAAGTGGGGTCGCAGGCGGTGATGGGGCGGATATCGCCGTAGGGCACAAGACCCAGCTTGATCAGTGCCTGGAAGCCGTTGCAGATGCCCAGCATCAGGCCGTCGCGCTGCTGCAGCAGACGGCGCACAGCCTCGGTGACCGCAGGGTTGCGGAAGAAGGAGGCGATGAACTTGGCGCTGCCGTCCGGCTCGTCGCCGCCGGAGAAGCCGCCGGGCAGCATGACGATCTGGCTTGCGTCAATGGCCTTGACCAGTGCCTTGCAGCTCTCAGCAACATCGGCGGGGGTCAGGTTGCGCACCACCAGAATTTCGGGGTCGGCACCGGCGCGGGCAAAGGCCTTGGCGGTGTCGTACTCGCAGTTGGTGCCGGGGAACACCGGGATGATGACCTTGGGCTTTGCCACACCGATCTTGGGTGCAGCGGGAGCGGTCAGGCTGCCGTTGATCTTCTCCACGGTGGGGCCGGCCTTGCGGTAGGGATACACAGGCTCCAGCTTGCTCTCCCAGATCTCCTGCAGCTCGGCCATATCCAGCTTTTCGCCGCAGGATTCAAAGGTGTACTCCTTGGTGGTCTCGCCCAGCAGCATACCGGCGGGAGAATCGGACACCATTTCCAGAATGATGGAGCCGTACATGGGCTCGAACATCTGGTGGGTGGTCATGTCCGCACGCATCTTGAAGCCGATGCGGTTGCCCAGACCCATCTTGAACAGTGCCTCGGCAATGCCGCCGTAGCCCACGGAGCAGGCAGAGGCGACCATGCCCTCCTCGATCATGTTCTCCACGATCTTGTAGTTGGCTTTCAGGGAGAAGAAGTTGGGGCAGCCGGTCTCCGGGTCGATGATGGGCCGCACAAGCACCACAGTGCTCTCAGGCTTCTTGAACTCAGTAGAGATTACGCGGCTTGCCTTGCCGATGGCAGTGGCAAAGGACACCAGCGTGGGAGGCACATCCAGCTGCTCAAAGGAGCCGGACATACTGTCCTTGCCGCCGATGGAAGCAATGCCCAGACCGATCTGCGCATCCAGTGCGCCCAGCAGGGCAGCCAGCGGCTTGCCCCAGCGCTCGGGCTTGTTGCCCAGACGCTCGAAGTACTCCTGGAAGGTCAGGTAAGCGTCCTCGTAGCGGAAGCCGGTGGCAACCAGCTTGGTCACGCTCTCAATAACAGCCATCCGTGCACCCACATACTGGTTGGCGCTCATCAGATAGGGGTTATAGCCCCATGCCATGCCGGAGCAGGTGGTAGTCTCGCCGTCCACCGGCAGCTTGGCTACCATGGCGTTCTGGGGGGTCAGCTGGTATGCACCGCCAAAGGGCATGAGCACGGTGGCAGCGCCGATGGTCGAGTCAAACCGCTCGGAAAGGCCCTTCTTGCTGCAGACGTTCAGGTCGCCTACCATGGACTTCATCTTCTGGCTGAAGGTCAGGCCGGACCACTGGGGCTGCCAGACGCTGCCCTTTTCCACATGGACGTTCTGGTGCTTTTCTGCACCGTTGGAGTTCAAAAACTCGCGGCTGATGTTCACGATGGAAACGCCGTTCCACACCATGTTCAGGCGCTTTTCCTCGGTGACCTTGGCCACAGGGGTAGCCTCGAGGTTCTCCTCGGTGGCAATGGCGATGAACTTGTCCACATCCTCCGGGGCAAGGGCCACAGCCATGCGCTCCTGGCTCTCGCTGATGGCCAGCTCGGTGCCGTCCAGACCCTCGTACTTCTTGGTGACCTTGTTCAGGTCGATGTACAGGCCGTCGGCCAGCTCACCGATGGCAACGGAAACGCCGCCGGCACCAAAGTCATTGCAGCGTTTGATCATCTTGCAGGCATCCTCGCGGCGGAACAGGCGCTGCAGCTTGCGCTCGATGGGCGCATTGCCCTTCTGCACCTCGGCACCACAGTGCTCCAGACTGTCCAGCTTGTGCGCCTTGGAGGAACCGGTAGCACCGCCGATGCCGTCACGGCCGGTGCGGCCACCCAGCAGCACGATCACATCGCCGGGAGCGGGGCACTCGCGGCGGACGTGGGAGGCAGGGGTAGCGCCCACAACAGCGCCGATCTCCATGCGCTTTGCCACATAGCCGGGGTGGTAGATCTCGTCCACCTGACCGGTAGCCAGACCGATCTGGTTGCCGTAGGAGGAGTAGCCGGCGGCTGCGGTGGTGACCAGCTTGCGCTGGGGCAGCTTGCCGGGCATGGTCTCGCTGACCGGCTTGAGCGGGTCGCCTGCGCCGGTGACGCGCATTGCCTGATAGACGTAGCTGCGGCCGGACAGCGGGTCCCGGATAGCACCGCCGATGCAGGTGGCAGCGCCGCCGAAGGGCTCGATCTCGGTGGGGTGGTTGTGGGTCTCGTTCTTGAACAGGAACAGCCAGTCCTCATCCTTGCCGTTGACGTCGCACTTGATCTTGACGGTGCAGGCGTTGATTTCCTCAGACTCGTCCAGATTCTTCAGGATGCCCTGCTTCTTCAGCTCCTTGGCACCAATGGTGGCAAGGTCCATCATGCAGCGGGGCTTGTTCTCGCGGCCCAGCTCGGTGCGCATAGCCATGTAGCGGTCAAAGGCGGCCTGCACCACGGCATCGTCGATCTGCACATCGTCCAGGATGGTGCCGAAGGTGGTGTGGCGGCAGTGATCGGACCAGTAGGTGTCGATCATCTTGATCTCGGTGATGGTGGGGTCGCGCTGCTCGGTGCGGAAGTACTCCTGACAGAACTTGATATCCCCCAGATCCATGGCCAGACCCTTTTCCTCGATGAACTTGGCAAGACCTTCCTCATCCAGCTGGTTGAAGCCCTCCAGCACTGCCACGGCAGCGGGCACGGGGTAATCCATCTTCAGGGTCTCTTTGGGCTCCAGAGAAGCCTCGCGTGCTTCCACAGGGTTGATGACATACTTTTTGATCTCGGCCACCTGCTCGGGGGTCAGAGCACCCTCCAGCAGGTAGACGCGGGCAGAGCGCACCAGCGGGCGCTCGCCCTGACTGATGAGCTGGATGCACTCGGCAGCAGAGGCTGCACGCTGGTCGAACTGACCGGGCAGATACTCCACCGCGAAAGACACGCCCTCGCTGGCGGGCAGCTCTGCGTAGGTGTTATCCACCGGCGGCTCGCTGAACACGGTGCTGACGCACTGGTTGAACAGTGCCTCGTCGATGCCTTCCACATCGTAGCGGTTCAGCAGGCGCAGGCCGGTCAGATCCTTGATGCCCAGCAGGCTGGTGAGTTCGTTTTTCAGACCGTTTGCCTCGACATCAAAGCCGGGCTTTTTTTCCACATAAATACGATAGACCATTGGGTAGGTTCCCCCTTTGTATTCTTTGAACCGACCCTCTCAGTCACGGCTTGCGCCGTGCCAGCTCCCCCGAAAGGGGGAGCTTTTTCTGCTGACGGAAAGGACTGCGTTCGATGGAAAGCATAGGCTCATCCATTTTCTCGCATAAAGCTCCCCCCTCGGGGGAGCTGTCGCCGTCAGGCGACTGAGAGGGTTTTCTTTCTTACTGCTTCTCTGCCAGCGCTTTCAGGGCACGCAGGCCGATATCGCTGCGCTTATGCAGCTTTTCAAAGCTGATCTTTTCGGCTGCTTCATAGGCGTGGCTCAGGGCGTTGGTCAGGCGCGGGCCGGTGGCGGTAACGCCCAGCACACGACCGCCGTTGGTCACCAGCTGACCGTCCTCGGTAATGGCAGTACCGGAGTGGTACACCGTCACGTTCTCCTCGCCGGGCAGCTGACCATCCACAAGGCCGGAAATGGGCTTGCCCTTCTCATAGGCCACAGGGTAGCCGCCGGAGGCCAGAATCACGCAGGCCGCAGCACCATCGGAGAACTTGACCTCCTGCTGTGCCAGCGTGCCGTCGGTGCAGGCCTGCATGATGTGCAGCAGGTCGCCTTCCAGCAACGGCAGCACCACCTGCGTTTCGGGGTCGCCGAAGCGGCAGTTGTACTCGATGACCTTGGGGCCGTCCGGGGTGAGCATGAGGCCGAAGTACAGGCAGCCCTTGAAGGGGCAGCCCTCGGCGTTCATAGCGCGGATGGTGGGCAGAAAGATCTTTTCCATGCACTCCGCAGCCACCTCCGGGGTGTAGTAGGGGTTGGGGGCAATGGTGCCCATGCCGCCGGTGTTCAGGCCGGTGTCGTGGTCATTGGCGCGCTTATGGTCCATGCTGGAGACCATGGGCTTGACCACCTTGCCGTCCGTAAAGCTCAGCACGCTGACCTCCGGCCCGGTGAGGAACTCTTCCACCACCACATGGTTGCCGGATGCGCCGAACTTTTTGTCCAGCATGATCTCCTTGACACCATCAGCTGCCTGCTGCTCATTTTCGCAGATGAGCACGCCCTTGCCCAGTGCAAGACCGTCTGCCTTGATGACCACCGGGTACTTGCCCTCGGCGCGGATGTAGTCCATGACCTTTGCGGGGTCATCGAAGGTCTCGTACTTTGCGGTGGGGATGCCGTATTTCTTCATCAGGTCCTTGGAGAACACCTTGGAGGCCTCGATGCGGGCAGCGGCCTTGTCCGGGCCAAAGGCGGGGATGCCAACCTTTGCCAGCGCGTCCACCATACCCAATGCAAGGGGGTCGTCCTGCGCCACCACAACGTAATCGAACTTTTCTTCCACTGCAAAGCCCACCATGGTATCCACATCGGTGGCCTTGATGTTTTTGCACTTAGCGTCATAGCTGATGCCGCCGTTGCCCGGTGCGCACCAGATCTCGCCGCAGTCGGGGCTCTTTTTCAGTGCCTTGATGATGGCGTGCTCGCGGCCGCCGCCGCCGACAACCAGAATTTTTTTCTTCATAATTGCACCTTCTCTATGCATCGGCACGGCGGAAGTTTCTCCGAGGACCGTCCGCTGGGGTGGGACCCTGCCGCCGCAGGCGGCAGGGCGGGCGATGGAATGGCCCGATTCGTGTCCGAGGAGGAAGCTTCCGCTGTGCCGTACTATCAGTGATGGAACAGCCGCAGGCCGCAGAAGGCCATTGCGATGCCATACTTGTTGCAGGTGTCGATGACCTGCTGGTCACGGATGGAGCCGCCGGGCTGCACAATGGCGGTCACGCCGGAGCGGCGGGCGCGCTCGATGTTGTCGCCGAAGGGGAAGAAGGCGTCCGAGCCAAGGCAGACACCGGTCACCTTGCTGAGGTAAGCCTTCTTTTCCTCGGCGGTCAGCGGCTCGGGCTGGCGGGTGAAGGTCTCTGCCCAGACATCATCACCGATGACGTCCTCCGGGGTATCGCCGATGTAAACATCAATGGCGTTGTCGCGGTTGGGCTTTGCCACATCGTCACGGAAGGGCAGGTCCAGCACCTTGTCCATGTGGCGCAGCTGCCAGTTGTCTGCCTTCTGACCGGCCAGACGGGTGCAGTGGATGCGGCTCTGCTGGCCGGCACCCACGCCGATGGTCTGACCATTATAGGTGTAGCACACGCTGTTGGACTGGGTGTACTTCAGGGTGATGAGAGCAATGACGAGGTCGCGCTTCTGCTCCTCGGTCACATTCTTATTCTCGGTGACCCAGTTGTTCAGCATGGTGTCGGCGTTGATGACCAGCTCGTTGCGACCCTGCTCGAAGGTAATACCGTACACCTGCTTGTGCTCGATGGGAGCGGGCTTATAGGCGGGGTCGATGGCGACCACATTGTAGTTGTCCTTCTTTTTGCCGGACAGGATGGCCAGTGCCTCCGGCTCGTAGCCCGGGGCGATGATACCGTCAGAGACTTCGTGCTGGATCAGCTTTGCGGTGGGCACATCGCAGATGTCGGACAGGGCGATCCAGTCGCCGAAGGAGGACATCCGGTCTGCGCCGCGGGCACGGGCGTAAGCACAGGCCAGCGGAGAAAGCTCGGTCTCCGGGGCAATGTGGTACATCCGGCGCTCCACCTCGGTCAGGGGCAGACCCAGTGCTGCGCCCGCCGGGGAAACGTGCTTGAAGGAGGCCGCTGCGGGCAGACCGCAGGCGGTTTTCAGTTCCTTGACCAGCTGGATGGAGTTGAGGGCATCCAGAAAATTGATGTAGCCGGGCTTGCCGTTCAGCACGGTAACGGGCAGGTCGGAGCCATCTTCCATATAAATGCGGCTGGGCTTCTGGTTGGGGTTGCAGCCGTACTTCAGTGCGAGTTCATTCATTGGTGCATCCTCCTTATATCCTAAGGTTTACTCTTATTCTTCCTCGGCGTCAAGCTTTTTGAGCAGTTCCAGCTCCTCGGGCAGCAGCTCCGGCTCTTCGGGGTCGTCAAGGTCGCTGCACACCGGATCATATTTATTAAAGATCATATCACCGCTCTCGCCGGTGTCCAGATCGATGACCCGGGCAAACAGGCTCACCTTGTTGTCCAGATTCAGGCTGCTCCACATATCGTGGGCAAAATCGCCGATGGTGCGGGGGCAGGCAAAGCGCAGGGGCTCGCCCTCAAAGCTGGGGATGGGGTTGCCGTTGTGTTTATAGGTGCTGATAAAGTGGCCCTCGCCTGCAACGGGCTGGGGGTAATCAAAGAAATAGCGCTGCACGCTGTCGCCGTTACCGTCGGCAGACTTGAGGATGCTCATCTGGTAGCTGCCGTCGGCATACACCACCGCGGAGATGCGGGGGGTGTAGTTGGGGCAGTCCGGCTCAAAGGTGCGGGTGCGCAGGGCATCGGCAAAGCTCTTGCCCTGGCTCATCAGGTCAAAAATGGTGTCGGTCTGGTCGCCGTTGGTCACGATATGGGTCTTGCCAAGGGTCAGCACCGGGTTATAAATAATCAGGCTGGGGTCCTCCAGCTTTGCGGGGTCTGCCGCCACGGTGCAGATGCCGCCGCGCTCGGGCACGGGGTCAAACACGCGGTTGCGGCTGTTCTCGCTGCGTCCCATGATAAAGTAGCCGATAAACATCTGCCGTCCGTCCGGAGCCATTGCCACAGCAATGCCGCGGCCGGGGTACTCGTTGGAGGCCAGATACTCGTTCAGGTTGATCTTTTCCATTGTTGTTCTCCTATTTACGGAACTCCCCCAGTCGCCTGCGGCGACAGCCCCCTCGGGGAGGGGGCCTTAAGCCTCCCTCCTTGAGGGAGGTGGCACGCCGTCAGGCGTGACAGAAGGAGTTTTTACTCCACTTCACCGTTACAGATCATAGCCACAGCCTTGGGCAGCAGCTTCCATTCAGCCTGCTCCATCACCCGTTTTTGCAGCACCTCGGGGGTGTCGCCGGGCAGGATGTCCACGGCCTTTTGCAGCAGGATGGGCCCGCCGTCGCACTCCTCGTTCACAAAGTGGACGGTGGCGCCGGTCACCTTGCAGCCACGAGCCAGTGCAGCCTCATGGGGACGCAGGCCGTACATTCCCGGCCCGCAGAAGGAAGGGATCAGCGCCGGGTGCACGTTCAGGATGCGGCGCGGATAGGCCGCAATGACGCTGGGGCCCAGCACGGACAGAAAGCCCGCCAGCACCACCAGATCAATGTTGTGCGCCCGCAGCGTTTCCAGCAGCGCAGCGTCAAATTCCTCGCTGGTGGCGTAGTCCTTGCGGCGCACCACGCAGCCTTCCACACCCGCCTTTGCGGCGCGTTCCAGCGCAAAGACGCCGGGCTTGGAGGCCACTACCAGCGTAATTTTACCATTGGGGTTTTCGCCCCGGGCCTCGCTGTCCAGCAGCGCCTGCAGGTTGGTGCCGCCGCCGGACACTAACACAGCAATGTTCAGCACAGTTCCACGCCCTCACCTTCTGCAATGACGCCCAAACGGTAGGCCTCCGGCTCGCCGTTGGCGTGCAGGATCTCCAGTGCCTTATCGGCCTGCTCGGCGGGCACGGTGAGCACCATGCCCACGCCCATGTTGAAGGTGTTGAACATATCGTGCTCGGAGATGCCGCCCACCTTCTGCATCAGGTGGAACAGGGCGGGGGTGCGCACATCTGCCTTGTTGATGCGGGCGCAGCAGCCCTTCTTCAGGCTGCGGGGGATATTCTCGTAGAAGCCGCCGCCGGTGATGTGGGAGATGCCCTTGACCTGCACCTCTTCCAGCACCTTCAGCACGGGCTTGACGTAGATCTTGGTGGGAGCCAGCAGCGTCTCGCCAAGGGTCTTGCCGCCCAGCTCGGCGGGGGTGGAGAACAGCACATCGGGGTCGGCGTCGATGTTGAACACCTTGCGCACCAGAGAGAAGCCGTTGGAGTGCACACCGGTGGAGGGCAGGGCGAGGATCACGTCACCGGCTGCCATGGTCTCGTTGCTCAGGATCTTTTCCTTGTCCACAACGCCCACGGTAAAGCCGGCCAGATCGTACTCGTCCTCCGGCATCATGCCCGGGTGCTCGGCAGTTTCGCCGCCCACCAGTGCACAATCGGCCTGCACGCAGCCCTCGGCCACGCCCTTGACGATGTTGGCAATCTTTTCCGGCACGTTGCGGCCGCAGGCGATGTAATCCAGGAACACCAGCGGCTTTGCACCGGCGCAGATGACGTCGTTGACGCACATGGCCACGCAGTCGATGCCGATGGTATCGTGCTTATCCATGATCATGGCCACCTTCAGCTTGGTGCCCACACCGTCGGTGCCGGAGATCAGCACCGGATGCTTGTAGCCGGTGCAGTCCAGCTCAAACAGGCCGCCAAAGCCGCCCAAGCCGCCGATGCAGTGCTCGTTCATGGTACGGGCCACATACTGCTTCATCAGCTCCACAGAGCGGTAACCGGCGGTAATGTCCACGCCTGCTGCGGCGTAGCTTTCAGAATAGCTCTTTTCCATGTTCTTACTCTCCTAACTTTTTGGCGTCCTTGGGACGGTCGTTCAGGTGACGGTCGTGAATATCAGTAGAAAGCACACTTTCCGGCTCTACGGCATACTCGCCGGTAAAGCAGGCGGTGCAGAAACCGCATTTTGCGTTTTTGGCAAGCTGGACAACGTGCTCGTTGGACAAATAGCCCAGCGTATCGGCGCCGATGACCTCGTTGATCTGCTCCAGCGTGCGGCCGGTGGCCACCAGCAGCTTCTGGTCCGGGATATCGGTACCGAAGTAGCACGGATACTTGAAGGGAGGTGCAGAGACCATAAAGTGCACCTCGGCAGCGCCAGCATCCCGCAGCAGCTTGATGATGCGGGCGGAGGTAGTGCCGCGCACAATGGAGTCATCCACCAGCACCACGCGCTTGCCCTTGACGGTGCTGGACACCACGTTCAGCTTGATGCGCACGCTGTTCTCGCGCTGCTTCTGGCTGCCCTGAATGAAGGTGCGGCCGATGTATTTGTTTTTGATAAAGCCGATGCCGTAGGGGATGCCGCTCTCCTGCGAGTAGCCCAGTGCTGCATCCAAGCCGGAATCCGGCACGCCGATGACCACATCGGCCTCCACGGGGTGCTCCTGTGCAAGGAAGCGGCCTGCCTGCTTGCGGGCTTCGTGCACCGAGCTGCCCTCGATGACGCTGTCCGGGCGGGCGAAGTAGATGAACTCGAACACGCACATCTGGGTGTCCGGGCGGCCGCAGTGATCCTTGATGCTGCGCAGCTCGCCGGTCTTGGTATCCATCACTACGATCTCGCCGGGTTCCACATCCCGCAGCAGGGCGGCACCGGTGGCATCCAGTGCGCAGCTCTCGCTGGCAAAGACGTAGCCGCCGCCGGGCAGGGTGCCGATACACAGGGGACGGTAGCCCCGGGGGTCGCGCACCGCGATGAGCTTGGTGGCAGACATGATCACAAGGCTATATGCGCCCTCCAGCACGTCCATGGTCTTGCTGATGGCAGTTTCGATGCTGCCCATGCGCAGACGGTTGCGGGTAATGAGGTAGCAGATGACCTCGGTATCCGAGGAGCCGTGGAAGATGGCGCCCTCGTTTTCCAGCTGGCGGCGCAGCTCCACGGCGTTGGTCAGGTTGCCGTTGTGGCACAGCGCCATGGTGCCGCGGCCATGACGGACGATCATGGGCTGAGCATTGGCGCGGACGCGGGTGCCGGCAGTGGCATAGCGCACATGGCCGGTGGCCATGTGTGCCGTGGTAGCGGACAGGCTTGCCAGCACCTCCGGGGTGAACACCTCGTTCACAAGGCCCAGATCCCGGTGGCCGGTGATCACGCCGTCATCGTTGACGGCGATGCCGCAGCTTTCCTGCCCGCGGTGCTGCAGCGCATACAGGGCTGAATAAGCCGCTGCGGCCACATCCTCGGTACCGGCACGGTCGTAGATGCCGAAAACGCCGCACTCCTCATGCAGCGGATATGCAAAATCAGACATTGGTTCTCCTTTACAGCTCGTTCAGTTCGTTCTGCAGTTTTTCTTCCTTTGCTGCGATCTGCTGTGCCATGGATACGCGCTCAGCCTCCAGCTTTTCAGCCAGTGCGTCATCGCTCAGGGCCAGAATTTCAGCAGCCAGCCATGCGGCATTCTTGGCACCGTTCAGTGCCACGGTTGCCACCGGGATGCCGCTGGGCATCTGCACGGTAGCCAGCAGAGCGTCCAAGCCATCCATCGCGCCGCCCTTCATGGGGATGCCGATGACCGGCAGGGTGGTGTTGGCGGCAAAAGCACCTGCCAGATGTGCTGCCATGCCTGCCGCGCACAGGATAACGCCAAAGCCGTTGGCCTTTGCGCTTTTTGCAAAGGCTGCTGCCTCGGCGGGGGTGCGGTGTGCCGAAAGGATATGTGCCTCAAAGGGGATATCCAGTGCCTTCAGCTGGGCACAGGCCCCCTTGACCACCGGCCAATCGCTGTCCGAACCCATGATCACTGCCACTTTACGAACCATTTTCCAAAGCCTCTCTTTCTCAACTGTCCAACAAGACCGACAAACAAAAAAGGCTGCGGTACACCTGTACCACGGCCTTTATTTCCAGTTTTTCTGTCCGCGCATTTTGCACAAGGTTGCACCATGCCCCTGATTGCAGTGAATGTGACCCCATTCCATGCGACCCGGCACCAGCAGCATCATTGAAGTTTCCCTCCGCAGTTTCCTGTGCAAGCGTTTTTTCAGGCGGCGATGCAAGCCCGTTTTTTGGGGCATCGTCCCTGTACTAGATACAGTTTACGGCAAAAAAACTGCTTTGCAAAGAGCGTTTGGGCAAATTCTCCCTTGTGTTCCCATGCCGTCAAAAAACTTTCGAAAGTTTTGTGCAGTTTCGCCATCCTTTTTCTTTTTAAGTATGACTTATGCAGCAAGTATATTTTATGTAAAGGCCGTGTTGATGTATCCCAGATATCGCGCCGGATTTTTAAAAAATGATCTTTGCGGTGGCGGCGCGTGCAGCGCGGATCAGATCCGCCGGGGCGCAGCACACCTGTGTGCCGATGCGCCCGCCGGAAACGTAGACCTTCTGCTGGGTCAGCACGCTTTCGTCAAAGACGGTGCGGTACTGCTTTTTCATGCCCACCGGGCTGCAGCCGCCCCGCACATAGCCGGTCACCTTATTGATATCTGCCACATGGATCATCGCCACGCTCTTTTCGCCCACGCTGCGGGCAGCGGCCTTTAAGTCCAGCTCTGCCGCCACCGGAATGACGAACACAAAATAGTTTTTGCTGTTGCCCTGTGTTACCAGCGTCTTATACACGCAGGCAGGGTCTTCGCCTATGCTGGCAGCTACGGTCACGCCGTCCACCGCCACCCCCTCCTCGTGGGGGTACTCGTGGGCGGTATAGGCCACCTTTTCCCGTTCCAGAATGCGCATTGCGTTGGTTTTAGCTTCTTTTCCCATTGTTATTCCCTCTTTTACATTTGCTCTGTTTCTATTCTACCACTTTTTCGGAAAAAATTCAAAATTTCTCTTGACTTCAGTTTCATGAAGTGATATCATAGCGTCACGCACTTCAGAGTACTGAAGTTTGACACTGCAAGCTGCGGCAAAGGAGCCGGTCTCCCTCGCCGTTTCACAGGATAGAAAAAGGCAAAGGAGACAAAATACTATGATCATCGTACTCAAACAGGATGCCCCCGACGTACAGGTGCGCGAGTTCTGCCACGAGCTGGAGGATATGGGTCTGCAGATCAACGATTCCAAGGGCAGCGACACCCATATTCTGGGTCTGATCGGCGACACTAAGGCCATTGCAGAGAGCTGGGTGCTGGCAAACCCGGTGGTAGAGACCTGCCGCCGCGTGTCCGAGCCCTACAAAAAGGCCAACCGCAAATTCCACCCGGACGACAGCGTTATCGACGTAGAGGGTGTCAAGATCGGCGGCGGTAACTTTGCGGTCATCGCCGGACCGTGCAGCATTGAGAGCGAGGAGCAGATCACCTACTGCGCGCAGCGGGTAAAGGCGGCGGGTGCTTCCCTGCTGCGCGGCGGTGCCTTCAAGCCCCGCACCTCCCCCTACTCCTTTCAGGGTATGCGCAGCGAGGGTCTGGACCTGCTCAAGCTGGCGCGCCGCGCCACCGGTTCGCCCATTGTGACCGAGATCATGAACACCGAGCACCTGCCCCTGTTTGAAAACGTAGACCTGATTCAGGTAGGTGCCCGCAATATGCAGAACTTTGAGCTGCTCAAGGCTGTTGGCCGCCAGAAAAAGCCGGTGCTGCTCAAGCGCGGCCTTGCCAACACGCTGGAAGAGTTCGTGATGAGCGCCGAGTACATCATGGCAGAGGGCAACGAGAACGTCATCCTGTGCGAGCGCGGCATCCGCACCTTTGAGACCAGTATGCGCAACACGCTGGACCTTGCCGGTGTGGTCATGCTGCACAAGATGACCCACCTGCCGGTGGTGGTGGACCCCAGCCACGCCTGCGGCCACGCATGGATGGTGCCGGAGCTGGCGAAAGCCGCGGTCGCCGCCGGTGCCGACGGCCTGATGATCGAGGTGCACAACAACCCCGCCAAGGCCAAGTGCGACGGCGCACAGAGCCTGACCCCGGACCAGTTCGATGAACTGATGCAGTTCATCGGCAAAGAGGTAGAGTTCTTCGGCAAAAAAATGAACTGAGTCTTCTCTGTCTACTCCCCCGTAAGGGGGAGTTTTTTTGTGTACCCCGGCGGGTTTTCATTTTCTTTTCACGGGTTTTATGGTATACTATAGTGTATTTTGAAAAAACACTGCCGAAAGAGGTTTTAAAGATGAAAGCACACATTGCACGCAACCAGAACGCCGGGGTGCCGCTGGCGCTGGGCTGGAACCTTTCCCCCGCCGACCGGGGCAAGCTGGAGGGCATGGCACCCGCCTTTGGCATGAAGCTGCTGCTCGTTGCCCCCGCCGATGCCGGCAAGACCGTCGCCCAGCTGCTGGGCGAGGTGGAGGTAAAAGCCCCCAGAACGCTGGTGCTGGAGCCGGGCGCCTATCCCCCGGCGCTGGTGCTGGCAAACTTCCGTGATAAGGACGTGGACACCCTGCTGGACCTGATGCGGCAGGCACAGGTGACCATCCCGCTCAAGGCGGTGGTCACCCCCGCAAACCGCAACTGGATGTTTGCAGACCTGCTGGCGCATCTGCAGGAGGAGCACGCCGCCTTTACCGCCGCAAAGGAGAGCCAGACCGTATGAAGAGCCGCATCACCCGCATGACAGCTGCACTGCTGGCGGCAGTGCTGAGCCTTGGCCTGCTGGTCGGCTGCAAGCCCAAAAAGGAGCTGACCCGGTACACCACCATCTTTTATGATGTGTTCGACACGGTGACGCAGGTCATCGCCTACTGCGAGAGCGAGGAAGAGTTCAACACCCAGATGCAGGCGCTGCATCAGGATCTGATCGCCTACAACCAGCTCTACGATATCTACAACGACTACGACGGCGTTGTGAACGTCAAGACCATCAACGAAAACGCCGGCAAAGCCCCGGTACAGGTAGACGACCGCATCCTCTCCATGCTGGAGCTGGCACAGCAGATGTACGAACTGACCGGCGGCAAGATCAACATTGCCATGGGCAGCGTGCTGGGCATCTGGCACGACTACCGCGAAGCTGCCGAACAGAACGCCTCCGAGACTGACAACACCCTGCCCACACAGGAGGAGCTGGAAGCCGCTGCTCAGCACTGCGACATCAACGACCTTGTCATCGACGAGGAGGCCAAAACGGTCTACCTGTCCGACCCGGAGATGTCGCTGGACGTGGGCAGCGTGGGCAAAGGGTACGCCGTGGAGATGGTCTGCCGCGCCGCCGAAGCCCGGGGCCTGACCAGCGCACTGGTGAGCGTAGGCGGCAACCTGCGCGCCATCGGCACAAAGCCGGACGGCAGCCAGTGGACGGGCGGTGTGGAGAACCCGTGGAACGCTTCGGAGGTGTATACCAACACCAACTCCATCTTCGGCTCGCCCATCAACATGAGCGACCTTGCGCTGGTGACCAGCGGTGACTACCAGCGCTACTTTGTGGTGGACGGCAAGCGCTACCACCACATCATCGACCCGGACACCCTGTGGCCCGCTGCCTACTACAACGGCGTCACCGTGCTGTGCCCGGACTCCGGCATGGCAGACTGCCTGACCACTGCCCTGTTCTGTATGCCGCTGGAAGAGGGGCAGAAGCTGGTGGAATCGCTGGACGGCGTAGAAGCCATGTGGTGCACGCCCGATAAGCAGGCCACCACCTCCAGCGGCTGGGACAGCCACCTGAAAAAGTAAACACTGTATGCAGAAAACGAGCCACCGCGCGGAAAACCGCACGATGGCTCGTTTTTCTATGCTAGTTATTCATGCACTCAGCCGCACAGACATCACTCCACGATGATGCTCTTGCCGGTCATCTCGGCAGGAACGGGCAGGCCGATATAGGGCAGCATGGTGGGTGCGATATCGGCAAGGCAACCGCCCTCGCGCAGCTTCACATCGCCGCAGCCAACTGCCATAAAGGGCACAACGTTGGTGGTGTGGGCGGTGAAGGGGGTGCCGTCCGGGTTCATCATCTTTTCGGCGTTGCCGTGGTCAGCGGTGATGAAGGCGCAGCCGCCGGCGTTCAGCACAGCAGTGACCACCTGATCCACGCAGGTATCCACAGCCTCAACGGCCTTGACAGCAGCCTCGAACACGCCGGTGTGGCCGACCATATCGCAGTTTGCGAAGTTCAGGATGACCACATCGTACTTGCCGCTCTCGATGCGCTTGACGCACTCGGCAGCGACTTCGGGGGCGCTCATCTCGGGCTTCAGGTCGTAGGTGGCAACCTTGGGGCTGGGGATGACGCAGCGGTCCTCGCCCTCGTAGGGAGCCTCCACGCCGCCGTTGAAGAAGAAGGTGACGTGGGCGTACTTCTCGGTCTCGGCAATACGCAGCTGGGTCTTACCGTGGGCAGACAGATACTCGCCCAGAACGTTCTTCAGCTCCACCGGGGGATAAGCAACCTCGCAGTTGGGCATGGTGGCATCGTACTCGGCCATGCAGACGTAGTTCACCTGCTTGCGGCCGCCGCGGCGCTCGAAGCCGGTAAAGGCATCGTCGCAGAAGATGCGGGTCATCTGGCGGGCACGGTCGGGGCGGAAGTTCATGAAGATGACGGTGTCGCCATCCTGCACGCGGCCACCCTCGCAGGTGACGCAGGGCAGCACGAACTCATCGGTCTTGTCTGCGGCGTAGGAAGCCTCGATGGCCTCGGCAGCGTTGGCAGCGTGCTCACCCTCGCCGTAGACGAAAGCAGCGTAGGCCTTCTCCTCGCGGTCCCAGTTGTTATCACGGTCCATGGCGTAGTAACGGCCGGAAACGCTGGCGATCTTGCCCACGCCCAGCTCATCCAGCTTGGCCTGCAGGTCAGCAAGGAAGCCCTTGCCGGAGTGGGGGTCGGTGTCGCGGCCGTCGGTGATGCAGTGCAGGTAAACTTCCTTTGCGCCCAGATGCTTTGCCATTTCCAGCACGCCAAACCAGTGGTCGGCATGGCTGTGCACGCCGCCGGTGCCCACCAGACCCATCAGGTGGATGGCCTTGCCGGCCTCGATGGCGGCCTTCATGTTCTTGACCAGCACAGGGTTTTTGAGCATCTCACCGTCATGGATGGACTTGGTGATGAGGGTCAGCTGCTGGTACACGATGCGGCCTGCGCCCATGTTGGTGTGGCCGACCTCGGAGTTGCCCATCTGGCCGTTGGGCAGACCGACAGCCATGCCGGAAGCATCGATGGTGGTCATGGGGTACTTTGCCATCAGAGCATCCAGATGGGGGGTCTTGGCAGCCACAACGGCGTTGCCAAAGGTCTCGTTCGGCACCCAGCCGAAGCCATCCATGATGCACAGAAGAACAGGTTTCTTTGCCATAAAATTGAATCTCCTTTGAATTTATCACGCATTACGGGCAAGGCTAAGTGCCCCGCCTGCAGGTGCAGCCTGCGGGTGCATAACACCCGAGCGGCTGCTGTAAAAACAGATCAGCGCCCGGCTCAGCGCTGAAAAAACGGCGCAGCCGGGCGCTGAAACAGCTTAGTTAAGAAAAGGCAGTTGCTCAGCCCTTGGTGGCTGCATTGACGATGACAGCAAAGTCGGGAGCCTTCAGGGATGCGCCGCCGATCAGGCCGCCGTCCACGTCCTTCTTGCTCAGCAGCTCCTCGCAGTTCTTGGCGTTCATGCTGCCGCCGTACTGCACGGTGGTAGCTTCGGCCACGGCCTCGCCGTACAGCTCGCCCACCACCTTGCGGATCTGTGCGCAGACCTCCTCTGCCTGATCAGCGGTAGCGGTCTTGCCGGTGCCGATGGCCCAGACAGGCTCGTAGGCGATGACAACATTTGCCATCTGCTCGGCGGTCACGTCACGCAGGGCGATCTTGGTCTGCATACGGACCAGCTCCTCGGTAACGCCCTCCTCGCGCTGCTGCAGGCTCTCGCCCACGCACAGGATGACCTTCAGACCGGCGTTCAGGGCAGCCAGCGCGCGCTTGTTGACGGTCTGGTCGGTCTCTGCAAAGTACTGGCGGCGCTCAGAGTGGCCAACGATGACATACTCCACGCCCAGATCCACCAGCATATCGGCGCTGATCTCGCCGGTGAAAGCACCGGAATTCTCAAAGTGGACGTTCTCGGCGCCCACATGGATGTTGGTGCCCTTGGTCTTAGCCACAGCGGTGACCAGATCGGTAAACGGGGTGCAGATGACCACCTCGCAGGTAGCGTCCTTCACAGCGGGGATCAGCTCGTCCACCAGAACAGCAGCCTCGGAGGCGGTCTTGTTCATCTTCCAGTTGCCAGCGATAATAGCCTTGCGCTTTGCCTTATCCATTGTTATTTTCTCCTTACCTTCGTAAATATTTACAAATTACCTGCACAAAAAGAAAAGATGCGGCGGCGTAAATGCCGCCGCACCCATTGTGATGCCGGAAAAATTATGCGTTCTGGATAACTGCGATGCCGGGCAGCTCCTTGCCCTCCAGATACTCCAGAGAAGCGCCGCCGCCGGTGGAGATGTGGGTCATCTTGTCGCCCAGACCCATCTGCTGCACAGCTGCTGCGCTGTCGCCGCCGCCGATGACGGTGGTAGCATCGCTCTCAGCCATAGCCTTGGCAACAGCCAGAGTACCAGCTGCCAGAGTGGGGTTCTCGAACACGCCCATGGGGCCGTTCCAGACAACGGTCTTGGAAGCCTTCACAGCGTCAGCAAACAGCTTCATGGTCTCGGGGCCGATGTCGCAGCCCTCCATGTCAGCAGGGATCGCGGTGACAGGCACCACGGTGACGTCCACAGGAGCGTCGATGGGATCGGGGAAGTCCTTGATGCAGACAGCATCCACAGGCAGCAGCAGCTTGACGCCCTTCTCCTTGGCCTTAGCCATCATTTCCTTGCAGTAGTCCAGCTTGGTGTCGTCGCACAGGCTCTTGCCCACTTCGTAGCCCTGAGCCTTGACGAAGGTGTAAGCCATGCCGCCGCCGATGATCAGGGTATCGACCTTCTCCAGCAGGTTGGAGATGACGTTCAGCTTATCAGCAACCTTAGCGCCGCCCAGAATAGCGGTGAAGGGACGGACGGGGTCGTTGACGGCGTTGCCCAGATACTTGATCTCCTTCTCCATCAGGTAGCCGACAGCGGTATCCTTGATGTAGTCGGTGACACCTGCGGTGGAGCAGTGTGCACGGTGGCAGCTGCCGAAGGCATCGTCCACATAAGCATCCGCCAGAGAAGCCAGCTCCTCGCTGAACTCGGGCATGTTCTTGGTCTCTTCCTTGCGGAAACGGGTGTTCTGCAGCAGAACGACGTCGCCGTTGTTCATGGCAGCCACAGCAGCCTTTGCGTTCTCGCCCACAACGTTGTCGTCGTCAGCAAACACAACGGTCTTGCCCAGCTTTGCGCTCAGAGCCACAGCAACGGGAGCCAGGCTGAACTTAGCCTCGGGGCCGTTCTTGGGCTTGCCCAGGTGGCTGCACAGGATGACCTTTGCGCCATCGTTGACCAGCTTCTGGATGGTGGGCAGTGCTGCGTTGATACGGTTCTCGTTGGTGATGACACCGTCCTTCATCGGGACGTTGAAATCGCAGCGGACAAGCACCTTCTTGCCGCAGTAGTTCTGATCGTCGATCGTCTTCTTACCTAAACCCATGGTAAAAACTCCTCTCAAATTATAATTCTGAACCAGAGTCTCGCTCACAATCGGGGCTTTGCCCCGTACAGCTACTATTATAAACAAAAACTGCGTGCATTGCAAGGATATGAGATAGATAATTGTTTAACAAACATTTGCCATTGTTGCACGGAAATGTGTCTATTTTGCCCGAAGCGCGGTTTTTTCTGCCCGCAGACGCCGGAAATACTGTTTTCCTTCACGACAAAAAGGGCCGAAAAACGTCCACAGGCGTTTCTCGACCCCAAATAAAAATAATTTTTCCGCTGTTCAGGCGTTATGCAAAATACTCCTGTGCGCGGCGGGCGGCATCGTTGATGCAATCCCGCAGCTGGTCCAGCGTATCAAACTTTTTGCTGGGGCTCAGGTAAGCGTAGAACTCCACCACCGGGTCGGTGCCGTACAGGTTGCCGGAAAAGCCCGGGATAAAGGTCTCACAGGTCACCTTGGTGGCGTCATCGTTCACGGTCGGGCGGCTGCCCAGACCGGTGGCCGAGGGATACCACACCCCGTTGATACAGGTGCGGGTGATATAAATGCCGCTGCGTGGCATCTGGAAGCCCTGCGGGTACAGCTGGTTGATGGTGGGCACCCCGAGGGTGTGCCCCAGCCCTGCCCCGTGCTGCACCGCAAAGCGGATGGCATAGGGCATGCCCAGCATAGCGTTGGCGGCGGGGATATCCCCGCCCTCCAGCGCGGTGCGGATGCGGGTAGAGGACACCGGCTTTTCCTCAAACTGAGCCATGGGCACCACCACTACTTCTACCCCAAGAGGGGCGCAGAGGGTGCGCAGCAGCTCCGGCGTACCGGCCGCCTTTGCACCAAAGGTGAAGTTTTCGCCACAGAACAGCGCCCGGGCGTGGCAGTTTTCCACAATGCCGCGCACAAACTCCTCCGGGCTCAGTGCCTTGATCGCCTCAAAATCAGGGGTAAGGTAATACTCCACCCCAAGGCTGTGGATCAAAGCGTGCTTATCCTCGGTGGAGAGCAGGCGCTTGCCCTTCATTTTATTTTCCACCGGCAGGCGGAAGGTGAACACCGCCGGAGCTGCATCATGGGCCTTTGCCCACTGTACCGTCCCTTCGATCACCGCCCGGTGGCCGATATGGATGCCGTCAAAGTAGCCCATGGCCACGGCGGTGCCTTTTTCAGGCTGTGCCAGCGGCAGCGGGGCAAACTGAGAAATGATCTGCATGGGTCTTGTTTCCTTTATTGCTCAATTACGTTCCACGAACAGTTTTTCCACCCGGAGCACCCCGCCGGTGATGTTGGCAAGGCCAAGGAACTGCCCGGCGGCATTGCGCACCCGGTAGCGTCCGTCTGCTGCGGGGTAGCGGCTGGTGGGACAGCCGTTGTACAGGTGCTGCTCCACCCATGGCTCCACCACCAGCAGTGGCAGCGGGGTGAACACGCTTTCCACCGGCAGCATCAGTGCTTCCAGTGCAGCGTTCCCCTGCTCCTTTGCGGCAAGAATTTCTTCCAGCGTGTGGGCATCTGCTTCGGTGTACAGACCGGCAGCAGTGCGGCGCAGAGCGCTCATGGTGCCCTTCTGCCCCATGGCGGCGGCGATCTCCTCCAGCAGCGCGCGGATATAGGTGCCCTTGGAGCAGCGCACCGTCAGTACATACTCGTTTTCTGCCGGACTGCCGCCGTACTCGATGCCGTAGATCTCAATGGGGCGCGCCTTGCGCTCCACGGTCACGCCCTCGCGCGCCAGCTTATACAGCGGCTGGCCATTGATCTTGACCGCGGAATACATGGGCGGCACCTGCATCTGCGGGCCGATAAACTGCGGCAGCACTGCCAGCAGTTCCTTTTCTCCGGCGGTGACGGGCGCGGTTTCCAGCACCGTGCCGGTGCTATCGCCGGTATCGGTGCGTGCGCCCAGGCGCAGGGTGGCGCGGTAGGTCTTGTCGTGGTTCAGCTGCAGATCCACCGCCTTGCTGGCACCGCCGCAGAACACCGGCAGCACACCGGTGGCCATGGGGTCCAGTGTACCGCTGTGTCCCAGCTTGCGGGTGCCCAGCACGCCGCGCAGCTTTGCCACCACGTCAAAGCTGGTCCAGTCCATGGGCTTGTCTACGATCAGGATGCCCTGCATCATGCTTCCTCCTGCGGTGCGTCCAGCTCGGCTTCCACCTCTGCAAGGATCGCGTTTTTGGCGTTTTCAAGGTCGCCCAGCAGCTCACAGCCCGCTGCGCGGGTGTGGCCGCCGCCGCCCAGACGCCGGGCGATGGCGCAGGCGTCCACGCCCTTTGCGGTGCGCACGCTGATGCGGTAGCTGCCGCCGGGCTGCTGGCGCAGGGTCAGACCCACCTTGACTCCCTCGATGCTGATGGGCAGGCCGGTCAGCTCTTCCAGATCCGCAGGGTCTACCCCGCTCTGCCGGATCTCGTCCCTTGTCAGGTAGATCAGGGCGCAGCGATCGTCCAGATAGTACTCCAGATGGTTGCGGGCGATGCGCTCGGCCTCCATGCGGGCACGGGGCTTGGTGTCAAAGAGCAGGGTGTTCAGCTCCTCCACATGACAACCGGCTTCAATAAGCTTTGCAGCAACCGTGTGGGTGTTGGCTGTGGTGGAGGAGAACTTGAAGCAGCCGGTGTCGGTGGCAATGCCGGTGTACAGGCAGTCGGCAATGTGGGGGGTGATAGTCACCCCCATCTCCACGATGACCTGATACAGCAGCTCTGCTGCCGCAGCGGCACTGGCATCCAGAAGGGTAAAATCAGCATAGCCGTTGTTGCCCGCGTGGTGGTCGATGCACAGGTCCACATGGCGTGCAAACTGCGGCACACCGTTATTTTCGCCAAACAACTGCAGGCCGGCCACATCCACTGCGATCACGGTGCGGGGCTCGAACTCGCCCTTGAACAGCCGTGGGTTTGTAAAGGCATAGCGGGACGGAATGGCATCGGAGCAGAGCACCGCTGTTGTTTTTTCCAGCGCTTTGAGCGCATAGTACAGGGCGCTGCCGCAGCCGATGGTGTCACCGTCCGGGTTTTTGTGGCACAGAATCAAAATGTTGTCCGCAGCCAGCAGGCGCTGCGCCATCTGCTGCACATCCAGTTGTTCTGTCATCCAATGATCCATCCTTTCCGCAAAGGCAGTCAGTCCTCGGTCTGTTCGGTATCGGCAGGCTGTGCTTCTTCCTCGCCGTTCACATTCAGGCTGCGCAGCAGCTCGTTGATGTGGGCGGCGTAGGCGGCACCGTCATCCTCCACAAAGATAAAGCGGGGTGCCTTGCGGATGTGCATTTTTTTGCTGACCTCGGTGCGCACATGGCCTGCGGCACGGTTCAGCGCTTCAATAGCGGGCTTGGGGCCGTCTGCGCGGCCCATCACGCTTACATACACTTTTGCCACATCCAGATCCGGCGTCACGTCCAGACGGGTGACGGTCAGCAGACCGCCCTCCAGCCGCGGGTCCTTCAGCCGGCCGATGATGGCAATGACCTCACGCTTCATATCCTGCGCAAGACGGCCCATATTTTTCTGAGACATAGTTTTCTCCAAATTCTGTCCGGCAGCCTCCCAAAGCCTTGCCCCGGCCGGGGCAAGGCGGCATTTGTCTGCCAAAACGACGGATGAGGGCGCACGCTCCACACCTGCGAAAGATACGCCCTCATCAGTCTCACTTCGTTCGACAGCTTCCCCCGTCCGGGGGAAGCCTTTTCTGCCGGGAAGCTGTTATATATTCGGTTTTTTCTTAGTCGCGGTACTCTTCCATCTTGAAGGCTTCGTACACGTCGCCTTCCTTGACGTCCGCAAACTTCTCCAGGGTCACACCGCACTCGTAGCCCTCGGCCACTTCCTTGGCATCATCCTTGAAGCGCTTCAGGGATGCGATCTCGTCCTCGGCAATGACGATGCCGTCACGCACCACGCGCACCTTGCTGTCGCGGGTGATCTTGCCGCTGGTCACGCGGCAGCCTGCAACGGTGCCCACGTTGGAGATCTTGTACACCTGACGCACCTGCAGCTCACCCAGAGCGACCTCGCGGAACTTGGGTGCCAGCATACCCTTCATAGCGTCGGTGACATCGTTGATGGCGTCGTAGATGACGCGGTACATACGCATTTCCACCTTGGTGGCAGCGGCTTCTTCCTTGGCCACGTTGTCCGGGCGGACGTTGAAGCCGATGATGATGGCGTTGGAGGCATCGGCCAGATCGACGTCAGACTTGCTGATGGCGCCGACACCGGCGTGGATGACGCGCACGCGCACCTCATCGTTGGAGATCTTCTCCAGACTCTGCTTCACAGCCTCGGCAGAGCCCTGCACGTCGGCCTTGACCACGATGGCCAGCTCCTTCATGTCGTTCTGTGCCATCTGGCTGAACAGGTTATCCAGCGTGACCTTCTGGAAGGAGGAGAACTGCTTTTCCTTGGCGGCAGCAACGCGCTGCTCAGCCAGTTCACGGGCCAGACGCTCGTCCTCAACAGCCTCGAACAGGTCGCCGGCCTCGGGCACGGCGGTCAGGCCGGTGATCTCCACAGGGGTGGAGGGACCGGCATCGGTCAGCAGCTGACCCTTGTCGTTGCGCATGGTACGCACACGGCCCACGGCGGTACCGGCGATGATGACATCACCGGAGTGCAGGGTGCCGTTCTGCACCAGAATGGTGGCAATGGGGCCCTGGCCCTTGTCCAGACGGGCCTCGACGACCGCACCCTTGGCGCGGCGGTTGGGGTTTGCCTTCAGCTCCATGACCTCAGCTTCCAGCGCAATGCGCTCCAGCAGGTCGTTGATGCCCATGCCGGTCAGGGCAGACACCGGGATGCAGGCCACATCGCCGCCCCAGTCCTCGGTGATGATGCCGTACTTGGTCAGGCCTTCCATCACGCGCTCGGGGTTTGCAGTGGGCTTATCCATCTTGTTCATTGCCACGATAATCTTGACATTTGCAGCCTTGGCGTGGTTGATGGACTCGATGGTCTGGGGCATGATGCCGTCGTCGGCAGCAACCACCAGAACTGCAATATCGGTCATGTTGGCACCGCGGGCACGCATGGAGGTGAACGCCTCGTGGCCCGGGGTATCCAGGAAGGTGATGAGGCTGTCGTTGATCTTGACCTGATATGCACCGATGGCCTGCGTGATGCCGCCGGCCTCGCCTGCGGTGACGTTGGTCTTACGGATGGCATCCAGAATACTGGTCTTGCCGTGGTCAACGTGACCCATGACACAGACCACCGGGGGACGCTCCACCAGATCCTCCTGTGCATCCTCTTCCTGCGTGAACAGGCGCTCCTCGATGGTCACATGCACCTCGTGCTCGACCTTTGCGTGGAACTCCTCTGCCAGCAGAGCTGCGGTATCGAAATCGATCACGTCGTTGATGGCGTGCATCTCACCCATCTGCATGAACTTGGCAATGACCTTACCGGCCTGCTGCTTCAGGCGGGTAGCCAGCTCGCCCACGGTGATCTCGTCGGGGATCAGTACCTTCAGCTGGGCGTTGCGGGCCTTCTCCAGCTGGATGCGCTGCAGACGCTCGAACTCAGTCTCGCGCTTGCCCTTCTGGAACTGCTGGCGCTGGCGCTGGCCGCGCTGGGTGAACTTCTGCTTGTTGCCCTGCGGGGTGGGCTTGCGGCGGTTCTCGGTATTCTTGGTGGAAGCCAGATCATCGTAACGGGCGTCGAAGCGATCCACATTCATATCCACAGTGCGGGTATCCACGGTGACCTGATTGTCCTCACGGCGGACAGAAACTGCCTGTGCGGGGGCAGCGGTGGCCTTTGCGCCGGTCTCGCGTGCCAGCTCGCTGAAGGAAACGGTCTTTTCCTCGCGCTTCTTGTGCTGCTCGGGCTTCTTGTCGCCGTGCTTGCCGTTATTGTTATTATTGTTTGCCTTGGGCTGCTCGGCCTTTGCGGCGGGCTGCTGGGGCTTTTTGTCAGCCTTGGGAGCCTCGGGCTTCTTCTCAGCCTTCTTTTCGGCCTTCTGCTCAGCCTTCTTCTCGGCCTTGGGCTCCTCCTTAGGAGCCTTGGCACTGTTCAAAAACTCGTCCAGATTTGCCACGCTGTTATCCTTGCTGAACTTTTCCAGCAGGTAGTTCAGCTCGTTCTCCTCCAGATTGGAGCTGTTCTTCTTGCCGGTGCTGCCCATAGCGGTCAGCTCGTCCAACACCTTCTTTGCAGAAAGGTTCAGATCCTTTGCAAAGTCACTCACTTTATATTTTACGATCATTCGCTCATATCCTCCTCATTTTTGATTGCTCCACAGTCCGACAGGCGGTCGAAGCAGAGCTTTGCGAGGTTGCGGTCGGTCACCGCGTAAACAGCCACGGGCTTGTGGCTGATATCGGCCAGCTTATCCTGCGTCAGCGGCATGGTGAACACGTCCACCAAGTCCCCTACGGCGTAGTTCAAACGCTGCAAAGTCTTAGGGCTGATGTCCGATGCGGTCATCACCAGCCATGCCTTGCTTTTGACGCAGGCTTCCTCTACGGCATCAAAGCCCATGGTCAGCGCACCGGCCTTGCGGCACAGGCTCACGGCCTGATACAGCGCTTCCTCCGGGGGCAGCTTGGGTTTTGTAGGGGCATTATTCTTTTTTGCCATCGGCTGCGGCCTCCTTTGCGGCTGCGGCCAGCTGTACAGCCAGCGCGTCGTATACCTCGGCGGGAACCGGCTGCTCAAAGCAGCGCTCCAGCGCCTTTTTCTTTTTTGCCTTGGTCAGGCAGTCCGGGTCCGGGCAGAGATATGCGCCGCGCCCCGGCTTTTTGCCTACCAGATCGATGCTGATCTCCCCGCTGGGTGCGCGCACCACGCGCACCAGCTCCTTTTTGGGGCGGCTGGTCATGCAGCCGATGCACTGGCGGGCAGGGATCTTTTTTTGTGCCATCCGGTTTCCCTCCTTCGGCAGATGGTGCCGGGCTTATTCAGCGTCTGCTGCGTCCTTCTTGGGCTCCTCGTCCTCGCCGTAGTAGCCGCTCTCGGGACGGATATCAATGTTGTAGCCGGTCAGGCGTGCGCACAGGCGGGCGTTCTGACCCTTGTTGCCAATGGCAAGGCTCAGCTGCTGGTCGGGCACGGTGACGCGGCAGGAGCGGGTCTCGCCGGGCAGCAGCTCCACCTTGACCACCTTGGCGGGGCTCAGGGCTGCGGAGATGAACTCCGAGATATCCTCGCTCCACTTGACGATATCGATCTTCTCGCCGCCCAGCTTTTCCACAACAGCGGCCACGCGGGCGCCGTGCTCGCCGATGCAGGCGGAAACAGGGTTGACGTTGGGGTCCTTGGACCAGACAGCCATCTTGGTGCGGGCACCGGCTTCGCGGCTGATGGCCTTTACCTCCACAGTGCCGTCAAAGATCTCGGGCACTTCCAGCTCAAACAGGCGCTTGACAAGGCCGGGATGGGTGCGGCTGATCATCACGCGGGGGCCGCGCTCGGTGCTGACCACATCCACGATGTAGACCTGCAGGGTCTCACCCTCGGTGTACACCTCGCCGGGCACCTGCTCGTTGCGGGGCAGAACAGCCTCGCCGCCCTTGCCCAGATCCAGCGCAACGATGCCCTTCTCGGTATCCACGCGGGTAACGGTGGCCTGCACGATATCATGTGCGCGGGACTGGATCTCGCTGAGCTGCTGGTTGCGCTCGGCCTCGCGGATGCCCTGACGGATGACGTGCTTTGCGGTCTGGGCGGCAATACGGCCAAAATCGCGGGTCTTGAGCGGAGTGATGATGCGGTCGCCCACCTCATAGCTGCTGCGGATCTTGCGTGCTTCGGTCACACCGATCTCGGCGTGCTCGTCGTACCAGTCCTCGTCTGCCACGATGTCCTGGATCAGTGCCACATCAAAGCGGCCGGTGTCGGGGTCGATCTCCACCCGGATGTGGTCCTCCTCGACCTCATAGTTCTTCTTGACGGCAATGATGATAGCCGCCTTGATCTTTTCGATCAGGTATTCTGCGGTGATGCCGCGCTCATGCTCCAGCATGGAGAGCGCTTCAAAAAAGTCCTTATTCGCTGCTGTCATTTTTCGGGTTCCTCCTATATATTTTGTTCTCTTTTCTCCATCAGAGACGGTACTTCTCAGTTGAACAGATCCTCGTCGTCGCACAGCTGCACGCCGGAGACTGCGTTCACCTCAAAGGTCACGGGGCCGTTCTCGGTCTCCAGTGTCACGGTGCTGCCCTCGCGGCCGGTCAGGATGCCGGACAGCTCCCGCACGCCGTCGGCGTTGGGACGGATGAGCTTTGCTCGCACCTTCTGACCCTTCAGTGCCTCGTAGTGCTCCGGGCGGGTCAGCTTGCGGCCAAGGCCGGGGCTGCCCACTTCCAGATAATAGCTCTGGTCGATGGGGTCTGCCTCATCCAGAATGGGGTCCAGTGCGTGGGACACCTCTGCACAGGTGTCGGTATCCATGGTGCCGTCCCGGTCGATGAGGATACGAAGATACCAGTCCGGCCCTTCCTTCTCAAAAACCACATCCCACAGGCGCAGACCCATGCCTTCCACCGTGGGACGGACAAGCGCTTCCACTCTCTGCGCGGTGTTGCCGCCAGACTGCTTCGCCATAAAAAACCTCCAAACAAACAAGAAACGCGGACCTTGCGGCCCACGTTTCAGGTTAAACTATATCGTACTACTAGAATATAGCATACTCTTGCGATTTATGCAAGCATTTTCGCAATTTTTTTGCAGTTGCGCGCCCTTTGGGGCTTTTTACAGCACCCAGACGCCGTTTTCAAACAGCGGCACAGTGCGGCCGTCGCGGCATTTGCCGGTGATGCGGCTGTCCTCTGCACCGATCATCACGTCCTCGTGCAGGGAGGAGTGGTTCATGCCGCGGGCTGCCAGCTCCTCCTTGGAAAGGCCGGTGCCACCCACGGTGGTGCCGGGGTAGCTGTCGCCAAAGGCGATGTGGCAGGCAGCGTTCTCGTCAAACAGGGTGTTGTAGAACAGCTTGCCGCTGCGGTTGATGGGGCTGGAGGCGGGCACCAGTGCCACCTCACCGATGTGGCGTGCGCCCTCGTCGGTGTCCAACAGCTGACCCAGCAGATCTGCGCCCTCGTCGGCGCCGTGCTCCACCACCTTGCCGTCCTTGAAGGTAACGTGGAAATTCTTGATGAGCTGACCGTTAAAGACGTAGGGCTTTGTGCCGTAAACGATGCCGTCCACCTTATCCTTATGGGGTGCGGTGAACACTTCCTCAGTGGGAATGTTGGGCAGGAAGGGCACGCCCTTCTCGTTTTTGCTGCCGGCGCTCTCCCACACCGCCTGTTCCGCCAGACCCACGGTCAGGTCGGTACCGTTGGCGCTTTCAAAATGCACGCTTTCCAGATCCAGGGCGTTCATCTTTGCGCCCAGCTCGTTCAGGCGGTCCAGATGCTTCTGCCACTCCCCTACCGGGTCGCCGCCGGTCACGCGGCAGGTGTCGAAGATCAGCTTCCACTGTGCCTCAATGGCGGCGGCAGTGTCCAGCTCCGGGAACATCTTCTTTGCCCACGGCTCTGCGGGCAGAGCGGCGATGGACCACTGCACCCGGTCGTTCATGGTGTACTCCCGCCACGGCTGCATAAAGCTGCGGTTCGCGCTGTTCACCCGGCTGATCTTGGCACCGTCCAGCCCGGCGAACAGTTCCGGGTCGTCCGCGATGAGGTGCAGCACGCACACACCGCCCTCGCTCTCGGCGTAGTCCAGATAGCGGCGCAGCTGCCAGCCCTTGTGGTCGGTCAGGGCGTCCTCGCCGCCCAGCTCCATGCGGATGCGGGTAACGGCGTCATCCTGCCAGTTCACCTGCACGTCCCGCGCACCGGCCTCGTAGGCGCTGCGCACGCACAGCCGTGCCAGCGGAGCACCTTCCAGCGGGCAGTTGATGATAAGGGTCTGCCCCGGCTGCGGGTTCACACCCACCCGGACGATAAAATCTGCATACTTTTGCAGCAGTTCGTTAAAGTTTTCCACGTTAGAACCTCCTGTGGTGCATAGCCACCGTTGTTTTTTCTCAGTATACCGCGTTCCGGCGTTTCTGTCCACTATGGGCAGAGCTGCCGCTCACCCTTCCGATTCAAAAAAGGCGCGGGTCATCTGTACCACCGTGCCGGAAAGCAGCAGCAATGCAATGAGGTTGGGAATGCTCATCAGGCCGTTGAAGGTGTCGGCGATGCTCCACAGCAGACCAAGGTCCATGGTAGCGCCCAGAATGGCTACCAGAGCATACACCACAAAGAAGGGGCGCGCCACCTTGTTGCTCTTGCACAGGAACACCAGAAAGCGGGAGCCGTACAGACCCCAGCCGATGATGGTGGAAAAGGCAAAGCAGCACAGCGCCACGGCAGTAAAGATAGACGCCCAGCCGCCGTAGGTGGTGGTAAAGCCGGAGATGGTCAGCTCAGCACCCGCCGCTGCGCCGTAGCTGACCTGGGTGCCGCTGCACAGGATGACCAGCGCGGTCAGGGTGCAGATGACGATGGTATCGGCAAACACCTCAAAAATACCGAACATGCCCTGCTTGACCGGCTTTTTGGTGTCGGCGCAGGCATGGGCGATAGAACCGGTGCCAAGACCGGCCTCGTTGGAAAAGATGCCGCGGGAAACGCCCTTTTGCATACTGACGAACAGGCTGCCAATGGTGCCGCCGGTAAAGGCAGCAGGGTTGAACGCGCCCGCCACGATGGATTCCAGCACATAGGGCAGGCGGGAGAAGTTGAGCACCACCACGCCTACCGACAGCACAATGTAGAACAGCGCCATAAAGGGCACCAGCTTCTCGCTTACGCTGCCAATGCGCTTGATGCCGCCCAGCAACACCAGCGCCACCAGCACCGCCACAAGGATGCCCACGATGAGGTTAAGGGTGGGCAGAAAGCTGCCGCCCACCAGCCCGTATTCCAGCAGGGCGGTATCCACCGCTGCCACGATGGTATTCACCTGCGTTGCGTTGCCGGTGCCGAACACGGTCAGCACGCCGAACAGCGCGTACAGCACGGCCAGAAACTGCCAGCGGCGGCCAAGGCCGTTTTTAATATAGTACATCGGGCCGCCCACCCACTCGCCGGTATCGCTGCGCTCCCGGAAATGCACCGCCAGCGTCACCTCGGCAAACTTGGTGCACATCCCCAGCAACGCAGAGCACCACATCCAGAACACGGCACCCGGGCCGCCGATGGCAATAGCACCCGCCACACCGGCAATGTTGCCGGTGCCCACCGTGCCCGCCAGCGCGGTGCACACCGCCTGAAAAGGGGTCATGGCACCGTCCGAGGCGTCCCGCTTGCGGAACATCCGGCCCACGGTGGTGCGGATGGCGTAGGGGAATTTACGAATCTGCAAAAAGCCCGTGCGGACACTGAGCAGCAGCCCCACGCCAATGATGCACACCATGGCGGGGATGCCCCAGATAAAGCTGTTCACCGCCTGATTGACGGCGGCAATGGTCTCGATCATATACTTCCACATCCTCTGTAATATCTTGCGCACTGACAGTTTTTGTCAAAACACGAAAATTATTTTACCGTACTTTTCCCGTAGTGTCAATGAAAAATAGGGACGTTATGAAACGCCCCTATCAGAAATTCTTATTTTTTATGTGTGACCGCCCTGCGGTAAACGATGCCGGAGACCACCGCTGCCAGCACCTCGGTAAGCCAGAAGGCGTGCCATGCGCCATCTGCGCCCAGCCAGTTACACAGCAGTGCAGCCAGCGGCATGATGAAAACGACGTACCGGCACAGGGCGATGACCAGCGATTCTGCGCCCTTGCCCAGACCCTCCAGCGCACCGGAAGCGGTGGTGGAGACCGCCGAGATGACAAAGCCGATGCTGATAATGCGCAAGGCAGTCCGCCCGGCGGCGATGGTTTCGGGGTTCTGAGTGAACAGTCCCATCAGCTGCCCGGAAGCAGCCTGACAGATCACCGTGCCCGCCGCCATGATGGCAGCGCTCATGAGCAGGGTCAACTGGAACAGCTTTTTCACCCGGGCGTGCTCCCGCGCACCGTAGTTATAGCCGATAAGGGGACGCATGCCCTGCACAAAGCCGTTGGCAGGCAGATACAAAAAGGTCTGCAATTTATAATAGATGCCCAGCACCACCACATAGCTCTGAGAAAAAGCCGCCAGCAATCCGTTAAGGAAGGTGACCAGCAGTGAAGGCAGCGCCAGATTCAGGATGGCCGGAATGCCGATGGCGTACAGTCTGCCGTCCAGCGCCGCGTCCGGGCGCAGGCAGCTGCGGCGCAGCCGCACCGGCAGTTCGGTGCGCAGATAGACCACAAGATAGACCACCACGCTGAGCATCTGACCGATACCGGTAGCCAGTGCCGCGCCCGCAATACCCATGGCGGGCACCGGCCCAAGCCCGAAGATGAGCACCGGGTCCAGCAGAATATTGCACACGCAGCCGGTGATCAGCGCGACCATGGACACCTTCATGCGGCCCACCGCCTGAAAGGTCTTTTCAAAGGCCAGCGAGGCCATGTTCACGACCAAAAACAGGAACACGATGGTGGAATAGGTGATGCCGGCGGCGATCAGCGTCTCGTCCTGCGTAAAGCGGCGCAGAAAGCCGGGCATGATGGCAATGCTGACCGCCATCATCACCACGCCGTGCACAAGGCTGAGCACAAAGCCGTGGGTGGCGGCTATCTCGGCCTTTTCGCGGTCGCCCGCGCCCAGATACAGCGCGATCATGGCGTTGATACCGATGCCAAAGCCGATGGCAATGGCGTTGGAAAAGTTCTGGATGGGGAACACCAGACTTAAAGCAGTCATGGCGTCCTCGCTGATGCGCGCCACAAACAGGCTGTCCACAATGTTGTAGAGACTATTCACCAGCATGGAGATCACGTTGGGCAGCGCCATCGAGAGCAGCAGCGGCAGCACCGGCTTCTCCTTCATAAAAGTTTCGTTCATTGAAAAAATTCACCTGCTATCTGTAAAAAAGTAAAAATATGGCGGGCGCAGCACCGGCTTGCAGCCGGTTTCCGGCGCACAAAAAAGCCACACAATGACCCTTGGAAGGTCATTGTGTGGCGAAAAGTAGCAATGTTGCTGTAAAAATCCACACGGTTTTTATGATCGCGGCAGCTGTCCGCGATATGCAGCCTGCGCACTTGCGCACTGCAACCCTAGCAGAATACCACATCCTCAGCTGCGTGTCAAGGGGTTTTGACACAAAAGTATGACTTTTGTAATCACTTGACCATTTTTACAGCAGGCGCTACAATAAGGCAAACCGGCTCTGAGGGAGGGCATTGTATATGAAATGGATGATCGCATCAGACCTGCACGGTTCCTATTATTATGCGCAGCAGCTGCAGCAGGCCTTTGAACGGGAGCAGGCCGACCGCCTGCTGTTTCTGGGAGACCTGCTCTACCACGGCCCCCGCAACGACCTACCCCGGGATTACGCCCCCAAAAAGGTGATTCCGCTGCTGAACAGCCTTGCGCCCAAGCTGCTGTGTGTGCGCGGCAACTGCGACGCCGAGGTAGACCAGATGGTACTCACCTTCCCGGTGCTGGCGGATTACGCCGTGCTGCCGGTTGGGCAGCGACTGGTCTACGTCACCCACGGCCATGTGTTCAACCTGAACCATCTGCCGCCCCTTGCCCCGGGGGATATTTTGCTCCACGGTCACACCCATGTGCCCGCATGGACAAACTTCGGGCAGGGGAGCCTTTACCTGAACCCCGGCTCTGTAAGCCTGCCCAAGGAAAATACCGCCCACAGCTACATGACCTTGGAGGGAAGCACCGCCTGTTGGAAGACCATGGAGGGCGCGTGCTACCACCAGCTACAGTTGTGATAATGTTGTGATATTCCTTTTTTTGCCTGCAAAAGCCCTTGACGAAATGCCCGAAATGCTGTAAACTAAGTACAACCTTTAAAAATAGAGGGAGCTGTAAGCTTTGTACTGAACGCAGGCGGTGCAAAGTATCGCAGTAAACCCCATAAGGCATCATAAAAAGGCACCGGAGGCTTTGCATCGGCTTCCGGTGTTTTTTTGTGCGCAGCCGGGCTATCTTTTGCAGCGCGATCATGCTACAATAGAAAGAAAACGCGAATTGCAGGAGGAATTATGGATTTTTACGGAACCATCGGCCCTGCCTGTGCCGATGTAAAGCTTTTGCAGCAGATGGTGGAAGCCGGTATGACCGGCATCCGCATGAACCTTTCTCACGGCCCGCTGGCAGCGCACAAGGACTGGCTGGCGCTGCTGCGCAAAGCCGGGGTCAAAAAGCTGCTCATTGATTTGCAGGGGCCGGAACTGCGCATCGGTCGTCTGCCGCAGCCGCTGTCCCTGACCGCCGGACAGACCGTGCGTCTGGGTGCGCAGGGCATCCCCTGCCCTGCCGCGCTGGTGCACAGCGTGCAGCCCGGGCAGGAGCTGCTGCTGGATGACGGCAAGCTGCTGGCACGGGTGGACACCGCGGAACCGGATGCACTCGTGTGCACCGTAGTGCGGGGCGGGGTGCTGCAAAGCCGCAAAAGTCTGGCAGCGCCGGGGGCGGATATCCAGATGCCCACCCTGACCACCGAGGACAAGGAGAACCTTGCCATCGCCGCCGATTGCGGCGTTACCGGGGTCATGCTGCCCTTTGTGCGCGGCGCTGAAGATATCCGCAGCCTGCGGCAGGCGCTGGCAGAAGCCGGTGCACCCGAGCTGAAGATCCTTGCCAAAATTGAAAACCTTGCGGGCGTGCAGGCACTGCCGGAGTTTTTGCCGCTGGTGGACGAGGTGGTCATTGCCCGGGGCGACCTTGGCAACGCCATGCCCCTGTGGGAACTGCCCCGCTGCCAGAAGCAGCTCTCTGCCGCCTGCCGGGCAGCCGGAGTACCCTTTATGGTGGTGACCCAGATGCTGGACAGCATGCACACCCGGGCTGTACCCACCCGCGCCGAGGTGAGCGACATCTACAACGCCGTACTGGACGGCGCATCCAGCCTGATGCTCACCGGCGAGACTGCCGCCGGGCAGTACCCGGTGCAGGCCATGGAGTATCTGGTGCGCACCGCCCGCACGGCGATGTAAGAGGAAGAATTTTTTTATTTAGGCTTCCGAAAAGTCTGCGGACTTTTCGGAAGCCCTTTTTCACGGAAAGGGGTTGTAACAGAGAGATATTTTTCCGCAAAAGGATAGCATCTTTTGTCTGCTTCCTGTATAATACAGGTAAAATCAACTGAAGTCAGAAAGGTTTATCGTTTATGGGCATCGTAGTCATCGGAGCTGTTTTTGTGGATATCAAGGGCTATCCCCTTTCCACCTATATCCCCGGCGGGCGCAACGCCGGACGGATTGAGCAAGTACACGGCGGCGTGAGCCGCAACGTGGTGGAGGATATCGCCAACGTAGAGCTGCGCCCCACCTTTGTGGGTCTGGTGGACGACACCGGCATGGGACAGGACGTCATCGACAAGCTGGCAAGGCACAAGGTCAACACCCGCTTTATCCAGAAAAAGCCGGACGGCATGGGCACATGGCTGGCCATTTTTGACAACGATGGCGATGTGCACGCCGCCATCTCCAAGCGGCCGGACACCACCCCGCTGACCGGCCTTCTGCAAGAACAGGGCGACGCCATTTTTGCAGACTGCGATTCCATTGCACTGGAGCTGGACCTTGAAAAGGAGACGGTGAAGCAGACCCTGCGCTACGCTAAAAAGTACGGCAAAAAGGTGTTTGCCGCAGTCTCCAACATGAGCATCGCCATGGAGCGGCGGGATTTTTTGCAGCAGATCGATTGTTTTGTATGCAACCAGCAGGAGGCCGGGCTGCTGTTCTCGGACGACTACGACCACCTCTCCCCGGACGAGATGTGCCGGGTGCTCACGGGCAACGTACGCAGCGCCAACATTCCCAGCATGGTGGTGACCATGGGCGGGCAGGGCGCGGTATACGCCTGTGCGGACGGTGACTGCGGCATCGTACCCGCCAAAAAGGTGGACGTCATGGACACCACCGGCGCGGGGGACGCCTTCTTTGCCGGCACGGTCATCGGCCTGACCTACGGCAAAACGCTGGCAGAATCCTGCGAGATCGGCAGCCGTCTTGCCGCTTCGGTCATCTGCATCACCGAGAACGTCTGTCCCCGCTTCCGCCCGCAGGAGTTCGGGCTGGATGTACCGGTGGTGGATTAACGGTTTGGAATGGTCTCCGCTGCGCTCTGACCATTTTCAGAGGAAAAATTATTTATATTTTGCCAACCGGGAAAATCTGCGGATTTTCCCGGTTGGCCTTTTCACAAGAGGAGCCGCAAAGGAAAGCTGCATCTATAACTAAAATTGCGGATTTTTTGGCTCGCCTTTTCACGGGAGGGGCGTAGAGGGAAACGGCATCCGTCTATTGGATTTTTGCGCAAAACCGCATTTTCCCCCTTGACAGAAGCGGCAGTTTCTGGTATCAATAAAAATGATAAAGGGGAGTAAAGGGCAGCCCGCCGGTCAAGGCTTTTTTCGGCAGGCCGCTGCATGGCAGCGTCATCACGGCAGCAATGCCCGATGTCATGTGTTCGCTTGAGACTTTTGTCACAGATCTTACGCTGTGGCAAGGGTCTCTTTTTTCTTGCCGCAGCATCAGAACAAAAGGAGGCAGAAAAACAATATGAATTTCTGGAACACATTCGCCGCGCTCTTTTCAAACTTCGGGGCGCTGACATGGCAGATGGTGGTCATGTGGGGCATCGGTGCCCTGCTCATTTACCTTGCCATCGTCAAAAAGATGGAGCCCAGTCTGCTGCTGCCCATGGGGTTCGGTGCCATTCTGGTCAATCTTCCCGCATCCGGTGCCATCACGCAGGGAGACACCGTTGGCCCCATCTCTGCCCTGTTTGAGGCGGGGATGTCCAACGAGCTGTTCCCGCTGCTGCTGTTCATCGGCATCGGAGCCATGATCGATTTTGGCCCGCTGCTGGAAAAGCCGTGGCTCATGCTGTTTGGCGCAGCGGCACAGTTTGGCATCTTTTTCACCCTGTTTCTGGCCGGGTTCTTCTTTGATCTGAAGGACGCCGCGTCCATTGCGGTCATCGGCGCAGCAGACGGCCCCACCGCCATTTTTGTGGCAAACACCCTGAAATCCCAGTATCTGGGCGCTATTATGGTGGCAGCTTACAGCTACATGGCACTGGTGCCCATCGTGCAGCCGCCGGTCATCCGTCTGCTGACCACCCAGAAGGAGCGCCGCATCCGTATGCCCTACGAAAAAGGCAATGTCACCCAGCTGACCAAGATCCTGTTCCCCGTTGTGGTCACGGTGGTCGCCGGTCTGGTAGCCCCGGCCAGCGTGGCGCTGGTGGGCTTTTTGATGTTCGGCAACCTGCTGCGGGAGTGCGGGGTGCTGAACTCCCTGAGCGAGACAGCCCAGAACGTACTGGCAAACCTCATCACCCTGCTGCTGGGTCTGACCGTAGCCGGGCAGATGACCGCCGACAAGTTCGTCCGGCCGGACACTTTGCTCATCATGGCGCTGGGTCTTGTGGCCTTTATCTTTGATACCGCTGGCGGCGTGCTGTTCGCCAAGCTGTTGAACCTCTTCCTGCCCGAGGGCAAAAAGCTGAACCCCATGATCGGTGCGGCAGGCATTTCGGCCTTCCCCATGAGCGGACGCGTGGTCAACAAGATGGGTCTGGCCGAGGACAACCAGAATTTCCTGCTGATGTATTCCATCAGCGTCAACGTTTCCGGGCAGATCGCATCCGTCCTTGCCGGCGGACTGATCCTTTCCCTGATGGTTTAACGGAGGTGCCTTTATGCTTCATCTTTCTTCCTGGATGACCACCCTGCCCATGATGCTCATCGGCATGGCCGGTATCCTGCTGGTCATCGGCTTTCTCGTGCTGGTTGTGATGGCGCTAAACTGCCTCACCCGCCGCAAGTAAGGGCAAAAATCGGATAAGCAAGCCGCCCGGGAGGATCTGCGGATCTTCCCGGGCGGCTTTTTTCACAGGCGCAGACGGCGCTGCTTTTGCCGGATTCATCCCCGGGCGTCCTGCCGGGTGGTGTGGAAGTACTCCTTGGGGGTCATGCCGTACTCCTTTTTAAAGGCGCGGAAAAAGTGGTTGTAACCGCCAAAGCCGCTGGTCTTGTACACCTCGGTGATGGGCAGCCCCTGCTCGATGAGGGTGCAGCAGCGGTCTAACCGCGCCTTTACGATATAGCGGTGCACCGTCTGCCCGGTCTGGCGTTTAAATTCCCGGGCAATATGTTCCCGGGAGACGAAAAACTCCTTTTCCAGCCGCTCCAGCGTCAGCTCCTCGGTAAGGTGTGCCTGAATAAACAAAAACACCTCGTCCAGCATCAGGTGGTGGCGGCTGACCGATGCGGTGTGGAACTCCGCATGGATGCAGGCACGCAGCGCCAGCACCACGAACATCTGCAAAATGCCATGCTCGAATACCTCTGCACCGAACTGGGTGCTCTCCTGCGGGAGCATCAGCAGCTTCCGGGCAAGGTTTTTCAGCAGCATATAGATCTGGCTGTCCGGGCGCACAGCTACCTGCCGGAAGGGCACCACGTTGAAGCTTTTTTCAAGGTCGGTGTCCGCGTCCGAAAGCTGCGCCAGCGTCTGGGGAGACAGCTGCACCCGAATAAGTTCCAGCGGGCCGTAAGCACCGGCGTATTCCAGTCTGCCGCCCTGACCGGGCTTGAAGATGATGAGGTTCTGCTGCTGTGCAGGCAGCACCACCTCGCTGCACCGGAACACACCGCTGCCCCGCATGACCAGGAACAAATCATAATACGTGCCGGAATAAAATTCCCGGACGGCGCTCTGCTCAAAAAAATAACGCTTGACTGTATAGTTCACCAAAAAAGCCTCCGTGAAACTGTCATGTGTAACAGTTTGTTGTACACAACAGAAAAGTACAACTGTTATAATTGCATAATACATCAATTTACAACAGTTTTCAATCATTTTTTGGATATGCATTGATGGAAATTTAACGTATAATGCAAGCGTAGAAAAGAGACTTGTACGAAAAGTCTCGTGGTTTCACTGTTTTTAAGGAGGATAAAACACAATGGACCAGAAAAAGACCGTCCGACCCTTCTCCATGAAGGACAAGATCGGCTATACTCTGGGCGATCTGGGCTGCTGCTTCACCGAGCAGTACCGCGCCATGTATCTGTCGATCTTCTACACCCTGATCCTGCAGGTCAACCCCTTCCATGTGGGTATCCTGCTGCTGGTCACCAAGATCTGGGACGCCGTGAACGACCCCATCATCGGCGCGATCGTGGACTCCCGCAAGGCCACCAAGGGCGGCAAGTTCATCCCTTGGATCCGCGCCTTCTCCTTCCCCATGGCAGTGCTGTGCATCCTTGGCTTTGTCAATGTGGGCAACATCAATTACGGCCTGCGTCTGGCCTACATGTTCGTCACCTACGTTCTGTACGAGGCACTGTACACCTGCGTCAACGTGCCCTTCGGTACTCTGTCCAGCGTGATGACCGATGATGTCAGCCAGCGCACCGCACTGTCCCGCTACCGCAGCCTTGGCGGCACCATCTTCATGACCGTCATGGTCATGATCGGCCCCCTGTTCCTGTATGTGGACAACAAGCCCGTGGCTGGCCGCTTCCTGATGCTGGCCTGCATCTGCGCTATGCTGGGCCTGCTGTGCCTGCAGATCACCTGCGTGTGGTGCAAGGAGCGCGTGGAAGTGCCTGAGCGTCCGCAGGGCGAAAAGCTGAACTACCTGCACGTGCTCAAGGAGATCTCTCACAATAAGGCTCTGCTGGGCGTTATGTTCTTCAGCCTGACCGGCATGATCGGTGCTTCCGTGGTCAACGGTCTGAACACCTACCTGTACAAGGACTTCTTCGGCAACGTCAAGATCCAGGCTGTCTCCGGTATGCTGAGCGTGCTGTACGCTGTGCTGTCCTTTGCCATCACCCAGCCTCTTGCCAACAAGTTCGGCAAGAAGGAGTGGTGCTGCATGGGCGCTGGCTTTGCCGCCATCGTGTTCGGCATCCTGTTCTTCTTCCCCGTCCATAATCCCGTGGTCTTTATCGTCATCAACGGTATCTGCTATCTGGGCGCTTCCGGCATGCAGGTGCTGATCTGGGCCATGGTCAACGACGCCATCGACTACCACGAGCTGCAGACCGGCGAGCGCAACGAGGGCATCGTTTACTCCACCTACTCCTTCTTCCGCAAGCTTGCAAGCGCCATTTCCGGCAGCCTGTCCAGCTTTGTGCTGGGTGCCATCGGCTACAACGTTACCGCTGGCGCTGTGCAGACCGCAGGCGTTGTAAACGCTATCTGGAAGAGCTACACCGGCGTCTACTTCCTGGGCTACGGCATTGCAGTTGCCATCCTGTTCTTCGTCTACCCCCTGACCAAGCAGAAGACTGCCGAGATGCTGACCGAGCTGAAGACTCGCCGCGCCGCAAAGGAGAGCAAGTAAACCATGAAGATCTTACAGGTTCATTTTAAAAACCGCAATGGCCACACCCTGCGCGGCATCGTGACCCTGCCCGACACCGAGGGCAAGGTACCCTTTGTGGTGCATCTGCACGGCTTTGCCGGCAGCTGCAGCGGCTACAAGTCCATGTACACCCACCTGTCCCGCGCTCTGGCAGCGCAGGGCATCGGCAGCGCCCGGTTCGATTTCTACGGCAACGGCGAGAGCGACGGCGAGTTCGAGGATATGAGCTTTGACGGCCTGCACACCGATGCACAGGATATCTTTGCATGGGCAGCCGAGCAGCCCTATGTGGACAGCGAAAAGCTGTTCCTCTCCGGCCAGAGCATGGGCGGCTACATCGCCGCCTCCTGCGCACCGGTCATCCAGCCCCACGGCCTGATTTTGCTGTGCCCGGGCGCCGGGATGTGGTTTGGCTGCGCACAGCGCGCCGACGGCGTTGTGCAGACCGGCAAGGACTACACCGACATGGAGGGTCTGTGCTACAAGATGGCCTTTAACTACGAGATGGCCAAGCACCCCGACCCCTTTACCGAGGCCAAGGGCTACAACGGCCCGGTGCTGCTGCTGCGCGCCGACGATGACCGTCTGGTGGACGAGGGCACCTGCAGCCGTTACGCACAGGTGTACACCGCACCCGAGGTGGATACCATTGCAGGCGGCGGCCACAACTTTGCCACGCTGGCAGCCCGTGCCGCCGTGGAGGAAAAGACCGCAGCATTCATCAAAGCAAATCTGTAAAGCAAAGCATATCTGCAAGGAGGCTTTTGTATGGAAAACGTAATTCTGCAGCCCATCGAGGTGGGCGGACAGACCTTTAAAAACCGCATCATGTTCCCCCCGCTGACCACCGGCTACGAGAAAAACGGCATGATCAGCGAGCAGGACATGGGCTTCTACACCCGTCTGGCAAAGGGCGGCGTGGGCTACATCGTTATGGGCGATGTTGCGCCCATCAACAGCTTTTCTCCCACCCCCAAGCTGTTTGACGACAGCCAGATCCCTGCCTTCAAGGCACTGGCCGACAGCGTACACGCCTACGGCACCAAGCTGGGCATCCAGATCTTCCACCCGGAGTACGATGTGGACGCCATCAACAGCCTGTTCATGCAGAAAAAGTTTGACGAGATGCGTCAGCGCCTGCATCACGACATGATGTTCTTTACCGATGAGGTCAGCGAGGAGATGCTGATGGCCATCATCGATAAGATGTGCGCCTGCGCAGTGCGTGCCCAGAAGGCCGGTGTGGACGTGATCCAGATCCACGGCGACCGCCTGAACGGCTGCCTGTGCTCCACCCGCATGAACCACCGCACCGATAAGTTCGGCGGCAGTCTGGAGAACCGCGTCCGCTTTGCCCGTATGCTGACCCGCGCCATCCGCAAGGCTGTGCCGGATATGGTCATCGACTACAAGCTGTCCATCGTCACCCCGCAGCGCGGCAAGGGCGGCATTGACGAAGCCGACGCCGTGCAGTTTGCCCAGTGGCTGGTGGAGGACGGCGTGGATATGTTCCACGTTGCCCAGGCCAACCACACTGGCAACATGGCCGACACCATTCCTCCCATGGGCGTACAGCCCTACGGCTTCTTTGTCAAGATCGCCGGGGACATCAAAAAGGCCGTCAATGTGCCGGTCAGCGCCGTGGGTCGTATCGTGGATGCCGACATGGCTGCGCGTGTCATCGAGAGCGGCATGGCCGACATTGTTGCCATGGGTCGCCCGCTGCTGGCAGACCCCGACTGGGGCACCAAGATCGCTGCCGGGAAGGCCTGCGATATCCGCCGCTGCATCAGCTGCAACAAGGGCTGCACCGATGCCATCCAGAACCGTCAGTTCCTCTCCTGCGTGCTGAACGCGGAGAATGGCTACGAGAACACCCGCAGTATCCAGCCCGCAGCACAGAAAAAGAAGATCGCCGTCCTCGGCGGCGGCCCTGCCGGTCTGGAAGCCGCCCGTGTGGCAGCGCTGCGTGGCCATGATGTGACCCTGTTTGAAAAGACCACCTCTCTGGGCGGCCAGCTGAACATTGCCTGCGTACCTCCCCGCAAGGAGGAGATGCGCCGCGCCACACAGGATCTGATCCACGCGGTCTGCAACGCCGGTGTGCACCTGTGCATGGGTCAGACCCGCACCGCAGAGCAGCTGAAGGATGCCGGCTTTGAGGCTGTCATCAACGCTGTGGGCGCACACAGCGCCGCACCCCGCATTCCCGGCATCGACAGCGTGAACGTTGCCGACGCGTGGAAGGTGCTGGCGGGCGAGCAGCAGGTATATGGCACGGTTGCCGTCATCGGCGGCGGTATGGTGGGCTGCGAGACCGCAGAGTATCTGGCTGCCCGCGGCTGCAAGGTGTCGGTCATCGAGATGATGGACAAGATCGCCGCAGGCGAGAGTACCACCATTCTGCCCACCCTGCTGGAAAACTACAAGACCTACGGCGTGGAGCAGTACCCCAGCCACAAGGTCAAGGAGTTCCGCATGGACGCCGTCGTCTGCGAGAACAAGGACGGCGCAGAGGTGACCATCCCCTGTGATTACATCGTGCTGGCCATGGGCGCACGCTCCAACGCATTTGACGCTGCTGCGCTGGAAGCTGCCGGCATCCCGGTGTATTCCATCGGCGATGCCGCCGGTAAGGCTGCGGATATTTCCAACGCCATCCGCACCGGTTACGATACCGCCTGCCAGCTGTAAAACAAAAAATATCGTTCTATTTGTGGGTCAGAAACGCCTGTGGGCGCTTCTGACCCACTTTTTTTACCCCTCGGGGAGCCAGTGTTGCTCCTACAATGGCAACAAGCAGATATTGTTTTGTTTTTGGTTACGGCAAGGACAGCATGTCACAATTTGCAAGAATCAAATCACAAAAGGCAACGTAAACGGCGGATAAAATGTGATATATTAGTTCCACGACAAGGCAAAAAAATGAACAAAATACATTCATAATGACGAGTAGAATTGTGCATTGTGCTTTTGTGCTCTTGAACGGGTGCAGGTAAAAAACAGAAAAATTTCGGAACATTCAAGATCTTGAACCGATATCATTTCAGACAGAGAGGAGAATGCCGCAAACCATATCAGATGCTTAAAAGAACATCGTTAAATCTGGAAAGGAGAAAAAACATGAAACGTATCCTCAAAACCACCATTGCCTCCGCACTGGTGCTGTCCATGGCACTGAGCGGAGCAACCGCCGCTGTGGCTGCAACTCCGGCAGCGGAAGGCTTGCAACAGTCTAATTGCATCGCCACACAGACCGTTAGCAATTGGGCTAAAAATGTTAAGATAAAATTATTTAATAAGAGTGAATATGCCAAGTATAATCCGGGCGTGACTGTGGAAAAAGATGAAAACTCTCCTACAGGATACTATGCGGTGTTTGTTTTTGATGAAGACAGCCTGACAGATTCGTACAAGAGCTACATCAAGGAACAATACGGGGTCGATTTGAATGAAAAGCTGGATTTGAATAATCTGGCACAGGTGCAAATCTATTCAAATACGGCGCTGCTGTTCTCATACGATACGCAGGCGGCAGGTGTTCCACTGGATCCGGCCAATGCTGCTTATACGCCGGATCAGTACACAGAGGGTCTGTATCCTGCAGGCGGTGATACCAGCAAGGCTTGGACGAATGCCGCAGGCACGACCAAAGTCAATTACTATGCAGACATGACCAAGTTTGCAGAGGGCCGCTGGGGTGTAAAAATTCCACTGACCTCTGGTGCGACCGACTATAATATCCGCTTGGTGGATGTCAATGGCGTGGCAGATGGAACCTATCTTTATGATCCGGCTAACGCCCCGATGCAGAATACGGCCTCCGGTGTTTACAGTCGGTCGAGCATGGTCTATGTGCCGTACAGCGAAAAGATGGGTACTGGTACCTATTCGGATCGCACCGTTGAAAATCCACGTGAAGATGGCAAGACTGGTGAGATGACCTTTGCATCCTATGTCAACGCAGACGGTGAAACACGCTATTTGGGCGTATATCTGCCGTATGGTTACGATGCAAACCGCACCGAACCGTACAATGTGCTTTATATGTCACACGGTGCACAGAGTGAGCAGCTGGGCAGCGAAATGCGCTGGCTGAACGAGTGTGCTGTCCAGAACATCACAGACAACCTGAACGGTGATTTCGTCGTTGTTACGATGAACAATGTCGATTTGAAGTGGAATCAGGATAAGATCTGGACCGAACAGCAGAACATCATGTCCTTTGTAGAGTCCAATTACAATGTCGGCAAGGAACAAAAGAATCGTGCATATTGTGGATTCTCAATGGGCGGCAGAACAGCAAGCTATATGTACGTCAATCATGCGGATCAGTTTGGTTATGTTGGTATCTGGTCCTATGCAGCCAATGAGCTGTTGGATGCACTGGATGCAGATGGCTGGGCGAAACTGGCAGCACAGGGAACCAAAGTGTCGGTTGGCGCAGGCGATTGGGACTATCTGCTGTCCTTCTGCACCAAATTCTCGGATTCTCTGAAAGCGCACGATATTGACAATACCTACTTCACGGTTCCAGGCTCCCACGACTGGCGCACCTGGCAGGCTATGTATGCTTATGCGGTGCAGAATCTGCTGTGGAAGTAATGACGTAAGCAAAAAACAGGGAATAAACCTGAATAAAAAGGAGAAAAACCATGAAACGTATCCTCAAAACTACCATTGCCTCCGCACTGGTGCTGTCCATGGCACTGAGCGGAGCAACCGCCGCTGTGGCTGCAACTCCGGCAGCGGAAGAAAACTGCATCTCGGCTTCTGCTGTTGCAGACTGGGCAGAGAACGTCAAAATCAAGCTGTTCAACAAGAGCGTCTATGCCAAGTACGCCCCGGGTGTTACGGTCGAGAAGGACGAAAACTCGCCCACAGGCTACACTGTTACTTTTGTTTACAAGGAGCAGAAGAGTTACACCTCAAAAGCTGGTCTGACCATCAATACGGCAGAGAACCCGCTGACCAAGGTGGAACTGTACAGTGACTGCTTTATGCTGTTTGACCCGGACGGCGGCAATGCAGGCAGCATTGATGCCGCGCTGGCTGCTACGCCGTACAACTACACGGCAGGTCTGGCTCCCGCAGGCGGCAACGGCGACACCACCTACTATGTGGAGCTGGAAAAGTTTGCCGATGGCCGTTGGGGTGTGCAGATGCCGCTGTCCAGTGGTGCATTCGTTTATAACTTCCGCGTGACCGCTGAAAACGGCGACCAGATTGCCCGTCTGGACGACCCCAGCAATCCGACGATGATCAACGAAGCTACCGGCATCCGCAGCCTGTCCAGCATGGTCTATGTCCCGTATGATGCCGACAAGCAGGGCACCAGCACTTGGGCAGACCGCTCTGTGGAACTGCCGCAGGCCGATGCAAACAAGCGTGGTACCGTGCAGACCGTATCTTACACGGGTGCAGACGCCACCGAGCATGGTCTGGCAGTGTACCTGCCGGCTGGCTACGATGCAAACCGCGCCGAGCCTTATAAGGTGCTGTACCTGTCCCATGGTACTTCCGGCGATATCTACGGCGATGAGCTGCGCTGGATGAATGAGGGCGCTGTGGCCAACATTCTGGATAACCTGATCGCAGAAGGCAAGACCGAGCCGTTTATTGTTGTTACCATGAACAATCAGCAGTACGGTCAGGGCGCAGGTCACTCCGGCGCCAACTGGAAATATTCCGAGATCGAGACCGACCAGATCGATTACATCATGCCCTACGTTGAGAGCCACTACAACGTCAGCACCACCGCCGAGGGCCGTGCATATGCGGGTCTGTCCATGGGCGGCTCTACCACCAGCAATATGCTGATGCACCACACCGAGCTGTTTGGCTATTACGGCATCTGGAGTTATGCAAATGTGGATGGCTCTTTCGGCGGTGTCGAGGGCATCACCAGCCAGAGCGTGCGCGACCATCTGTCCTCTCTGACCGTGAAGCCTAAGATCATGCTGGCCGCAGGTAACTGGGACTTTGGTCTGGCACCCGTCAAGACCTTCGGTGAGAACCTGAGCGAGCTGGGTCTGGATTACAGCTACCTGCAGGTACCCGCAGCCCACGACTGGGAGTGCTGGCAGCTGGTCTTTGCAAACGCCGCTGAGAACTTCCTGTGGAAGTAAGCTGTGTGCAGTTCGCATAAATAAATGCAGAACCGTCGCCAAACGATACTCTGATATATGTTGTATAAAACCCGGAACTTTTTGAGCCATAGTGCCGTAGAAAAGTTCCGGGTTTTGCGGTCTTTTGCAATATCCCCCGTCAACAGGGAAACTCCTTTTCCACAAGAGGCATTCCCTTCCCCGGAAGAGGTGAAGGCTCTTGCTCCGGGTCGATCTTCAAAAGTTGACTTTCGTTCCGCAGCGCCCCCGCCGCGCGGCTGTCCTTTACCTCTATATCCCTCCTGTGAAAAAGGAGTTCTGAAAAGCCCGCAGGTTTTTCAGAACTCCAAAACCCAAAATATCTTTTCCGCTGAATATGCGCAAAGCGAACGCGAAGCGCATTCAGAATCGTCCTACATAAAAAGGCTGCTGCACAGTGCTTTGTGCAGCAGCCTTAAATATTTTACGTTTACAACAGATCAGATGCTGAACTGCACGGCGCAGAAGGCGGCATAGATGCACAGCAGTGCAATGCCCTGCGGGCGGCTCAGCTTGCCCTTGATCAGAGCGGGCAGGGTGAGCAGCAGCATCACGGCAAACATGACCGGGATGTCCATCACCAGCGAGGCGTTCATGCCTGCGATGGTGGAATTCTGCGGGATGCTGAAGGGTGCCAGCGTGACGGACACGCCGCTGACCAGCACCAGATTGAACACGTTTGCACCGATGACGTTGCCCAGCGACAGCGCACCGTGGCCCTTTGCCAGCGAGGTGATGGCGGTGACCAGCTCCGGCAGCGAGGTGCCCAGTGCCACAAAGGTCAGCGCAATGACCGACTCCGGCACGCCCAGTGCCTGAGCGATGAGGGTGCCGTTGTCCACCAGCAGGTCAGCGCCCACAGCAATGAGCACTGCACCGATGACCAGCAGACCCAGCTCCTTGGCAAAGGGGCCTTCCTCAGCCTGCTCCTCCTCTTCCGGGGCGGGGGCGTTTTTCATAGCCAGCACGTTGCACACGATGTAAGCCACGAACATGGCCAGCAGGATCAGGCCCACCGGGCGGGTGAAGGAACCGGTGGTGTAGGCCACACCGGCATAGAAAGCGGCAGCCACAAAGAAGAAAGCTACCGGGGTGCGCAGGCTCTTGGGATCAACCTTGCCCGGGCGCACCGCAATGGTGATGGCGGCGATCAATGCAGAATTGCAGATGACCGAGCCGATGGCGTTGCCGTAGGCGATCTCGCCGTGACCGGTGAGGGCAGAGGTGGTGGACACCATGACCTCCGGCAGGGTGGTACCGATGGACACCACCGTGGCACCGATGAGCAGCTCCGGCACATGGAAGCGGCGGGCGATGCCGGTGGCACCGTCCACAAACCAGTCGCCGCCCTTGATCAGGCACAGCAGACCCACGATAAATAACAGAACAGGGATCAGCATAATATCTCTCCTTTTTAATAATAGCGGCAGAGGCACAAAAAAAGACCCTTATCACATCCTGCCCAAAACGGGAAAATGTGATAAAAGTCTCAAGCATCCGGTACTGCATCGGGCATTTCTGCCGGGGGTGTCGCTACAGCACAGCGCACCCGTTTTTCAACTAAGGTACGCCCCTTACTCCCTTTTATCCAGAGAATATTATACCTGTTTTCCGGCAAAAACGCAAGGGGAAATATAGGATTTATTCTGCCTTGGTCACTTTTTTGGCGTTGGGGTAAATATGCTCCATGCGGGCGTTGTCGAAATGCTCGTCAAGGAACACTTCCAGCTGGCCGTTGGGTGCTTCGCCGCTGGTGCGGGCATCGTACCGCGCCAGTGCCAGCGCGCTGGTGAGCATATTCACCGCCATGAACACCGCCAGCACTGCTGTCATCCACGGACGGATATGGCTGCGCACCTTTTTCATCAGCTTCAGCACCAGCGGGTAGCCGTAGCGCATCCACATCACCGCCGCAATGCCCCAGAAAAAGCAGTACAGCAGGTTGATGCGCCCGCCCAGATTGAACTTGAACTTGCTGTAATCCCAGAACACGGTACCGAACAATAGCTCTGTGACGGCGCTGCACACATATTCATATACGCCGCCCAGCACCGTGCCGAAAGCAAAGAGATAGCGGTCGCTTTTATCCTGATTCTGCCGCAGCAGCACCAGCGCCAGCCCCCACACCACGCTGAAAGGCCCCCACACCAGACTGGAACGGCTCATCCACACCCCGGCGGTCAGGCGGCAGAACACGGTCTCCACCATGTCGCCCAGAAACGCCCCGATGACAAACAGCCACAGCAGGTCTGCCGCGCTGAGGAAGTCGGCTTTTTCCTTCTGCACTGCCGTGGGCTGCTGCCGGGCGGCTTCCGGGTAGGCGCGCTGGATGCGCTTTTCCACATACATGGCAATGCGGCGGCGCAAGGTATCGGAGCGCTCTTCCAGTTTCTGGTTCAGCTGCTCCAGCACCGGGTGCTGCGCCGCGTACCGCCCCACCAGAACCGCCGAGCCCAGCTGGTCCAGCGCCGCGATGCTCAGCGCGACCCATACCAGCGGATGCAGCAGCCAGTCCGGCACAAGGGCGCACAGACGCAGCAGCCCATTGCCCCAAAGCACGGTCACCATGCCCAGCGCACCCCACAGCACCGAGTACTGCAGGCAGACGTAGCCGTTCAGGTTGAATTTTTTATCCGAGTAGTCCCACCATTTGCGGTTGTGCAGCCGCTCCAGCAGCTTTGCCGTGAGCCACTCCACCACGGTAGCCGTAAGCATACAGGCCACGAACAGCACCACCGGCTTTGTGCGCATATCTGCAAAGCCCACTGCCATCAGGATGGCCGTGGTACCATACACAAAGCAAAACGGCCCCGCCGCCATGCCGCGGTTTGCAAACCGCTTGCCCCGGAAGGTAGCCACCACGGTCTCCCCTACCCACCCAAGGAAGGAATAGACCAGATACAGCACGCCCAGCGTGTAGAAGTTCAGTGTCATCGCGCTTTCCTCGCCTTCTGTTTTTATGCTCTGATTGTACTCGCTTGCGCCGGTTTATACAAGAGGACGGTTGAAAATGTTACAATTGGTACGGGATTTCCTCACCAAAAAAAGCCGCTGCACAAGCACGGTGCAGCGGCTCTCAGGGTCATTTTTTACAGCTTACAGCTGGCTCTTGTACAGCTCCACGATCTCCTCCACACTGGTGTCGCGGGGGTTGCCGGGACGGCAGGCATCTGCGAAAGCAGACTCAGCGAGGAACTGGATGTCCTCTTCCTTCAGGATGCCGTGCAGGTTTGCGGGGATGCCCACATCTGCACTCAGCTGCTTGACGGCGGCGATGGTAGCATCAGCGGCTTCCACGTCGTTCATCTCGTCGATGCCCATAACGCCCATGGCCTTGCCCACGGCACGGTAACGTTCGCCGGCAACGCTCTTGTTGTACTCCAGACCCACCGGCAGCAGGATGGCGCAGGCCACACCATGGGGAGTGTCATACAGGGCAGATAGGCCGTGTGCCATGGAGTGCACGATGCCCAGACCCACGTTGGAGAAGCCCATACCGGCAATGTACTGACCCAGAGCCATGCCCTCGCGGCCCTCCGGGGTGTTCTGCACAGCGCCGCGCAGGCTCTGGCTGATCAGCTTGATGGCTTCCAGATGGAACATATCGGAAATGACGCAGTGACCCTTGGTGATGTAGCCCTCGATGGCGTGGGTCAGCGCATCCATACCGGTGGCGGCAGTCAGACCCTTGGGCATGGAGGACATCATATCGGGGTCGACCACAGCGATCTCGGGGATATCGTTGGTATCCACGCAGACGAACTTGCGCTTCTTCTCCACATCGGTGATGACGTAGTTGATGGTGACCTCAGCCGCAGTACCGGCAGTGGTGGGCACTGCGATGGTGAACACCGCGTGCTTCTTGGTGGGGGCAACACCTTCCAGAGAGCGCACGTCCGCAAACTCGGGGTTATTGATGATGATGCCGATGGCCTTTGCGGTATCCATGGAGGAGCCGCCGCCGATGGTCACGATGCAGTCAGCCTCGGCAGCCTTGAAGGCAGCCACGCCGTCCTGTACGTTGGCGATGGTGGGGTTGGGCTTGATCTCGCTGTAAACAGCGTAGGCAAAGTTTGCGGCATCCAGCAGGTCGGTGACCTTTTTGGTAACGCCGAACTTGATCAGGTCAGGGTCGGAGCAGACGAAAGCCTTCTTGTAGCCACGGGCGGTCAGCTCGGGAACGATGTTCTCGATAGCACCGTGGCCGTGGTAGGAGATGGTATTCAGAACAATGCGGTCAGCCATAATACAAATCCTCCAAATCTGTTTGCAGCCGCCTTTCCGGCGGCGTTCCTCTGCGTTTCAGCATATCACATCGTCAAAAAATTTGCAATGTAAAATTGTTTGAAATTGTAGTATATTTTTATACTTGTGTATTATTTTCTATCATTTTTGTCCGTTTTTTCCGGCATTATTATCCCATGCAAAAAACAATCCTTGCCAAATGGCCGTGCCTGTGCTATACTATTCAGGTAACCTTTGCTGGTGTGGCGCAATGGCAGCGCAACTGATTTGTAATCAGTGGGTTGCAGGTTCAACTCCTGTCACCAGCTCCAAGAAAAATCCTGCGATATACCGTCAAGACGGCGGCGTATATCGTGGGATTTTTGCTTTTATATGCGTTACAGATCTATCAGAATGTGCCTTGTTTGTGCCTTACGGCTCAAAAAATGCCTTGTCGTGTTCCTTACAGAGTGCCTTGTACCGGATGCCCGGCGGGGCGGTTTTGTGCCTGTTTATCGCCTGTTTGATAGCAAAAAAGCCTGTCCGGTGTGTATCCGGGCGGGCTCTTGTGCGATATGGGGTTCAGTACCCTTTCAAGATGTTCAGTGCATCCAGCGTCTTTGCGGTGTCAAGCAGTTCAGCTTGTGACTTGTCAATAGCTTCGATGATGCTCCACAGAAGCGTGTGGTACATGGGCAACTCACGCCAGAGTGCTTCCAAATCGTACTCGCCGCAATCGGCTTCCCGCTTGAGTTCATCCACCTTCCCGCGGGTGCACATCCAGCTGTCCATGATAAAGAGAAGGTTCTTCAGGTCGGCTAAATGCCCCATCGTGGTTCCCACGTCCAGCGCTTCCACTTGCTTTGCAGTCAGGATCATTGTCTTGCCCCCCTTCAGTCTTTGATAATGCCGCTTGCGAATATCCAAACCAGCTGCACCTTGTCCGGTGCTGCCTTCTTCAGACGTTCGTTGATAGCGTCAACCGTGTTCGCCTTCTGGTCGCCCAGATTGCCAAAGAACAGGGCGTCCACGCTGGTGTCAAGCATGGTCGCCAGCGTTTTGGCTTCGCACAGCCGGAATTCAACCTCTCCGTTTAGCTTTGCGCGCAGTGAGTTGGTGGAGATCTGCAGTGCCCACGCCACACTCTCCAGCGTCATGCCGCGTTCCCGAATCATAGCACGAATATCGTTCATACCTCAACTCTCCTATCTGGGGCTGGATCGTGCCCCGCTCTACCCGGCGGGCTTCCATCTTCCCGCCGGGGATCCTCTGACTGTGTTACTGGACTTCCAGCGGCTGCACCTGCGATGCACCAAAGAACGATGCCCGGTAGGTCTGGCCGTCTCCCTTGCTGCTGTGGATAAGCACCGCCTGAAACAAGGCCTTTGCGCCGTGCTCTACCATGTACCCGGCGGCCTTCCAGCCTGCCCAAGTGTTCACCGGCTCGGTGATCCCGGCGGTCTGCTGGGCTTCCTCGATGCGCTGGGCGTTGACCGGAGCAGCCTTTGCGCTGTTCCATGCCCGGTGCAGGGCTTCGGCAAAGCTGCTCACGCCCTTGCGGTACAGCTTCCATGCCTTGTGCATGATCTCGGAAAGATTGTACTTCATTTTAAGACCTCCGCTTTACTTTGCGGGTCTGCCTTGTTATAATGGGCTTGACCCTGTTGTGGGTTTGGCGTGGTGTGTAGTTGGTAGCTGGCACCGCACCATTTTCTTTTATACAGCTTATCAGGAAGTGGGTTACTGTCTTAGCTGGCGTTCTGCTCTTGCGCTCCCGGTACATCCTTCGCCCCTTGCCTTCCGGTCGTGCTTCCCTTGCTGTGTCTTTATTATAGCACTAATATATCGTGCAGTCCATTGACATAGTGCACGAATATCAAGTGCTTTTACTGTGCGTTTTTGAACTTGATTCTAGTGTATTTCTGATGTATAATAAAGCTGAAATAAATGGGGGTGAAACTATGGCAATACGCTACAAAAGCGATGTACTGGCGCTACTCAAGGCGGCTGGCTACCCGTCAACGCGAATCCGGGCGGAAAAGCTGCTTGGTCAGTCATACGTCCAGCAGCTCCGGCACAATGAACTGGTTTCGTGGGCGGCGATGAACAAAGTGTGTGAGCTGCTGGACTGCCAGCCGGGTGATCTGGTGGAGTATGTGCCGGATGAAGTGCCGAACGCTGAAACGCTTGCGGCTATCCGTGAGTTGGACAACGGCGGCGGTGAGCATTTTACAGGCTCCGCAGAGGAGCTTTTCAAAAAGATTCTCAGTGAACCGGATGAAGAGGAAGACGCATGATGGAATTGACAATAGAGAACCTGCGCACACTAGCCAGCGGCGGGCAAATCTTTCTGACGGCTCACTCGCAGGCGCGGCTTTATGAACGCGGCATTTTGCTGGCCGACATCCGGCAGGCTATCCAGAGCGGGAAGATCATCGAATACCGCCCGGATGATTACCGCTGTCCGTCCTGTCTGGTGTTAGGCGTCAATCTGGCAGGCCGTTGGCTGCACGTTGTCTGCGGCATTCATGAGGGCGCTCTGTGGATCCTGACGGCCTATTGGCCTGATCTCGACCACTGGAATGCAACGTATACTGAACGAAAGAAGAAAGGGGAATGATTATGACTTGCTTTTTCTGCAAAGGCGAAATGAAGCCCAGCACGACTATTCACACGGTTCAGCTGAAGAACTGTGTTGTGGTCATCAAGAATGTGCCCTGCCTGAAGTGCGAACAGTGCGGCGAGGTCGTTCTGTCAGCTGACACGGTGGAGAAGATAGAGCACATCTTGCAGACGGTCGAAAAGGCCGTGGCAGAGATCACCGTTGTGAACTTCCCTGACTGCGCGGCATAAGCCCGCCGGGGCTGCCAGAGCGCGGATAGAGCCGCCGCAAGGATTTTACCAACAAGCAACAAGAAAAGCCCTCAGGCACGCGCTGTCGCGGTCTGGGGGCTTTGTCATGCAGCGATTTTGTTGAGGTCAACAGAATCGTGTGGCTGAAGTGCAGCGCCCGGCGGGTGCTGCACGTTCAAAGGGTTTGGGATGCTGCCCAACAAGTCCTTGCAAGGCAAGGGGCTTTGTACATACAAAGACACTGCTTGCGGCGGCGATTATCCGAATTTCTTTTTATAGCTTCCGAAAATTCCAGAAATCCGCTTTTCACACGGTATGCGCGGGCGTGTGTCGTGTCTACAAATTCCCGAAGGGCACACGGACTTTGAAACAAAGTCTAGTGTGTTACACCTCGCCCGGAGGGGTATATGGTTCAGATGATGGCAGAAATTCCGTACTTTTCGACCAGTTCGCGCACATGTTCCTCGTACTTCTTCACCTGTTCGTCCCAGTATTCCACGGTGCGTTCTTGAACGCTGCCGCCAGACTTCCATGCACCAAAGCCGGTTCCTCTCCATGCCTGTGTGCTTATGGTCTCATCATGCCAACGCTGGATAGAGGGCAGTCCAGACAGCTTGCGGCAAGCCCTCCGCTCTATTTGACGGATCCGCTCCTGCTGCACTCCAAGTTCTTCCCCGATGGCCCGCAATGACTGGCCGTCATAATACCGGCGGCGCAAAACAGCTGCTTCCCGCTCGGTCAGGTGCTGGGTCATGGCTGTTTCAAGGGCTGTGTGTAACTCCTCGGTGTAAACACCATCCTCTGCCTGCTGAAACGCCTGTGTAGCCGCCGGGTCTTCGATGGTTTCCCCTTTGGTGCTGCTGCCTTCGTCCGCTTCATCAAGGCGAACGTCAAGGCTGCTGCACTCGTTCAGCGGGTTTGCAGATACAGCCACACGCCTGCCGTCATCGGTGGTGACACCCCGTGTGTGCTCTCCACAGGTGGCGGTGCGAATCTGCTTCAACAGTGCGTAGCTCAGATACGTTGTGAAATTGCCCTGTTCTGCGCTGTAGTGCTTGGCAGCATAGTCAACCGCAAAATACCCTTCCTGTACCAAATCCTCAAAGGACAGGCCCGCATTGTCAGCAACAGGCTTGTTCTTCTCGTACCACTGCCACAGCTGCCGTCGAATAAAACCCTTGTTGACTTCCCACAGCTGGCCCAGAGCAAAAGCATTCCCGGCGGCTGCCAGAGCTGCAAGGGCCGCGTCTGTAGCCTGCTGGTCATTCTTGGCCTGTTTCTGTTCCATTGCTGTATCCTTCCTTTTTTCGTGTGCATTTTTGTTCAAAATACGAATTTATGGACACGATACGCGGGCGCGCGTGACCGTGTGAACGAACTATGCACCCCGTCTTTTTTAGTGCGCCAAACGCGCACATTGACGCTCTCTTTTTTATGCCGCACAAATCCGCACATTCACGGGCAGATGGGTGACGATTCACCACCCACCTTTTACTCAATTTTGAGCAAAACCCAGACTGCGAAAACGCCCATTTTTTCACGGCTTCACCGCCGCTTGGGGCTGTATCAGACACCCCTTTCTGCCCGCAGGGTGTACACGCCCATGCTGGCATCCATGTTGGTCGCAAGGCGCGGTGTGAGCATATCGGCCACCTTCTCGCCGTCCATGACAAGCTGCCCGGTGCCGATATCCGGCAGATGCTCGTCCAGCATATCACGGATCTGCTGCAAAATGCCAAGCTGTGCATCCGTGCCGGTGGTCTTTTCCATGTAGCGGTGCTGCATGGCTGCCCGGGTGGAGAACTCGGTCAGGCTGTCGTACACGTCATGCCCGGCAAAGGGGCTTTCGTAGTGGCTCACAGCCTGCCCGCCGCTGCTGCTCTTGCCAAATTTGGAGAAGAGCGCAGCGCCCAGCGCCACCACGCCCGCCACAATGGCGATGATCGCGGCAACTTCCGGGTTCGAGATGATCAGACTGCCAACCTTTGCAATCAGCCCGCCTGCGCCCTCTGCGATCGTGCCCAGACTGCCCATGCTCCCGGCAAGGTTTGCAATATCCGTGCCCGCGTTGAGGGCAAAGCTGCCCATGCCGGAGCCAATGGTGTTCAGCACGCCCATGATATTGCTGCCAACGTCGGAAACATTGATGCCAAGCTCTTGAAATACATTGCTCAAGCCCTTAACGTCCGTTGTAACGCCGTCTGCATCTGCTTTGATTCCGTTGGACATGATCTGCTTAAAAGCGTTAAACGCCTCGCTCAAACCGCCGCCGGAATAAGCTTCGTTGATGGCTTCCAGCGCCTTGTTTGCCCAGTCGGACAGTACCTCGCGCTGCTCCTGTGATACCTCGCCCCACATCACATTGACGATATCCAGCCCAAGCGCTGCCCGATCCTGATTTTTCAGGTCGGTATACAGGTTTTTGCCGATCTTAAAAATGCCGCTGTTAAGCTGCTGCTGTGCCTTGCTCAGGTTTGCATCAATGCGCTTTTGGGTTGCCTTGATGCTCTTATCGATGTTCTGTGCGGTTTCTGTTACCTTATCCTGTACGCCGTCAATATAGCTGATGACCTTTGTGTAGGTCTGCCGCACGCCGTCCACAATCCGTTCGCCGGTCTCGGTGGCGGTTGTCTTGATGTGCTGGCTTCCGTCCGCGTAGGTCTCCACAGCCTGCTGCGTTGTGGTGGTGATGCCGTTGAAGGTCTTTTCTGCAATGGTGGTCAAGTTGCCAAGCAGGGTCTTGGACATATCGGCGTAGACCTTTTTGGTCGTGGTGCTTATCTTGCCGTTCGCGTCCGTAACTTTCTTGGTCACAAGCGTATAGGTGGTAGCAACGCCGTTGACCATCTCTTTACCAGTCTCTGTGGTGGTCTCGGTCACGCGGTCTTTGATTTTGCCCGCTGCGTCCTTGACCTTCTCGTTCAGGGTCTCAACGCTCGTTGTCACAGAGCCCAGCGCGTTCTGTGCGGTGGTGGTTGCGGTGTGCGTTACGGACGCTATGACGGTTTCGGTCTTGGATTTTGTGCCGGTGCTCTTGCGGGAGGACCCGCCGGGCGTTGCGTCCGTTTCTCCGCTCCCGGTATCAGTACCTGTCTCGTTCAGCCCATATTGCTGGGCAAGCTTGTCTCCGTACCGCTTCCAATAATCAGCGTCCTTCTGGCTGCCTTGCTGGTATCTTGTTTCGCCCGTTTTGCCATTGGCTGCCGCCCACGCCTCGAATGTGCTGTACTCTGCATAGCCGGTTTTTCCTAGGGCATGGTTCAGCTTGTAGGACAGCCGGTCAAGTGGGGTGGACAAGGCCGAAATACCATCGAGAATGCCTTGCCCAACGGACGAAACAACGTCTTTGCCGACTTGCACCCAGTCTGTGGTGAAGATTTTTGTAACGATTGCCGCGGTAATATTCCCGGCGGCTTCGATCACGTTGCCTGTCAGGCTTAAAAATCCTTTGACCAGCTTGCCCACCAGATCAGCGCCGGTTGTAAATATTTCGTCCGCGTGGTTCCAGAGTTCCACCACGAATGCCGAAAATATTTGCTCCGCAGAGTTTACGATGGCGGGTGCCATATCAAGGATCCCGCTCGCCAGACTGACCAGTAGTTTCCCCCCGGTGTCCGCGATCTGGCCTGTGTTGTCTTGCAGATACAGTGCAAAATTCTGCACAGCATCCTCTGCCCGTGCAGCAAGAGTAGGAATACCGGCAGAAATCCCAGAAGCAACCTCGTCCACAATATGGCCTCCGGCCTGCATCAGACCGTTCGCGCCTGCCGTTTCAAAGCCTTCCTGAAGCCGCTGCACCCACCCGGCGGCTGCGGTTACAAGATTGCCCTCTGTCTCCGTCAGTCCCTTTGTGAGCGTTCCGAGCAGCTGCGACCAATTATCCTTCAGCGTTTCAATTCGTCCGCTCAGGGTTTGGCTCTGGGTTTCCATGGCGTTGTAATAGCGCCCGCCCTCTTCAGACGCTTTTTTCAAAGCGGCTGTCAAGAGGTCGTATGTAATGGTCATGCCTTGGACTTCTGCGGTGCTCTTGCCTGTGTAATCGGCCAGAACGCCGTAAATATCAATGCCTGCCATTGCAAACTGCTTGATATCTATCGAAGCCGCCTTGCCCACGTTTTTGATCTGCTGCAGGTTTGCAGCCATGCGGGACAGTACCTCACTGCCGCCGCCAGTAGCAGAAACTGCATCGCCTAACGCCAGAATCGTGCTGCGAGCCTCGCCAGCGCTCACGCCTGCGCTGATAAGCAGCTGGTTTGCCTGAACCAACGAATCCACGTTCAGCGGGGTGCGTGCTGCATCCTGTTTGATCTGGTTCAAAACGGCCTGTGCCTTTTCTGCGCTGCCAAGCATGTTAGTGAAGCCAGTGGTGTACTTTTCCATCTGCTGGTTGAAAGCAACACCCTGATTCACGATGCCTTCACCGAGGGAAGAAAATTTTTTTGCAAGTCCTATGATGGACGTTGCCAGCAGCTGCGACTTGGTGAATGCGCCTGTCAGGGTTTTGCCAATACCGGAAAATCGCGGGTTGAGTTCACCGGCCAAAGCTGATGTTTTGGCTCTTGCACGGTCAACACCCTGCTCAAACGAGGATGTGTCCATTCCAAGTTCAACCGAAAGTGCAAAAAGATTCAAGGCAAAGCCTCCTTTCTGTTCTAAAATTTTATATTGTAAGTTTATAAAAATATGACAACTTTACGGTTCTATTATACCATATTTCCGCTCTTTTTTCCACGAGAAAAACGCATTCTGCCGAAAAGTTTTGACGATGACCCCATAAAAAACGCCCTCTCCCGGCGGCGTGTCGAGAGGGGGCATTTTGTCAGAATTTAGTGCGTGCTGCGATGGTGCTTTTGGGGGTTTGCGGGTCGTCAAGGGGTTCCCAGACCTTTGGCAGCGTTTCCACATCACGCGGATCCAGCGCCGCCAGCAGTCCACCCGCCTTGCTGATCGCGGTGCAGACCGTCTGATTGTACGCCATAAGCGCCGCTTCTATCTCTGTCTGATCTTCCGGCGGCAGCTTTGCAACAATAGGCGCAATACGCAGATCCAGAGCCACAACGGCGTTGCGGGCTGTGCACATTTCGGTCTCGATACGCTGGTAGACCTCCTGCACATAAGCCGGGGCGCGGGGTTTTGACTTGAATTTTCTCATGCAGTTACCCCTCAAACTTAGCCGGTCAGCTCTGCGCCAATTTCGGTGGCCACAAGATTGGTTTTGGTTTTCACAATTGTCCTTTCTGCACCCTACGGATGCGGTCAAATTTGTTTCAACACCGCCGGGGTATGGTCGGTGATTCAACTGTGCATATACGGCAGCAGCATGTGATAGATCATCCTAAGGACGTGTACCGGAATGCTCTGCCCACGCTGTAAGGCCGCCTCAATACAGGCGGTGTACACTGCGCCGGTTGCATCGTAGTGGTACGGCTCCCGGCGGCGCGGGCGGTTTGGGTTGTGCTTCATGTGTTCATCTCCTTTCCAGTTCGCTGGTGACAGTGAGAAAGCGTTGGCGGGTCTTGTCGAAGGTCAAGGGGATTTCACCCACACGGCCCTCTTTGTTTTTTGCGAGGATGGCTTGATACTGTTCCTTGTCAGCAGACAAGAGCAGAATAGCGTCTCCATCCTGTTCCAGCTGGCCGGATTCCTTCAGGTCGGCGGTGCTGGGGGATGCGTGCGCCGCGTTGCGGTTCAGCTGCGCCAGCGCAACCACAAGGATGCCGGTGGTCTGTGCCAGCTCATGCAGGGCGATGGAGATTCCCGTGATAGCTTGATAGCGGTCTTTTGCCTTACCGTCTGCCAGCAGTTGCAGATAGTCGATAAAAATAACCTGCGCTTTCATCCTCTGAGCCTGTGCCTTTACCCATCCAACACCCCGGCCAGATGCAGAGCGGATGAACAGCGGCAGCTTGTGCAGTTCTGCGAGGCCGTCAAGGTCAGACTGCGGAACGCTCTTATTTTTTACATCTGCCAGCGGAACGGCCAAACGGTTCGCAATGATGCGGGCGGTCAAGGTATCCGGGTCGGTTTCAAGGCTGAAATAGCACACCCGGAAGCCCCGCCGGGCTTGCTCACAGGCCATTTGCAGGGACAGGGCGGTTTTGCCGGCGGACGGTCGGCCGCCGATGATGAACAGGTTACCCGGGGAAAGATGCAGATGCTTGTCCAGCACCGGGATGCCGCTGGGGATGTACTTCGGCTTTTCACTCAACTTGCAGACATAATTGTTTACAAGCTCCCCGATTGGCTTAAAATCATCTTCTTCCCGGTCAAGGGTCAGGGCTTCGCCCATTTTGCTGTACAGGCCGGGTAGGTCTGCAAAGGTGGTTAGGCTGCTTGCTGCCTGAATGGACAGTTCCTGAAATCGTGTCAGGGCGGACTGTTCCAGAACAAGCCGCGTCCATTCTTCCACGCGGTCGCGGGTCAAACGGACACACTCACTCTCGCACTCCTGCACGCATTCCAAAATAGCGGCTTTTTGCTCCGGGTATCGGGCACAAGCTGCCACCGCATCCAGTTCACCTTTTGTGTTCCAAAGACCGGACAGAGCCGCAAACACCGGCTGAAGGTCTGCCGGGAAGTGTTCTATCTCCAGATCGGGCAGCGCGTAGGCGGCAAGATCGGGCTTGATCAGCAGCGCGCCGAGCAGTACTTTGTGGATGTTCAAGTCAACACCTCCAACCGTTCCGGCTGCTGTTCCGGCTTCTTCCGGGCTTCCCGGCGGACTTCTACATCTCCCAGAGTGCAAACCCCGTCAGCCTGCCAGCTTTTCAAGATGCCGTTGGCGTACTTCCATGACCGGTGACCACTTTCGGCAGCCTCGTCAAAGGCTTTGCAGATTACCTCGGCGGGAATAGAATCGCAGTAGCGTTGTAGCTTGTCCAGCGCTGAACGCGGGAAGATGCCTATCACCCGCTCAAAGTGCTGCACGATTTCGGCAAGGCCGGAATCTGTACGAGAATCGGCGGCTGCGGCTGGGGCTTCCGGTGTAACTGTAGCTGTATATGAACTTGTATTTGTATCTGTAGGGTGCGAATGCATACATTCAGATGCAGCTGCATGCGTCCGCATTTCATGCAATGCGTTTGCATCGGTCTGCACGTCAGATACATCATCTTTTTGCGTTTGTTTTTCCCAGCGCGCTTTAGCTGCTTCAGAGTTCTTTTGGGACTTCTCACGGTATTTTGAAAAGTCTTTATCCACCCCATCTTTCATTGAACGCCACAGACCACGCATTCCACGGTCAGCATATTGCTGGGGCTCCGTGCCTTGGCTGGCATAATGATACAAGTCCCGGATAATCTGCCCGATTTCCGCGTTGGTGTAGTCCTGTGTCAGGCTTTCAAGCCATACGAAGCGAAGAACAATAGTTTCAGGGCTTTTTCCCTTCACGTCTGTCACCTCGCAACCCGGCGGATGCCGCCCACGACTTCATCTTGCCCCACAGAGCCGGGGTCTCCCGCCTCGAAGTATTTGCAAAGGCTATCCATGTTGACCAGCCAGCGGTGTCCTGCATTGACAAAACGCACTTTACCGGTTCGGCAAAGGCGGCGAATGTAGGCCGGTGACAAGTTGTAGATGGCGGCTGCATCCTTTACGCTTTTCATGACCGGGTATCGGACTGAATCTCCCATTCTATGCACCTCCTTGGTGAACTCAAATGTTGTTTTTGTGGTGTATCAGCAGTAAAGCACAAATCAAAAAAAATATTGCAATACCGCCAAAATTTCAAGAAAATTCGATGTGATGAAACAATGTTGGAATAGAATCCCTTGCGTCAAAATCCAGTTGAGTGCACCTAAGGTCATCCAGTGGAATCTGGTGTCCTCCAGTGTCGTGCATTTCAGGGATTTTGGAAGGGATACTCACCTGATTTATGGATTTTTGCTGCTGAATTTGCGCGTCAAAATTACAGATGAAATCGATTCATTCTAGTAACGAATCCGATTCATCACTTTTTCAGCGTTCGTCCTCAATAATTTCAGTCACATCTACTCCCAGAGCAGCGGCAATCTTTCCTACCGTAGCAGGCATGACAGTCTTGCCTTTGTTCAGATTTAGGATGGTCTGCGCGGATACAACCGCATTGTCCCGCAAATCGCGCTGATTCCACTGCTTACGAGCAAGTGCGACATTCAGCTTTGCCTTTGATATTTTCACGCTAATCACCTCGATTCAGACCAGTATTGGTCTACTTGTTGAAGTGTAGCAGATATTATTTGGTCTGTCAATAGATATTTTTTGGTCTGGACAATTGGCCAAATTCTTGTTATAGTAAGGCTGGAGGTGTTTTCAATGACAATTGGGGAGCGCATATATTTTTGCCGTCTTGAAAGAAAGATGACACAAAAGCAGTTAGCCGAAAAAGCTGGTATGGCAGATTCGGCAATAAGAAAGTATGAATCTGGACGGATCACGCCGAAATTTGAAACACTAAACAGAATCGCAGCCGCACTTGAAGTTCCATGGACAATGCTGTATCCGAACAACGAAAAAGCAGCTGAGGCTTATATCAGCACTTACAACGATTTTATAAAGGAACACCCGGGTGGTTTTGAAAAAATCAGTCCCGATGAAGCCGCAGAACGTGGACTTATTGAGGAACAGGCGGCAGATTCCCTGAACACTATGCAAAGCCAGATACACAGCGAACAAATACTGAAAGACTTTGCTGCATTGAACGAAAAGGGACGCGAAGAAGCTGCAAAGCGGGTGCACGAATTGACATTTTTACCGGAGTACAAGAAAGACCTGACCCAAAAATAAAAATGGCTGCCATGGACACACGCGCAAAGACCATGCCCACAAGGAGGGGTGACAAATGGCAAAAATAACAAAGCGCACAAAGAAGGACGGCACTTGCTCCTTCTGCATCCGGGTCTCCAATGGTTACGACCGACTAGGCCGTCAAGTGTTGGTCAACCGCACCTATACACCCCCGCCGGGCTTGACCGGGAAGAAGCTGGAAAAGGAATTGCAGCGGCAGGCGGATGCCTTTGAACAAGAAGTGCGCAGCGGCATTTCGCTGGATGCGTCCATGAAGGTGGACGACCTGATAGAGCGCTGGTTCACCGAGTACGCCGAAAAGAAACTCAAGCCCAAGACCGTGTACGACTATCGGCGGCTTGTGCCGCGTATCTCTGCCGGGCTGGGGCAACTTAAGGTGTGCCAGGTCAAGCCCTCGCACCTGATGGCCTTTTATTCCAACCTCGAAGAGCAGGGTGTGCGGGAAGATAGCACCTATACCGCTGTTCCTGCCTTGCTGGATCAGCTGCCAAAGGGCAAACGCGGCCAGATCGCGGCGGCAGCGGGCGTTTCAGAGCGGACAATGGCGACACTGTACAGGGGCGGGAACGTCAGCCGGTCAACCGCTGAAAAGGTAGCCAGCGCCGCCGGGCTGCCCCTTTCCAAGGCGTTTACAGAGCATAGCAAGGCAGGCGGCAGGCTCAACGGAAACACGGTGCAGCACTATCACCGGATGCTGTCCAGCGTGTTCACCAAGGCCGTGCAGTGGGGACTTGTGGCAGAGAATCCGTGCAAGCGTGCAGAAGCCCCAAAAGCACAGGAAGTGGACGTGCAGGCGCTGGAAGAAAAAGACGTTGTGCGCCTGCTGGAAGCCCTGCAAGACGCACCCACACAGTACAGCGTTATCACACAGCTTGCTTTGCTCACAGGTACCCGCCGGGGCGAGATATGCGCCCTGCGGTGGTCTGATATCGACATGGATGCGGGAACGATTTCAATTGAACGCACCTTGCAGCACATTCCGGGCAAAGGTACGGTGTTCAATCCGCCCAAAACAAAGCGCTCTCGGCGGTGTGTGAAAGTCGGGCCGGACTGTATGCAGCTCCTGCAGGAATACCGCCAGCACCAAAAGGCAGAACGGTTCAAAATCGGCTCTGAGTGGGTGCGCCGGGTGGAGATTGAGGGAAAGCGCGTAGAAAATGACCTGCTTTTTACCAAGTGGAACGGCGCACCGATGGATCCAGACGATGTGACAACATGGTTCGGGCGGTTTCTGGCCGCTCATGACCTCCCGGCGGTACACTTCCACAGTCTGCGTCACACCAACGCTAGCTTGTTGATAGCCGCCCATGTGCCTGTTACTACAGTTTCAGGCCGTCTGGGTCATGCAAAGACCAGCACCACCACGGACATTTACGCTGGTTTCATCCGTTCGGCAGATGCAGCGGCAGCAGATGCGCTGACCGGTGTGTTTGACCGTATCCGGGAAAAGAGCCACGCATAACACGTCAAAAGACGCAATACAGCCCACAGGAAGCAAGGGAAACCCTGCTAAGCCTGTGGGCTGCTTTCTTTTCTGTCTGCGGATCTGAGCCGCTATCGTGTCCACAGTGGACACCGTAAGGCACAATCGCCAGAAAGTGCCTTATTTGTGCCTTATTGACCGAAAAAGCACTGATACGAAGGTGAACGAGCAAGCACAAAAAGCACGTTGATTCTATATAAAACAGAACATTCAAAAACGGTCGAACTCGTAATAAGACTATTTTGTAATCAGTGGGTTGCAGGTTCAACTCCTGTCACCAGCTCCAAGAAAAGCCGCTTAGATTCGTAGAAATCTAGGCGGCTTTTGCTATACGGACATCACTTTGGACAGTATTTCGCGCTTTAAAGCAGCTTCTAAAAAAGTTTAAAGTGTTCCCCCACAGACAGTTTTGGTGTATAATGGTAAAAACGCACCCAAACCAAAGGAGGAACCAAGCATGATCCAATTCGGTCTGCGTCTGCACGACGCGGAAAAGCTACCCATTGAGCAGGTGCTGCCGCTGGTGCGTCAGAAGGGCTTTTCCTGCGTACATCTGGCACTGAGCAAATCCCTGAAGGAGGTGCCCAACACCCCCTCTGCCCTCACCCCCGGCTACGCGGCCTATCTGCGCCGCCTGTTTGCCAAAAATGAGCTGGACATTGCGGTGCTGGGCAACTATCTGAATCTGGCGCACCCGGATGCGGATGCTCTGCACGCCATTCAGGAAAAGTACTACGCGCATATCCGCTTTGCCAGCCTGCTGGGCTGCGGCATGGTGGGCACCGAGACCGGTGCACCCAACGCAGAGTACAAGTTCTGCCCGGAGTGCCGCAGCGATGCCGCCCTTGCCACCTTTATCAAAAACTTCAAGCCGGTGGTGCGCTGCGCCGAGCAATACGGTGTGACCATTGCCATTGAGCCGGTGGTCAAGCATATCGTGTATGACGCCCGCCGCGCCCGCACCGTGCTGGACGAGATCGGCAGCCCCAATCTGCAGATTTTGCTGGACCCAGTGAACCTTTTGAACATGGAAAACGTGGACCGCCGGGAGGAAGTGTTCGCCGAGGCCATCGAGCTGCTGGGCAAGGATGTTGCCATGATCCACTTCAAGGACTTTTTGCGGCAGGACGCCGGCGGGCAGCTGGCTGCCACCGGTGCCGGACAGGGCGGCATGGGCGACTACCGAACCATTCTGCGGTTTGCCAAGGAGCAGAAGCCCTATGTGTTCGCCACCTTGGAGAACACCACCCCGGAAAACGCCGTCCAATGCCTGCACTATCTGCAAAAGCAGTACGACGAGTGCTGACAGTAACTCAAGGCAACACCGCACAATTCCCGCCTTACGGCTTAAGCACCACTCCGGCGGCTGCGGCACCTAGAATTATGCGGTATTGCCTTAAACTGCACGCTGCTGTCCGCAGCAGCCTGTGGTTTTATGGTATAAAAAAGTCTGAACCGGTGGCGGATGCCTCAGTTCAGACTTTTTTGTTATTCTATGTCAGTAGATAGTTAGCCCCTTGCCAAGCCGTCCACACTCAGCACAACGCCGATGATGCAGGACGCCTTCTCCGAGGCGTCAAGAATTGTTTGTCAATTTTCGGAAGCTGATGGCAGGGTGTTCCCGCAAAAGCTGTCCAGCCGCATCTGGTACCACACCACCCCGCCGTGGGTGGAAGCGGAAACGCCCTCGTTCACAAAGCCGAACTTTGCGTAATAGTGCAAAAGTTTCTCCTTGCAGGTCAACACCAGCCCCTTGCGTCCCTGTGTGTGGGCATCTGCGATGGCTCTTTGCAGCAGCAGCCCGGCATAGCCCCGGCGGCGGCAGCGCGGGAGGGTGTTCACCCCAAAGATCATCTGCCATGCGCCATTTTCATCATGCAGGGCGGCATCTGCGTACATCTCATCGGTCAGGTCGGGCATATCGGTGCAAAAGCCGTCCACAAAGGCCACCAGCTCCCCCTGCTCAAACAGCAGCCAGAAATGATCGGCATAGTGTGCCAGCCGCCCGGCAAATTCTTCTGCTGTGGCAGCCTCCGCTGCCGGAAAACAGGCCGCCTCCACGGCGGCAATGGCCTGTAAATCGTCCATAGTCGCGTTGCGTATCTCCACAGTATCTCTCCTTCCTTTTTGTAATGTCAGTATACCACAGCTGCCGCGCAAGGGCAAAATATTTGCATCTGTTCCCCGTCCGTGTTACAATGGCTATACTACGCTTGGAAGGGAGTTGAAACGCCATGCCCACCGAAAACCGCACTACCTTAACGCCGGACACCCCGGTGCGCTACCTGAAAGGGGTGGGGCCCAAGACCGCAGAGCGGTTCGAAAAACTGGGCATCGTGACGCTGGCAGACCTGCTGTGCCATTACCCCCGGCGGTACATCGACTTTTCCAAGCCCTACTCCATTGCGGAAGCTCCCGCCGACACCGAATGTGTGGTAAAGGCCGAGGTATTCGCAAAGCCCGGCGGGCGCATTTTGCCGGGTGGGCGGCGGATGGAGCGCATCACCGCCGGGGACGATGTAGCCAGTCTGGAGATCACATGGTTCAATAACCCCTACGCCACCCAAAAATTGCAGCTGGGACAGGAATACTATTTTCAGGGCATCGTGACCGGCGGGATGCTGCGCCGCCAGATGGTCAACCCACAGGTGCGCACCGCCGAACAGATACAAGCCTCGCCCTTTGAGGCCGTTTACCCCCAGACCGAGGGACTGTCCAGCAGCGTCATCTCCCGCTGCATCCGACAGCTTTTGCCCCATGCGGAGCTGCTGCCCGACCCGCTGCCGCCGGAAATGCTGCAAAAATACCGTCTGCTGCCCAAGGCCGAAGCGGTGCGTGCCATCCACTGCCCTGCCACCGAGGAGCAGGCCGCAGCGGCGCGGCGGCGGCTCATCTACGAAGAATTGCTGGTGCTGCAATTGGGCCTCGGGCGGATGCGCAGCCGGGGCGCTGCAGCCACCGGCGCTCCCATGCGCCGCGCCGACCCAGCCCCTTTCTGGCAGAGCCTGCCCTTTGCCCCCACCGGGGCGCAGCGCCGCGCGGTGGAGGAGATTTTAAACGATATGGCGGGCGATACCGCCATGAACCGCCTGTTGCAGGGCGATGTAGGCAGTGGCAAAACGCTGGTAGCTGCTGCCGCCATCTGGGCGTGCATCCGGGCGGGGTATCAGGCCGCGCTGCTGGCCCCTACCGAAATTCTGGCCGCGCAGCACGCCGAGGGGCTCAACCGGCTGCTTGCCCCCTTCGGGATGCGGGTGGCCCTGCTGACCGGCGGCATGAAGGCCGCCGCCCGCCGCACCACGCTGGCTGCCATCCGCAAGGATGAAGCCGACCTTGTGGTGGGCACCCACGCCCTGATGAGCGAAGGGGTGGAGTTTGCCCGGCTGGGTCTGGCGGTCATTGACGAGCAGCACCGCTTTGGGGTGCGCCAGCGCGGCGCACTGGCAGAAAAAGCCGTGAACCCGCACCTGCTGGTCATGAGTGCCACCCCTATCCCCCGCACGCTGGGGCTGCTGATCTACGGCGACTTGGACATCTCCATTCTGGACGAGCTGCCCCCCGGGCGCACCCCGGTCAAGACCCGGTGCATCACCGGCAAGCGGCGGCGAGACCTGTATCGCTTTCTGGACAGCGAGATCGACAAGGGGCGGCAGGTGTATCTGGTCTGCCCCGCCATCGAGGATGTGCCGGACGGCGGGCTGAACGCCGTCAAGACCTACTACGAGGACATTGCCAAGACGCTGCTGCCCGACCGCCGGGTGGGGCTGATGCACGGCAAGCTGAAACCCAAGGAAAAGGCCGCCGTCATGGAGGATTTCAAGGCCGGGCGGTTGGACGCACTGGTGTCCACCACCGTCATCGAGGTGGGTGTGGACGTGCCCAACGCCAGCGTGATGGTGATTGAAAACGCCGAGCGCTACGGTCTGAGCGCCCTGCACCAGCTGCGCGGCCGGGTAGGGCGCGGCGCTGCCGAGAGCTGGTGCTTCCTTGTCAGCGACAACACCAGCGAGGCCGTGCAGAAGCGGCTGAAATTCCTGTGCTCCACCACCGACGGCTTTGCCGTGGCGCAGTACGATCTGGAGACCCGCGGCCCCGGCGACTTTTTCGGCAGCCGTCAGCACGGTCTGCCCACCTTGCAGATTGCCGACCTGATGAATGACACCCGTACCCTGCACGCCGCCCAGAGCGAGGCCGCCGCATTGCTTGCCGCCGACCCGCTGCTGGAAAGCCCTGCCCACGCTTTGCTGGCCGCGCAGGTGCAGCAGATGTTCGACAAGGCCGGGCCGATGAACTAAAAAAGCGCTGTCGCACAAAAAATCGTGCGATAGCGCTTTTCTTTACACTTCTTTGCTCCCAACAATATTTTGCAGGATGCGGGCTGTCATGGCGTCCAGCTTTGTTTCCAGTGCGGGCAGGTGCAGCAGGCGGTAGAGCCGCTGATACACGGCATCCACCGCGTAGCCCGCAGCGGCAACCAGCAGCACCGCACCGGTCAGGTAAGCCAGCGAGGGCAGCAGCGCCCCGCCGAACCGTGGCAGGTCTACCAGCTGCCACAGCAGCGCCCGGGTAAAATCGCTGTCGTGCAGCAGATACACCCCGAAGGACAGCGGTGCCAGCCGAAAGACCCAGCGCCGCCAGTAGTCCGAGCGGATGCGGATATTCTGGAACAGCAAAAACATTGCTGCCGAGGCGATGACCGTATCCAGTGCCTGATAGCCATTAATGGTATTCACAAAACCGTTCAGGTGCAAAGTGCTTTCCACCCGCAGCGCCAGCATCCGGTTGAACAACCCCGCCGCCGAAGCTGCCAGATATGCCAGCAAACACAGCCCGCTTGGCACGGTCACCCGGTATTTGCGGAAATAGGCTGCCATAAAATACAGGATATAGAACCAGATAAAGCTGTACCCGTTATTTACAAAGGTCACATCCGTTGCCCAGTAGAACAGCGTGCCCCACACGCTTTGCAGCAGCAGCGCCACCAGCAGCAGCGTTTTGTACTGCCGCCGGTCAAGGCTTTGCACCACCGCGTTCAGCACCGGCACCGAGAGGTACATCAGAAAATAAGCCGAGGCGAACCAGTAGCCGTTGGAGGTAAGGGGCAGCAGCGCCCGAAGCAGCTTGACCGCCGAAAGCGGGACTGCCCCCGCCCTGACCGCAACGCAGAAGGTGAGCATGGAGTAAAACCACACCTGTGCCCCAATGCGGAACAGCCGCCCGGCGCGGACAGACCCCTTGCGCTCCGACAGATAATAGCCGGAAAGCATTACAAAACAGTTGGTGGACACACGCGCCAGAATAAACAACAGCCAGTAGATCCAGAATGCCACCGACCCCTGCGGTGCCGCACTGCCCAGCCCGCCGTGCCCGATGCTGTGCATCAGCACGATCATCACCATACTGAGAATGCGCATCGTCTCAAAGCCGCTATGCCGTTTCTGCTCTTCCATACCCCATTTTCCCCCTTACATTTCCCCTGTTTCCAGCTGCCGCAAAGCCTGCCGCACCTGCTGCTCCGGCCGCAGCCACGTTTGATAATACGCCGCATTGTGCTGTGCCATAGCCAGTATCGCCGCCGGGTCTGCCAGCAGCTGCCGCAGCTGCTCCTCACATTCTGCCGGGGAGGTATACGTTTTATAGTTTTTGCCTTCTTCAAAGCCGCCCGGCAGGGTATACCGCAGCGGCTCGGTAACGATCGCGCGCCCCGCCGCCACATACTCACCCAGCTTCCAGCCGGTAGAGCCGTGCAGTCCGGTAGAAGCTACACAAATTTCCGTGTGCTGCATCCGGTGCAGGTAGGCGCGCTTGCCGGTCAGCTTGTCCGGCAGGATCAGTTCCGGGCACAGCCGCCGGGCACAGGCGTTGTCGGACACGCCGCCGGTGAACTGCGCCGGGAAGGCACTTTGCAGCCGGTGCAGCAGCTCGATGCGGTCTGCATTCACCTGCCGCCACTCTGCCTGTAACTCCGGGTATTGCTGCACCGCCGGTTCCTCCGGGTCCCACAGACGGGTCAGGAAGAGGATGCGTGGCTTTTTGCGCACCCGGGTCAGCCGGGCTTCAAAGTCCTGCGGGTAGCAGCGGGTGGAAAGCGCCCACTGCTTCAGGCGGCTCTTTGCGCTGCGCTCCGCTTCCAGCGGCGAACCCGGACAGGTAACGTAATAGTTCAGCCCCAATGGCCGCAGCTTTGCAGAAATATCGCCCGGGAACTGCCGGTTCTTCTCCGCCGAAAAGCTGCGCTTGAACACCACATCCGCCCGGCGGAACAGTGCCAGCACCGCCGCCGGGTCGTTGTAAAAGTAGCCGTCCATCAGGTCAAACACCACCGTGCGGCCGTCAATTTCCGTTTCCAGCAGCGCCTCCCGGGCAATGGGACTGCCCTGCCGTTCGTCCTGTACCCGCAAAGTCAGTTCCCCGCGCCTTGCCAGCAGGATAAAGCCTGCCAGAATGCCGCTGATGTGCGCCGCACCCTCCCGGGTGGCAAGTTTTACTGTAACTTCCATATTCCCTCCCGTCAGCGGAACAGCCCGGTGCGCCGCTCACCCATAGGGATGACATCGCAGAACACACACCGGCTCTTGGTGGAAAGCTGCACATCCTTGTGATAGCAGCCGAAAAACCATTTTTCGTAGGTCAACTTGAGCAAGATCTCGTCCAGAAACAGGTGCAGACGGTTGCTCTCGCCAAGAGCAAGGGCGGTAAAATCCAAAAATCTGCTTGGTGCATCGTGGGTCAGCACATAATCTACCTTGTAGTCTACTTTCTCTAAGTTGCGGCGGCAGGTGTCGTACTCCTCGTCACTGGGCATCTCCTGCTTCCACCAGTTCACGCCCGGCTCCCGGTCGTCCTTATCCTGACTTTCCGCGCCGCCGAAGCAGAGATAGGTCTTGCCCTCCAGCTCCAGCACACTGCCCCGGCACACATGGTACACATTGCCGCCAAGGCTCTGCACCCTGCCGCCGAACAGCTCCGTCTCCGGGTACTGCGCCAGCAGGTCGTAATTTTCGTGACTGCCGTCCAGAAACAGAATCGTGTAGGGGCGCTTGCGCAGCCAGTCCAGCCGCTTGCGCTCTGCGGCGCTTCCGTCCCACACAAAGCCGAAATCTCCCAGCACCACCACAGTGTCCTTTTTGCCCAGCCAGCGCAGTTTGCCCTGCTTGAAGCGCTGGATATCGCCGTGGGTATCCCCTGTAAGATATACCATTCCTGCCCTCCCTGCCGGGGCGAAAGAACGGTGTAAAACACCGCAAGGCTCTTGTAACGCCCCGGCAAACCTGTTATTATTATAGAACACAGCACACTTGCTGCAAATTTGATCTTCCGGCGCGCTGTACCGCGCAGCCGTATCTCGTATATTTTATCGCTTTTTAAAGGAATTGTCCACATGAAACGTATTTTTGCACTGGTTCTTTCATTTGTATTTCTGCTCAGCTGCCTTGTGCTGCCCGCCGGGGCCATGTTCGACCCCAGCCCGGTGTATCAGGTGCAGGCTGCAAGCGCCTATATCGTGAACACGGATACCAACATCATCGTCTATGATAAGGACAGCACAAAGCAGGTGTCTGCCGGCGGTCTGACCAAATATATGACCCTTGCCGTACTGCTGACCAACTACGCCGACCAGCTGGACAGCACCTTCCAGATGCCCTTTGCCATCTCGGACTATGTTTATAACACCAATAACGCAGATATGCGCTCCAACGAGACTTTCACCTACCGGGAAGCCATGTACGCCATGCTTACCCGCAACGCCAACGAGGCAGCCATGGGTGTGGCGTACACCCTTGCCGGCGGCGATCTGGACGGCTGGGTGGCGCAGATGAACACCCTGTCCCAGCGCATCGGCACCACCGCCAGCAGCTGGACGGACGCCTGCGGCATCGACAGCGGCAACACCACCTGCGCGGTGGATATGTACCTGATTCTGCGCTACCTGATGAGCTTTGACGCCTTTGTGGAGGTGTCCGGTGCCCCCAGCTTTACCATGCCCGCCAAGGAGAAGCACCGTTCCTCCTCGGTGCTGGTCAGCCAGAACGCCGCGCTGAGCAAAGCCAGCGGCGGCGGCTATTACCGCAGCGCCATGCAGGGCGGCATGTGTAGCGTGACCGCCTTTAAAGACGATACCGGCACCCAGAGTTATGTTTCGTGGGGCAACAAGGACGGTGCCACCTATATCTTCTGTGTGATGGACAGCCCTGACAGCTGCGATACCCTTGGCTATGCCAACCGCCGCCCCGCCCTGTTCGAGACGGTCAAACTGATGGACTGGGTGTTTGACAGCTTTTCCATTCAGGCTGCGCTGGACACCGACCTGACCATTGCGGAGATCCCGGTCAAGTATTCCTCCGACACCGACACCTTGCAGCTGTACCCCAACGACAGCATGATGACCCTGCTGCCCTCCACCAGCGACGGCACCGTCACCCAGAAATACTTCCATCTGCCGGACTACGTCTGCGCCCCCATCCAGCAGGGCGACGTGGTAGGCACGGTGGAGCTGAAGCTGGCGGGTGAGACCATCGGCGTGGTGGATCTGATCGCCGGGCAGGACGTAGCCCGCAACCCGCTGCTGTTCGGAGTGGATAAGGTAAAGGAGTTTTTCACCAGCCTGTACCTGAAGGTGGTTCTGGTGCTCAGCCTGATCGCCGCCCTGATCTACGGGCTGTGGCTGCTGTGCGCCAACTGGAACCGCCACAAGCCCACCAAAAAGATCCACCGCCGCTATTGAGCAAGAAAAAGCCCCGCACCGGACACCGCCGTGCTCTGACCGTTCTGGTCAAAGACACAAAGCGCCTGTCCGATGCGGGGCTTTTTTCTATATTGCAGCGCTTCAGGCGCGATTTTTTAAAAGTTCCGTCAGGCTGCGGAAGGTTTGGCCGTGGTTGCCGGTAACCGTCTCGGCATGGAGCAGGCTGCTGAGAACACTTTCCTCCACGCACTCTGCCACCGCCCGGAACAAAGGGTTGATGGCATCATCGTGGAGCAGGGTCATGGGCAGCAGGGCTTTCTCTGAATAGTGCGGCACCCGGTTGGCGGTGGTGAAGGCGATGACGATCTCGCCGCTGCCGTTGCCGCAGTAAGAGCCGGTACGGGAAAGCCCCACCAGCGCCCGGCGGCACAGCCGCCGCAGCTGCCGCTCGCTCAGGGGGATATCCGTAGCCAGCACCGTGATGATGGAGCCTTTATCCTCGTGGGGCGGGATGCTGTTATTCAGCAGGGTGTGGATAGGCGTGCCCGCCACGATGAGGTCATCGAACAGCGCATGGTTGGAGAGTACCAGTGCGCCCATGGTGTAGGGTTTTCCGTCCAGTTCCACCACCCGGGAGGCGGAACCGATGCCGCCTTTCAGCCCGTGGCAGCGCATTCCCCGCCCGGCACCTACGGCACCCTCGGCAAAATCTGCCTTGCAGTCTGCCAGCGCGGCAAAAACGTGCTGCTCGGTCACATGAAGCCCCCGGATATCGTTCAGGCCGCAGTCGTTGCACTCGCAGACCACCGGGTTCACGCTGCCGGTGGTCTCGCAGATGTCGGGGTTTTTCTCCAGCATATACTTTACCAGCGCGGTCTGTGCCGTGCCCACGCTGAGGGTGTTGGTAAACAGGATGGGCGTTTCCAGCGTGCCCAGCTCGTCGATCTGCACAAGGCCGGTGGTCTTGCCAAAGCCGTTGATGACATAGCTGGCCGCAAGCACCTTTTCGTGGAACACGTCCCCTTGGTGCGGCAGCAGCGCCGTTACGCCCGTCTGCACCACGCCGTCTGCCAAGGTGCAGTGCCCTACCGTCACCCCCGGCACATCGCTGATCTTATCTCGTGCACCTTTGGGCAGCGTGCCCACCTGAAAACCCCATTCGTTCCCTGCAATGCCCATTGTAGCTCCTCCTTGCCTTTTTCTATGGATATCATAGCATTTCCGCTGCCAAAAGTAAACCGCTGTAACAAGCCGGGGCGGGCGCAGAAAAAAGGCTGCCGCGCTGCACAAAATCATTGAGGTGCCGCTGCATTCTCCGTCGGCCACGATCTTCTGAGCGCCGCATAGGAGACCAGAAAGTTTGCAAGCCACCCTGCCGGGACGGCAAGCCAGACAAAGGCAATGCCGAAGCGCGGTGCACAGAGCAGGGCAACGGACAGGCGAATGGCAAGGTTTACCATATTTGCAATGAGGAACGGGCGCATGATGCCAAGCCCGCGCAGGACGCCATCAGTCGCCATCTTGATGCCCATGAAGATGAAGAAGTAACCCAGCCACCGCATATAATCACCGGACACCTGATAGGCCAGCGCCGTTCCGTCCTTGCCCAGAAACAGCGAGGAGATCTGGGTGTGCAGGGTTTCAATGACCGCAAAGGCAATGACTGCAAAGCACAGGTCCAGCACCAGCGCAGCGTGGTAGCCTTTTTTGAGGCGGTCGATCTTCTTTGCACCAAGATTCTGGGAGATATAGGGCGAGACCGCATTGCCGATGGAGACAAAAATCAGCGAGAAAACATTTTCTACCCGCATCGTTGCTGCATATCCGGCAAGCGCCTGTGTGCCGAAGGGGTTTACCACCGCCTGCACGATCATCATGCCGATGGACACGGTGGACTGCTGCAAGACCGACGGCACCGCAATGCGGAGCATGGAAGCCAGCTCCTGCCGGTCGAACCTTTTAAAGGGGCTTTTATACTGCCGCATCCGGTGCAGGAAGATCAAAAACGAAAACACCGCAGAAATGCCCTGTGCGATCAACGTAGCAAGGGCTGCGCCAAATACGCCCAAGCCAAGCCCCGCAACCATCCAGAGATCCATAAAAATATTCAGGATGGAGGAAAAGATCAGCAGACCCAGCGGGATCCTGGACTCCCCAATGGAGGTAAACATGGTGGAAAGAATGTTGTACATGAACAAAAACGGGAAGCCCACAAAATAGACCCGCAGATACAGCACCGCGTCCTCCAGAATGTCGGCGGGGGTCTGTAAGCCGCTCATCATAGCACGGGAAAAGCTAAAGCCAAAAACGCCAAGGACAACGCTCAAAACCAGAAAGCTGAGCAGGGACGTTGACACAATGGTTTTCATTTTGCCATAGTTTTTAGCGCCAAAATAGCGGCTTACCAGCACACCGGCACCCACACCGGCCCCCAGCGCCACACAGATAAAAACATTGGTCAGCGCAGCACAGGCACCGACAGCCGCCAGTGCCGAGGAGCCGACAAACTGACCGACTATGATGGAATCCGCCATGTTATAGACCTGCTGAAAAAAGCTGCCCAGGATCATTGGCATTGCAAAAACCGTCAGCGCTTTCAGCGGCGCATCTGTGATCAGATATTCATCTTTCGACATGATCTATTTCCTTTCAAGCTGTGTTTCTCTCAATTTCTTTAAATTTGCTCTGGCCAAGTATACCACGCTTTTTCCTTGCTGAAAAGCTTCCGCCTACATTCTCGCAAACTGCTTTTATAAAGTTCCGTTTCCCTTTCCCCTCGTCTTGACAAGCCCTTTTCTTCCGATTACAATACCAAAAAGAGCCCGCAGACGGTTTTTTTGCTGCCTGCTGCCACAACCTTCCGGGAAAGGATTTTTTATGGAACCAAAAACAAAACAATCTCTGCTCGTTACCGTGGTAGGGGTAACGCTTTTTGTAGCACTGCTGCGGCTTTCTGACGTTCTGGTCTTTGCCGCAAAGCTGATAGATCTGGTACTGCCCATTCTGGCGGGCGGCATTCTGGCGCTTTTTATCAACGTACCCATGACCGGGCTGGAAAAGCGGCTGAACCGCCTGTTCGGCAAGGCCAAAAAGCAGCCCTCGGCGAAAGTAATCCATCTTCTCAGCTTTTTCATCACCCTGCTGGGCGTTGTGCTGGTGCTGGTGCTGGCGCTGACTTTGCTGATTCCGGAGCTGGTGCAATCCTTCCACAGCCTGTATGTGCAGATCGAGGCCAATATCCCCCGCTGGACCGCCTATCTCAACGCACAGGATGCCGACATGAGCTGGCTGATGAGCTGGCTGGAGGGTATCAACTGGGAGCAGCTGCTGCACAAGGTCACTGCAAGCATCGATACAGTGCTGGTCAATGCGGTAGGGGCAGTCTCTGCCACGGTGAACATCGTAGTCACCGCCTCGTTTGCACTGATCATCTCCGTCTATATGTCCCTTGGGACGGAGAGCCTCAGCCACCACGCCCGCACGCTGGTGTGCGCCTACCTGAAGCCCTCCCATGCCGCCGGGGTGCTGAAATTCTGCCGCTTGTTCCGGCAGTCCTTCGCAAACTTTTTAACGGGACAATGCAGCGAGGCGGTGATCCTTGGCGTTTTGATGGCTCTTGCGTTTTCCGTTTTCAAGATCCCCTACGGCAGTCTGGTCGGGGTGCTTACCGCCATCTGCGCCATCATCCCCTATGTGGGTGCGCTGATCTCCTGCGTGGTCAGCGTGTTCCTTGTGCTGTTGGTAGACCCTGTGCTGGCGGTGCGCTGCCTGATCGTGTACCTTGCCGTGCAGTTTGTTGAAAACCAGTTCATCTATCCCCGTGTGGTGGGCAAATCCGTGGGGCTTTCGCCGCTGTACACCCTTGTTGCCGCCATGATCGGCGGGAAGCTTTTCGGCATCATCGGCATTATTTTCTTCATCCCCCTGACGGCGGTGGTCATCGAGCTTGTAAAAGAGGACGCCTGTCGGCGTCTGCGCGCAAAAGAGCCGTTGCAATAAAGCAGCGTGCCCGGAAATACCACTTTCCCCTGATACCCTTTCCCCAGTATCAGGGGTATTTTTATGCCGTGCGGCTGCAAAGCACGCGGTTGTTCGCCCTTTTCCATGCAAAATCCTTCAAAAAACAACTTGAAACGCTTTTGTTACGATGGTACAATAAGACTGTCATTTTATGGGAAAATCGGCGTATGCCCAGTGCGGACAGGCCGCGAGCGTGGGGGATCCTGTGGGGTGTGTAAAAATAGCTACGGCAGCACTGCACCCCATTGGTTCTGTGCAGCACTGCCCTCCGAAATGTGAGGAAGGTATTTGTATGATGAAGAAAATTTCCCGCCGCTCCTTTTTGCAGGCTTGCGGCGTTGCAGCTGCCACGGCAGCGCTGACCGCCTGCGGCAGCGGTAAGGCTGAAACAGATAAAAAAGACGATGCGCACGAAGCCGTCACCTTTATGGCACCCTATATGGAGGTAGAAGCCTTTATTGAGCAGGTACATAAGGTCTACCCGGAAGTAAATGTTGAGATCGTGCCGTACAGCGGCGATAACACCACCACCTGCTTGCAGAATATGTTTGCGGCGGGCGACCTGCCGGATATTTGCACTCTTTCGGTCTATAATCCCATGACCGACCTTGTGTCCAACAAGCTGCTGGACCTTTCCGGCTATGATTTTACCGACAACTATGTAGAATCCCGCTTGCAGGACGTGTTCGACAACGGTGCCATCTATCTGCTGCCCTCGGTTTACAACTGCTACGGCATCACCTACAACAAGACCTTGCTGAAAAAATACGGCTGGGAGCTGCCCAATTCTTTCGCTGAGCTGGAAGAACTGGCTGCAAAGGCCAAGGAAGCCGGGGTCGATCTCTGCCTGCCGCAGATCCAGTATCCGGGCTACGGCTTCCAGTACCTGTGCAACATTGCAGACGCCGATTTCCTCGGCACGCTGGATGGCAGACTGTGGCAGAAGGATTATCTTTCCGGCAAGGCAAACGTCAGCAACACTCCCGGCATGATGCAGGCAATGGCGTATGTCAAAAAGTGGAAGGACATCGGGATGCTGAACGACTCCGGCGATCCTCTTGACGACAACGTGACCCGGCAGAGGATGGCCGAGGGCAACACCCTGTTTTTGATGGGCGGCACCAATGGCATCGTGGAAGCAGACGACAACGCCGATAAATTCGGCCTGATGCCCTATCTCTCGCAGGACGGCACCCAGAATGTTTTTGTGCTGAAGGTGAACCGCTTCTACGGTCTGAACAAAAAGCTGGAGCAGAACCCCCAGAAGCTGGAGGATGCGCTCAAGGTGATGCGCGTGCTTTCCACCGTTGCGGGCACCAGTGCCCTGCTTGCCGAAAGCTCGCGGAAAAACAGCCTGCTGCCCTTCAAGGACGCAAAGGCAGATGACACCTACTACGCCGATATTGCCAACGCCCTGAACGCGGGCAACACCGCGCCCTTTATCTATTCCGGCTGGGAAAACACCATCGTGACCACCGGCCTTAAAATGCTGGACTTTATCAAGGGCAATGCTACCATGGAAGATGTGATCCGTCAGCTGGACGAGGATCAGGATAGCGTGGTGAACAACACCCCGGATACCATCACCACCGTCACCGAGGAGCTTTCGCAGGAGGACTGCGCCATGCTGGTGGGGCGCTGCTTTGCACAGGCTACCGGCAGCGACCTTGCGCTGGTCTCGCTGAGCACATGGATCCCCGGCAACCCCAGTGAGCAGAACCACTACGGCGTAGCCGCCAAGCTGTACGCCAAGGGCATTACGGATTACGACCTTTCGGTGATCCTGCCCACCGGCTGGAACCGCACCATCCAGACTGTTGCCCTGACCGGCCAGCAGATCAATGACCTGCTGGCTTCTGGTTACGATGCCTACGGCAACGGCAAGGGCTATCCCTATGTGCTGGTAAGCCCGGTGCAGCCGGAGGCGGGCAAGACCTATCAGGTTGCCATCTGCGGTGTGAGCGACCAGCTGGCTGCCGAAGCAACGGTGACAGACAGCGGCGTGGTGGGCATGGATGCCGCAAAAACCTTCTTTGGTGCTTACACCACCATCAGCCGGGCAGACACCGCATGGAGTTGAATAAAACGGACAGGAGATACTGGATGTGAACAACAAAATCTATAAAAAGCTGTTTGTAGGCTTCGGCTTTGTCATCATCGTGTTGATCCTGACCCTTTTTGTCATGAGCCAGACCTACATCCAGAACCTTGTCTACCATGAGCGGCTGAGCCAGATGGAAGAGGTCACCCACCAGATGTTCCACAGTCTGGAGGATGTGATCGACACCCACTGGGACGAGGTGAATGTACAATGCAATTATTTGTACTACACTCCGCTGGAGACCGATACCGATCTCTACCGCTATCTGAAAAAGCTGTCGGAGCTTTCCAATTACCATGAAAGACAGATCGAACTGATCGCCGTGGATGCTGCCGGACATTATTATACCGCGTATGGCCGCACGGGTCTGCTGCGGGAAATGAACTATCTGGAAAGCGCGCCGCAGCGGGTCAGCTATGTTTCCAACGCGCTGACCGAGGACGACTCCCGGATGGTGTTCCTGAAACAGCTCCCCACCCCCATCACACTGCAAAGCGAGACCGGCGAGATCACCCTGCGCTATTTTGGCATCTCCCAGTGCATGACCCAGCTGAACGATTATTTCCACTGCGACGCCTACGAAAATAACAACAGCGTCTATGTGCTGGACAACAACGGTTTCAAGCTGTTCAACGCCAATGATACCGAGCTGCTGAAGGGGCATAACGTATACACCGTGCTCTCCCAGATGTCCTATCTGCACGGTTCTTCCTTTGCAGCAGCAAAGGAGCGGCTTGCCCGCACAGGCTCCTGTTATTCCAACGCCGTACTGGACGGGACTGAGTATTACTACGCCCTGAAGCAGATGGAAAACGCCCAGTGGACGCTGGCGTTCCTTGTTCCGGCAGAATATGTGGCCGTGAATACGCAGAAACTGGTCAATATCGTCATGGTCGTTATTGTAGGCTTTGCAACGGTGTTTTCGATCATGGCAGTCATTGCTGGCTGGTTCCTTTTGCGGGAAAAGCAGCAGCGGGAACTGCAGGCTGAAAAAAAGACGAACCTCCGTCTGGAGCAGTATAACATCCAGCTGACGCAGGCCAACGACGAGATGCGGCGGGCGCAGGATGCTGCCGCCGAGGCGTTACAGTCCGCCGAGCGTGCCAGCAAAGCCAAAACGGACTTCCTTTCCAACATGAGCCACGATATCCGCACCCCCATGAACGCCATTATCGGCATTACCACCCTGATGAAAAACGAGCTGCACGAGCCGGAAAAGCTTGCCGAGCATCTGGGCAAGCTGGAAAGCTCCGGTCAGCTGCTGCTGGGCATCATCAACAATATTCTGGATATGAGCCGCATCGAGAGCGGCAAGACCACCCTGAATGTGGAAAAGATGAATCTGCCCCAGCAGATCAGTCAGTTGGACAGCATCATCCGGCAGCAGGCAGGTCAGCGCCGCCAGAGCTTTACGGTAAGCACCAATCTGCAGCACGAAAACGTGCTGGCCGACCCCAACCGTTTGAATCAGGTGCTGATGAACATCCTCTCCAACGCGGTCAAGTATACGCCCACCGGCGGACACATCCGTTTGGAGGTGGAAGAGCTGCCCCGGAACGAGCACTACGCCCGGTACCGCTTTGTGGTGCAGGATGACGGCATCGGCATGAGCGCGGACTACCAAAAGACCCTTTTCGACCCCTTTACCCGTGAGGAGCGCTCCGGCACCAACAAGGTGCAGGGCACGGGTCTGGGTATGGCGATTACCAAAAGCGTCATAGACCTGATGGGCGGCTCCATCAGCGTAGAGAGCGCCACCGGCAAGGGCACTCGCTTTGAGGTGGTGCTGGAATTTCCCATTGACACCGAAGCGGACACGGTGCAAAAGGCGCAGGCGCTCCCGGAGGAAGAAGAGGCCACTTCTCCCCTGTCCGGCATGAAGTTTCTCTGTGCCGAGGATAACGCCATCAACGCCGAGATTCTGCAAATGCTGCTGGAAACAAAAGGCGCAAGCTGCACCATCTGCCCCAACGGTCAGGAGATCGTGGATGCCTTTGCCAGCGTAAAGCCCGGCGATTATGACATGATCCTGATGGATATACAGATGCCGGTGATGGACGGCTTGGAAGCCACCCGCCGCATCCGCAGCGGCGAAAACCCGCTGGGACGCACCATCCCCATCCTTGCCATGACCGCCAACGCCTTCCTTGAGGATATGCAAAAGAGCAAGGAGGCCGGCATGGACGAACACCTGTCCAAGCCTGTGGACATCAGCGCACTGGAGCAGGTGGTGAAGCGCTTCCGCGTTACCCCCCCCGAAAATAAATAGCGGTATACAGCGCTTTTGCCGCAAAGCAACGCATAACCTTGCATAAAAAACTGCTGTCCCTTTGCCCGGACGCTTTGGCATCCGGTACGGGGCAGCAGTTTTTTGCGTTATAGAGGGAATGTTACGCTCAGATGGGCATGGTCTGGTAGAACCAGTCCGAAATGGCCTTGCGGGTGTCGGCGAAGAACTTTTTCACCGGGCAGGCGGCATCCCGGGCTTCCTGTTCCAGATCCGTGCCTGCAGGGAAGTTGCGGATGACGGTATACGCCACCGACTGCGGCGGCAGCGACATCATCACAGCCGGGTCGTGCACCACGCAGATCTGCTCGCCTACCGCAAGGGTAGCGGGGTCGGAGGTGGTTTTTTCGTCATGGTCCTGCCAGACGGTGCTGTCGGTGATGATCATCTCATAGCTCTCCTGCTCTTCCGCAGAAACCACAATGGACTCCACCTTGCCCTCTACTGTGCGGCTGACGCCCTCTACCGTGCCATAATAGTAGAGCTTCTTGGAAAACAGCGCCGAAGCAGAGGGCAGTGCGCTGACGCTGAGCAGCAGCACCGCAAGCAGGCAAAAGAGCGAGCGATAGGTCTTTTTCATAGAAAACCTCCATTTTTGATATTGCAGTGGAGCGCCCGGCGCTCCCGGATGCCTTATTTTACCACAGCTACTGTCGGATTTCTATATCCGGGCTTAACCGGCCACGGAAAATCAGCTTTTACGCAAAAAGGGCTGCCGTGCATAGCAGCGCACAGCAGTCCTTTTTAGGCTTTTATCCGTTTACTTGCTGATGGAAAGGGTGCCGAATGCAGTCTCTTCAAAGTGGCTGCTGTACAGCTCCTGCATCAGTTTGATGAGCGAGAGGGTATCCTCTGCGCCGGCGGTCTCGTAGCAGGAGTGCATCGCCAGCTGCGGCAGGCCGATGTCCACACAGTTCATGGACACCTGTGCCATCGCCAGATTGCCCAGCGTGCTGCCGCCCACCTTATCGGAGCGGTTTGCAAAGTATTGCAGCGGCACACCGGCGCGGGCAGCCAGCTCCCGGGCGGCGGCAACGCTCATGCCATCGCTGGTGTACTTCTGACCTGCGTGGGTCTTGATGACCACGCCCTTGTTCATGTAGGTGCAGTTGTTCACATCGGTGTGCTCCGGGTGGTTGGGGTGCACGGCGTGGGCGTTGTCGGCGCTGACCATAAAGCTGGAGGCCACCGCACGGTGGAAGTCCTCGTCGCTGCCGCCAAGACTCTGGGCAATGCGGTGCAGCACATCGTACAGGAAGGTGGAAGCTGCGCCCTGCTTGGTGCCGGAGCCCACTTCCTCGTTATCAAAGAAGGCTGCCACGCCGATGGAGCGGGCGTTCTTTGCGGTCAGCAGACCTTTCAGGATGCCGTAGACGCACTGCTGATCGTCTAGGCGGCCGCAGGAGATGAACTCCTCGTTGCAGCCCCAGACGGTGGCCTTTTCCCGCACATAGAGGAACAGGTCGCTGCCAAGGATCTGCTCCTCAGACACCTGCAGCTCCTCTGCGATCAGCTTTTTCAGCGCGCCCTCCTCGCAGGCACCGCCCAGCACGGGCAGCATATCCACCTGCTTGTTGAAGGAAGCCTTATCGTTGACCTCGCGGTTCATGTGGATGGCTACGCTGGGGATCATCAGCAGGTCGCGGTCCAGTGCCACCAGACGGGATACGATAGCGCCGTTCTCCTGCACCAGCACACGGCCCGCCACAGACAGCGGACGATCCATCCATGTGGCGCAGATCATGCCGCCGTAGCCCTCGGTGTTCAGCTTGGTGTAGTTCTGCCCCATGTGGATCTCGGCGTTCTCCTTGATGCGGAAGCAGGGAGAATCCGTATGGGCGGCGGCAACGTTGAAGCTGTAATTTTCCAGCTGGTCGCCCATGCGGAAGGCGATGATGCTGGAACCGTTGCGGCAGACAAAGTAGTCCTTGCCGGGTTCCAGCGCCCACTTGCGGCTTTCCAGCAGCTCGGCAAAGCCTGCTTTCAACAGGATATCCCGCACAGCGGCGGTGGTGTGGTATGCGGTGGGGTTGCCGTCGATGAAGGACAGCATTTCACGGACTTCGGATGCGATCATAAAAATAAACCTCCTTGGGTATATCTGAAAAGAGCCGGTCAGTGCTGACCGGCCCCTTTTAAGCATATTCAGGTTACTTTTTGGCAGCGGTCTGCTCGCGCTTTGCAAGGGCGGGCAGAATGAATCCCAGCACGGTCAGCACCACGGGGGTGATAACGTTCAGTGCAAAGGTGAAGGGGTCCTTATCGTACATACCCAGCACGCAGCACACGGCGGTAACGGCAAAGCACCAGCCACCGAAGAACTTGGCCACGGCCTGATTTTTGACAAAGCGGTACTCGGCAGGGATGGTATCGTAGGCGTTGCGCAGGGCGATGTAGGCGGCAAACACCCACAGATAGCGCATGGGCATGCACACAGAGTTCAGCTTGGTCAGCTGGCGCAGAACGGCAGCAGCACCGGGCACGAAGGACTGTGCCAGAATGATGGAGCCGGAGAGCACAGCCACCATTTTGATGCCGTTGCTGTGCACACCATGGGCGTTGACCTTGTGCAGAGCCTGCGGGATGAACTGCTTGGTGTGCTCGTTGTCCAGCAGCATACGCAGCGGTGCGTCGATGCTCAAGATCAGCACGGCGAGCTGGCTGATGACGTTGCACAGCGCGTAGATGATCATGAACAGATCGCCCACATGGTAGTACTGACCCAGCTTCTGAAAAGCCCAGTAGGAACTGTTGGCGACATAGGCGTTGAAGCTCTCTGCGCTGGCGTTGATGACGGCGGGGTCGAACATACGGCTCATGGCCAGCGTGCCCAGAATGGCGCAGGTGACCACCATGACGGCCAGCGTGATCATGCCGCGGGGGAAGCCCTTGCTGGGGTTCTCGACCTTATTGACGTAGGGGGAGATCTTCTCGCAGCCGCCCACAGCGAACACCAGAATGGACAGAGAAGTAAAGTAGGTGACGTTGAAGTTGGGGATGAGGCTGCTGAAGCTCAGGTTTGCGTGGACGTACTCTGCCGTGGGGTTGATGGCCGGGGCAGCAAACATCATCACGATGTACAGCAGGGACATGACGAAGGTGCAGGTGCCTGCGGCAGTCAGCAGCTTTTTCAGGGGGTTCAGACCCAGACTTGCAATGTAGCAGCCCAGCAGCAGGATGCAGAAGGTAGCCAGCTGGATGTAGCGGGTGGGGAAGGAATCGTAGGTCTCCGCGTTGCGGAAAACTGCCCAGCTCAGCGCTTTCAAAAAGCCGCTGCCCTTGCTGGCAATGTAGGTGATGTGGCAGGCCCAGTAGGTCCAACCGGCGTAGTAGGCCAGTTTGGCGTTGGTGGTCTGGTGCAGCCAGGAGCTGACGCCGCCGCCCTCGTTCTTAAACGCAGAGCCCAGCTCACCCACCATCAGCGCATAGGGGATGAAGTACAGGACAAACATGAAGATCCAGCTGAAGATGACCTGCGGACCGTTAAAGTACACAAAGCCGTTGGTAATGTTGCCGAAGCCCCAGACCGTAGAAAAGGCCATGAAGGCAAGGGTAAGCCACGAGATCTTTGTGGCTTTTTCTTTGTTAGACATGCGGACAATTCCTCTCTTTCTTTTCCACACAGGGCGGAAGTTCCTGTAAGAAGGCCGATGTTCCGCATACATTTCGCAATTTTTACCAAAAATACAGCAGTACTCGACCAATCGCTTTGATAGTATAGCATAATTGCAGATTGTAGACAATCTGCAATTTCCATAAAATGATTGGTCAAAATTTAGACGTTCAGCCAAATTCCCCTTATTTTGCTGCTTCGTCTGCTGCCTGTCCAGCGCTGTTCGCGCTGCGCATCCGCTCCATAGGCTCCATGTAGTGGGCGTAGACAGCGCGGCAGGCAGTCTCGGTGTCGCCGCTTGCCAGCGCCTCGTACAGCTTGGTGTGGATGCCGTTCTGCCGCTGCGCCAGCGTCTCGTGGTTAGAGCCGCTGTTCGCCCCAACAAGCAGGTTGCCGTAGTTCAGGTCGTCCCAGAATTTCAGCAGTCTGGGCAGCCCTGCCCGCTGCACGATGACCGCGTGGAAGCGGTTGTCATTCTCCACGATCTGCGAAAGATCCCCCGGCCGGACGCTGCGCATCTCCTCTAAGATGCCGCGCAGGGTGCGCAGATCCTCCTCCGGGAATTTGCAGTCAAAATAGCGCAGCGCCGTCATTTCCAGATTTGCCCGCAGCAGGTAGATCTCGTAGGCGTCCTCCGGCTTTACCCGGCGCACCGAGCAGCCCACATTGCGCGAATACTCGACCATACCCTCCTGTTCCAGCTGCCGCAGCGCCTCTCGGATGGGTGCTCGGCTGGAGCCGAACTCCTCGGCCAGTTTCTGCTCGGCCAGCTTTACGCCCGGCTGCAGCTCCCCGGTAAGGATCTTGCTCCTGATGGCAGAGGTGATACTTTCCCGTAAAGTCTGAAAGGCAAATTCGCCCATGACTTTTATCCCCCTTTTCTCTTCTATACGTTCTTTTTTTCCGCACGCAGTCCGCAGCCGCTGCCAGTGCAGCCGCAGGCCTGTATTGCGTGCGCCTTATAAGGATACCACGAAACGGTGGAAAAATAAAGTTTTCTGGCAAAAACAGGTACTTTCTCCCCTCTCCGTCATCGAAAGCCTGTACACAAAAAATGCCCCCGGAGGGCTTGTTGCAGCTCTCCGGGGGCATCCTATATACGTTATGCCTTGGCGCACACGGTCGGCATTTACTCGATCTCGATCAGATTCGGGTTCTCAGGCAGAGCCTTCGTCTGCTGAGGAGCGGGCAGCTCGATGTGCAGGACGCCATCCTCAAACTTTGCGTGGATGTCCTCCTTCTTCACATCGCCCACATAGAAGCTGCGGGCGCAGCTGCCGGAGAAGGTCTCGCGCCGCACATAGCGGCCCTTGTTGTCCTTTTCGTCATTGCTGTGGCTGCGCACTGCCTGAATGGTCAGGTAGCCGTCGTTCAGATCCATCTGAACGTCTTCCTTCTTGCAGCCCGGCAGATCAACGTCCACTTCGTAGCCGTTGTCCGTCTGCTTGACATCGGTCTTCATCATGTTTGCACCGCGCTTACCAAAGGTGTCGCGGGCTTCGCGGTTCATCGCACGCTCCAGTGCACCCTCGTTCCAGAACGGATCAAAGAGATCATCGAACAGGTTCTCATGAAAAACAGTCGGCATAAACATAAAACATACCTCCAATCCCGGCGTTCGGGTCGGGGCAAAAACTTTGAAGCGTCCATTCGGAAAGGCTTTCCGGGGAGCCTTGCGGCTCTCCTTTTGCCCTTCCTCCTGAGCACGCCTCTGTTATAGCACCAGTCATTAGCAATGTCAAGCGTAGAGTGCTAAAATTCATAAAAGAATAATACTTTTGTCACAGCTTCTGCAATTTCTTCAAAAATGCAGCGCAGCAACGTGTTTATTATATTGCAAGCGGAACAAGCATTCCTTGGATATACCCCGCAAAATACGCAATGCCTGTGCTTACAGCAATGCAGACGCCCCACAAGACCCATGCGGCAAGCTTTTTGCCGGTCAGCCTGTAAATGGCGTTCCAATACTCCACGTTGCACCATACAAGCGCCGCCGAGAACAAGACCGAGAGCCACTGCGCACGGAAGGACAGCTCCATGCTGATAAGCAGATAGTTCGTCAATGTATAAAACAGGCTTCTGCCCACGATCTCCGGCACGCTTGAATGCTTTTGCTGCATATCAGTCACCCGTCTTTCCGTTCAAACCCCAGATAACGCGTGCCCTGAAAGCTCAGCCTTCCGGTGTCGCCTTCTGCCAGCTGGCCGTATTCCGTGCCGCTCAGCCGCAGCTCCATGCGGTCGCCGCTTTCCACCTGAAAGGTCACATAATAGGTGGTAGCGCTCGTACTGGTGTAGCCGTGGGCGCCGGTCATGTCCCCTGCATTGGCGGTGTGATGGCGGGAAACGTTCATCCGCTTGGCCACCACAGTGGCCGGGACGGTAAGGCGCGGGGACGCATTATTTTTGCTCCATGTGCGCAGATTGCTCACCACGGTAAACAGGATCATGCCCAGCACCACCAGAAATACCAGCGGGAACAGGATGCTGAACAGCGCGTCAAACCCACTATAAAACATTTTAGCCCTCCAAAATCTCTTCCAGCAGCTGCTTTACGTCCTCCAGAAAAGCGTCCTCGCCGAGGGTGTTCACCTTAAAGAACACCGCCTGACTGCCGCCCGCTGCAATGGCCGACAGTCGGATAGGCTCGTCCCCGTTCTGGAACAGGGTCAGCGTCAGGCTAAGGCGGTTGCCGCCCACCATGCTGTACCGCTCAAACACCCGCACGCTGCACCGGGCGCTGCCGTCCTTGAAATCGCTGCCGGCTTCCAGCTCTGCCGACCAGCTGCTGTCCGGGATGGCGTGTTCCAGCTTGCGGAGCAGGGTATCGAAGTTCTGGTTACGGATGGTCTTTTCAAAAATAGCCATAGCTGCCTCCTTTTGCAAAATGCAGTCCCTTTACTCTGAATACGAATGAGAGCGGGCAGCAATTGCAGCGCCCGCCCTTATTTTGCTGCGGTCAAGCTTTCTTTTTTCGCAGCTTGGGTGCGGTGGCGTTGTAGCTCATGTCCAGCACCAGACGGAGCTTATCCTCCGGGGCGCTGCCGTCCAGCGCGGCGGTGATCCAGTTTTCCTTGTTCATGTGGTAGGCCGGGTAAAAGCCCGGTTCTGCCCGCAGGGAGCCGATGAGGATGGGGTCACATTTCAGGTTCACGATATCCACCGGCTGCTGCCCGGGCAACCCCAGCTTGCTTTTGGGCACGGTGGTGACCAGCGCAAACCACTTGCGGTTTGCTGCATGGCGGAACACCGCCGACTCCGGGGTGTCCATCCACGGATAGTCCGGCTCTACGCTGTAAGTATCAAAAATGAGCTGTTCCAAGCCCCTGCGGTTCATTGGCTCGCCCCCCCTTTACGGCTGCTGTGCCAGCAGCTGCGCCAGCACATCCTCCGGGCGGGGGGTGTGGTTTTGGTATTTTGCCCGCAGCGGGGCGGCGGCGTTATCCATAATGTAGGGCACACCCACCACGTCCAGCATGGCTTCGTCGTTGTAGTTATCGCCAAAGGCCATGGCCTGTGCAGGGTCGATGCCAAGGGTGCGGCACACGCACTGCACCCCGATGCCCTTGTTGGCAAAGGTGGTGTCGATCCAGTACGGGCCCGCCACGGCGCAGTTGGCCTGCTTCCAGCGGGGCACAAAGCGCTCCACATAGTTTTCCACGCCCTCGTGCAGGTACACCGACACCTTGGTGATGTCCTCCGGCACCTCGGCGGGGCTGTGGATGATCTGGTAGTGGTTACCCACGAACTGCACCCGCTTCAACATCCCAAGGCCGCGCTCCATCAGATAAGCGGTGTTCTGGCCGGAGAGCATCACCTCGCCCTGCCCCTCGCTGCGGGTCCACATATCGTTGGCGATCTCCTCTGCCAGCGCCCGCGGCATGGGATTTTTGGCGATGCACTGTTCTTCTTTAAAGATAGTGCCGCCGTTTTCGCAGATAAATACGCAGCAGTCTGCCACCGGTGCAAAGAGTTTGCGCAAGCTGGTATACTGCCGCCCGGAGGCCGGGCAGAACCAGATGCCCCGCTGATGCAGCGCCCGGATCTGTTCGAATATTTCGCCCTCCAGCTCCTTTTTGCCGTATTGCAGCAGCGTACCGTCAATATCGCTGCAAACCAGTCTGATGTCCATGGCTGTTATTCCCTTTCCGTTTTTTCTTATTTTACCACGGTTTTCCGCTGTGGGAAAGCCCCGAGCACGGCTTTTGCACCCTTTCTCTGCGTCGCTCAGCGCTTGGGCTGATAGTGCATACTGGATACATTATAAATCGTGACAAAGGCCTTGGGGTCCTCGCGGTTGATAAAGTTCATCAGCTTTTGATACTCGCTTTTGTCCACGATGGTAATGATCTCGTTGTGCTTTTCAAAGTTGTATGCACCGATGGCCTCGTACATAGTAGCACCGCTGTGCAGGTCGTTGATGATGAACTGCCGCAGCGCCTCTTCCTTCTCGGTAATGATGCATACCCGGCGCTTGATGCTGTTGTCGAAGATGAAATGATCCAGCACGATGCCGTTGAAGTAAGTACCAAGAATGCTCAGAACAACGGTCTTTTTATCGTAGACAAGGGCGGCAGAGAGCGCCACGCACATACCCGAAAGGGACATCGCCTTGCCCAGCTCCATGTGCAGGTACTTGTTCATGATCTTTGCCACGATATCCAGTCCGCCGGAGGATGCGTTGCGGTTGAACAGGATGCTCAGACCCACGCTGACCACCAGAATATAGCACAGCACATCCAGTTCCTGACTATCGGTCATAGAGCCAAAATCCGGGAACAGCCGCTCGAAAAGCCCCAGAAATACCGGCAGCATCACGCTGGTATACACGGTTTTTGCGCCGAACTCCCTGCCGCAGGTGAAAAACCCGATGATGAGCAGCACGGTATTCAGCACCATAGTAATAGCCGAAAGTGGCAGCGGCACAAAATTAGAAAGCACGATGCCAAGGCCGGAAATACTGCTGACGGATGTATGGCTGGGCGCCAGAAAAAAATAAACCGCCGCCGCAATAATGGCAACGGCCCCGGTCAGGATGGCCGTCTCCTTGGCAATTGCGGGGTAGTTCAGCTTCTTGTTTGTCATTGTTGATCCTCCAAGCTTTTGTTTTCAGCATTCAGTATACCATGCTTTGCGCTTGCAGGAAAGCACCGGGGCGCAAAATAACAAAGCCGCCGCACAAAACACTGTGCAGCGGCCTTGCCACCTTATTAAAGCTCCTCGTCCGGGTCGCCACGCTCCGGCATGGTGCGCATCTCCCGCACCAGCATGGCGCGCAGATGATACTTGCGCTGCTCCCGCTCGGTCTCCGAGTCGGTGCGCAGCTCCACCGTGCCATCGGGGCAGCTTTCGCCCGTGTATAGCGGGATGCTCACCACAGCCCGTGTGCCCTTTGCGGGGGCAGGCTCCAGCTGTAAGCTCCAGTCCATCCGGCGGCAGCACTCCCGGCAGAGCAGCAGCCCCAGCTGTGCCCCGCCCAGAAAGCTGCGGCGGTTTTCCAGCGCTGCCTGTACATCCTCGCCGGGCAGGCCGCAGCCATCGTCGGTGACCGTCAGCTGCCAGCCGCTTTCGGTGCGGCGCAGCGCGATGCAGACGCAGCCACCCTCCCGGCTGGCGCGCAGGGCATTGGAGAGCAGATGCAGGCACAGCAGCTCCGCATCTCTGCGGTCTGCCATTACGCAGCAGGCGGTACACCCGCCGTAATCCAGACGGATGTCCACCCCAAGCTGCGCCCGGATCATATCAGACTGCGCCGACACCTGCTGCAAAAGCTCACACAGATCAATGGGGTACAGCTGCGGTTTTGCTTCCTCGTGCAGAAATTCCAGCAGAGTGATTGCCTCGCTGAGGGTGCGGTCCAGCTGCATGGCAGCGGTGTTGATATCCGCCACTGCCTGCCGGGTAGACTCGTCTGCACCGGTGCGGTCAAAATGCTGCTCCAGATATTCACAGTTGCGCCCGATCAGCGCCAGCGAACGGAAGCAGACCTCCTCGACCCGTTTCTGCTGCTCTGCGGTGATAGACCGCATTTCTGTCCTTTGCTGCTCCATTGCTCTGCCTCCCCGGGCGATGCCATTTTTTCAACGGAACACCGCAGTGTTCCAACTGCCGCAACCGTGTGCAAGCCTTACGGGCGGGTGGGCGGTGCAGCCTTGGACTTTTGCCGCAGCACAACATCCCTGACCGCGTAGATCAGCTTGCCGGTGGTGGGCTTACCGCTGCCCAGCCTTGTATCAGCTTTAAATGCCAGCCACGCAGGGGTCGGTATTTCCTCCAGCTGATCCACCATCCGGCGGATGCCGCTTTCCACGGCAGCGACCGATGTATCAAACTGCTCGCTCACCGCCTGCAAGATCTCCTTGCGGATCGCCAGCTTCTGGCTGGTGCTGCATGCGATGCCGACCGCGCAGGATAGATATCCGGCGTTGACATCCCCCTGCGGGATGCCCCACGCTGCATACAGCTGGCTGCACCGCTGCTCCAGCTGCCGGTTCTGCCGCCCGGGCATCCGGTAAAGCTGCCACAGCAGCCTTTTCAGCTCGGTGCCCTCTACGCAGTAGCACCCCTCGCGGAGCTTTTGCAACGCCGTGCCGCTGCTGCGGCCATGGCTCTGTACGAGCAGCGTCGGCCGCTCCTTCAACTGGTACAGCTGCCGGACAAATTGCTCTGCAGACAAGTCCGTCAGCTCGCTGCAAAGCACCACGGCATCGTAACGGACACCCTGTCGCAGCTGTGCCAGCAGCTTTTCGCCGCTGCAAAAGCAGGTGCATACGATGGCGGTTCCCTGCTCCTGCAAATAACGCTTCTGGACACGCAGCTCCCTCAGGTCATAGCTTGCAAGGGCGACTTGCAGTTGGGCTGTTCGCTCACTGTTCACGCCATGCGCCGCCTTTCTCGCCTACCAGCCCGGCAGCTGTCAGGTCTGTGACCGCATCCCGCCAGAGCTCCGGCTGAACTCCATTTTCACACAAGTAGCGCAGGAGCCGGTAACAGAACTCCGGCGCTGCCGCAACATGCTGACTGACGATCTGCTGTCGGCTGCCGATCCGGCACAGGGACAGCCGACAGCCTTGTGTGCCCTCTACCTCCATGGCATACACCAGCGTATACTCCTGCTGCAAACCATCAATGGCAGAATACTGCCGGATCATGGGTGAAAATGTATGTTCCATTTCAGTTCCTCCTTACTACAAGGGCCAATTTTTTTCTGCCTTGTTTATATAAAGTATATTTTATAAGGTAGGAGAAACCGTTACAATCCTAAAGAAGTGTCTGAACAGAGCATTTTCGGGCATTTTGCCTCCGGCATGCTCTACGCGCCGCTGTCAGCTTTAGAATAGCACGTTCCGTCTGCAAATTCAACCGGTATCTTTTTCCGCTTTTCTTTTTTGCCCCGTCCTTCCCGGCAAAACCGCTGCCCGGGCGCAAAAGCGCCGCAGCTTCAGCATTCCTACGGAATAATTTCACGTTTTTTTCACATTTTTTTGCTAAACTTAATAGGATATTGTCTGCAAACATTTCCGAATTTCAAACCACAGGTAGCAGCGCCCGGCGGCGCAGTACCGGAAAGGCACATTTATGCTCAAGCTCAAACAGATCAACAAAGAATATAAGACCGGCGAGCTGGTGCAGCACGCACTGAACAACGTCAGTCTGAACCTGCGGGACAACGAATTCGTGGCCATTCTGGGCCCCAGCGGCTCCGGCAAGACCACCCTGCTGAACATCATCGGCGGTCTGGATCGCTACGACAGCGGCGATCTGGTCATCAACGGCATCTCCACCAAAAAATACACCGACCGCGACTGGGACTCCTACCGGAACCACACCATCGGTTTTGTGTTCCAGAGCTATAACCTGATCCCCCACCAGACCGTGCTGGGCAACGTGGAACTGGCACTGACCATCTCGGGCGTATCCAAGGCCGAGCGCCGCCGCCGTGCCGCCGCTGCGCTGGAGCAGGTAGGGCTGGGCAACCAGCTGCACAAGCACCCCAGCGAGATGTCCGGCGGGCAGATGCAGCGCGTAGCCATTGCCCGCGCGCTGGTGAACAACCCCGACATCCTGCTGGCAGACGAGCCCACCGGCGCGCTGGACAGCGAGACCAGCATTCAGGTGATGGAACTGCTCAAGGAAGTGGCGCGGGACCGGCTGGTGGTCATGGTCACCCACAACCCAGAGCTGGCCGAGCGCTACGCCACCCGCATCGTGAACCTGAAGGACGGCGTGATTCGCTCTGACACCATGCCCTACGAGCCCGAGGATGAGACTGCCGCCGCAGCCCCCGTGCACCGGAACATGGGGCACTCCTCCATGTCCCTGCTCACCTCCCTCTCCCTCAGCTTCAACAATCTGCTCACCAAAAAGGCGCGCACCCTGCTCACCGCCTTTGCCGGGTCTATCGGCATCATCGGCATTGCGCTGATTCTTTCCCTTTCCAACGGTGTGAGCCGCTATATCAGCAACATGGAAAAATCCACGCTGGCGGCCTATCCGCTGCAGATCAGCAGCACCGGCGTGGATCTGACCAGCATGATGGACCCAGACACCTACACCAGTGTTGCGTCCAGCGCTGACCCTGCGCCGGATGGCATGGTCACGGTAAGCCAGCTGCTAGCTCAGCTGAACATCGGTGCCACCAGCAATGATCTGCGCTCGCTGAAGGAATATCTGGACAGTGACGCCTGCACCATCCGGGACAACGCCACGGTGGAATACGCCTATGCCTCTTATCCGCTGATCTACCGCCAGAACCCGGACGGCACCGTGCAGAAGCTGAACCCGGACACCACCTTCTCCGATATTGCCAGCGAGAACGCCTCGGTGACCAGCATCATGACCTCCATGTCCAGCCCCTATGTGTTCTGCGAAATGGCCGAGACCCCCGCCCTGTACGAAGATCAGTATGATATCAAGGCCGGTCGCTGGCCGGAAAAGTACAACGAGCTGGTGCTGACCCTGAACGCAGACGGCAGCGTTTCGGACTATTCTCTGTACGCCATGGGTCTGCGGGATCAGGCCGAGCTGGACAAAATTTTACAGCAGTATGCAAAGAACCAGAAGATCGATCTGCCCACGAACTACGGCACCTATACCTATGACGATTTTCTTGGCATGACCTTCAAGCTTGTCAACAAGGCCGACTGCTATGTCTACGACACCGAGCACAAGGTCTGGCTGAGCAAACTGAATGATGAAGCCTATATGCAGCAGCTGGTGGCCGACAGTGAGGAGCTGACCATCGTAGGCATCGTGCAGCCCAAGGCAGACGCCACCTCTGCCATCCTGCACAGCGGTCTGGATTACCTGCATGATCTGACCTATTACGTCATCGACCAGGCTGCCAACAGCGAGATCGTGCGCCAGCAGCTGGCAGACCCGGACATCAACGTGCTGACCGGCGAGCCCTTCGATGCTGCCGGCAACAGCATGCTGGATATCGCCTCCCTGTTCTCAGTGGACACCGACGCCCTCAAGGATGCTTTTCAGTTCGACACCAGCGCCCTGCACTTTGATCTGGATGGCGCATTTGACCTGACCGACGACTCCTTCGACCTTGCCACCCTCATCGACCCCTCCAGCTTCAAGCTGGATCTCAGCGGGCTGCCGCTGCCGGACATGGAGATGGACATGAGCGAGCTGTTCGACGGCGTAGAGCTGAATATCTCTCAGGACGGCTTACAGGCATTGATGAAAAAGATCCTGAACGGCTACAAGCGCTATATCATCAGCAACGGCCTGTTGAATCTGGATAAGATCGGCTTTTCCTCCTATATGAAAACCGAGGACTTCCAGACGCTGCTGAATGAATCCATGGGCGATCTGCTGGACACCTCCGGGCTGGAGGAGCAGTTTGCTGATACGCTCCAGCAGAATTTGCAGACCGTGATGGAGAGCTACTCTGCCCAGCTGAGCGAAGCACTGCAAGTCCAGCTCACCGCTGCTCTGCAGGAGCAGATGGGCCCCGCCATCCAGAAGCTGGCCGGGCAGTTGGAGCAAAAGATCGGGCAGGCGATCCAGAGCAACATTGCGCAGCTGAGTACGCAGGTGGAAAGCGCGCTCAAGATCGACCCCGCCGCGTTCCAGCAGGCCATCCAGATCAACATGACCGGCTCCGACCTGACTGAGATGATCAAAAACACCCTGCTCTCCTCCGCTTCCAGCTACGAAAAGATTCTGAGCGACATCGGCTATGTGGACTACGCAAAGCCTGATGGCATCTATATCTATCCCAACAGCTTTGACACCAAAGCACAGGTGGTAAGCGAGCTGGACGCCTACAACGCCGCCATGCGGCAGCAGGGCGAGGACGACAAGGTGATTCACTACACTGACATGGTGGGCACCCTGATGAACTCGGTCACCGAGATCGTGGGCATGGTCAGCAATGTGCTGGTGGCCTTTGTGGCCATCTCGCTGGTGGTGTCCTCCATCATGATCGGTGTCATCACCTATATCAGCGTGCTGGAGCGCCGCAAGGAGATCGGCATTCTGCGCGCCATCGGTGCCTCCAAGCACAACGTCTCGCAGGTGTTCAATGCCGAGACCTTCATCATCGGCCTGTGCTCTGGCGTGATGGGCGTGGTGCTCTGCCTGCTGCTGCTCGTCCCCGGCAATATGCTCATCCACCACATCGCGGGCGATGTGAACGTGGTGGCCTCGCTGCCGCCGCAGGCCGCACTGATCCTGATTGTTCTGGCCACCCTGCTTACCATGCTGGGCGGCGTGATTCCCGCCCGCAGCGCCGCAAAAAGCAACCCCGTCAAGGCGCTGCGCTCTGAGTAAGTATTGCTTTCAAATCCCTGCTGTGCTCTGTGTGCAGCAGGGATTTTGCATTCTGTCCCGGCTTGTGCTACAATAGAAAAAACTTCATTTCAAAGGAGCGTTCCCATGCCTGTCATTCACGAGATCACCGACCTTACCGCCCCGGAGCTGGACGTCTACGCCCGGCTCACGCAGGCGCAGCTGCGCAACCGGCTGGAGCCGGAAAAGGGTATTTTTATCGCCGAAAGCCCCAAGGTGATCGCCCGGGCGCTGGACGCCGGATACCATCCCCTTTCCCTGCTGATGGAGCGCAAGCAGATCACCGGCCCGGCACAGGAGATCTTGACCCGCTGCGGCGATGTGCCGGTGTACACCGCCGACCGGGAGCTGCTGGCACAGCTCACCGGCTTTGCGCTGACCCGTGGCGTGCTGTGCGCCTTCCGCCGCCCTGCGCCCCGCACGGTGGAGCAGGTGTGTGCCCACGCCCGCCGGGTGGCTGTGCTGGAGGGCATCGTAGATTCCACCAACGTGGGCGCTATCTTCCGCAGCGCTGCCGCGCTGAACATGGATGCCGTACTCATTACCCCCTCCTGCTGCGACCCGCTGTGCCGCCGCGCGGTGCGGGTAAGCATGGGCACCGTATTTCAGGTGCCGTGGGCGCAGATCGGCTCCTGCCCTGCCGACTGGCCGGAAAACGGCAGCGCCCAGCTCCATGCACTGGGCTTCAAGACTGCTGCCATGGCGCTGAGCGACCGCTCGGTCAGCATTGACGATGCCACCCTTGCCGCTGAGCCGAAACTTGCCATCGTGCTGGGCACCGAGGGCGACGGTCTGGCAGGCAGCACTATCGCCGCCTGCGATTACACCGTAAAGATCCCCATGTCCCATGGGGTGGATTCCCTCAACGTAGCCGCAGCCAGTGCCGTGGCCTTCTGGCAGCTCGGCCGCTTGTAAGTCCCCCGCTCGCGCTCTCCGAAATTGCTTGACAAATGCCCCGAAACGCGGTACACTATCAGCGTCACATCATGGGCCTATAGCTCAGCTGGGAGAGCGTTCGGTTCGCATCCGAGAGGTCAAGGGTTCGAATCCCTCTAGGTCCACCAATTTGCCGCATCGTTTTGTACGATGCGGCGTTTTTTATGCCTAAAAAACTTTGGCAGACCGTGCCGGGCTCCGAACCCTGAAGTCGGATGCGAACCGGGCGGGGTCATCCATGGCGGAAAACAGTTTGCGCGTACGAGCGTTCAGCTCAAGCAATGCTTCGTTCTCTCAGCACATCTTCATTGTAGCTTAGGTTTGGGCATCTGTATAGCTCACTGGCTGTGAACTTCTCAGAACCAACACCATTGTAGCAAGCAATGCAGATTAACATTAGCGCAACTGCCTATAAAATAAGCATAATTCCGCACAAATCACTTGAAAACGAATATTTCTTCAATCGGCGCTTCAACTACTCTTGAAATATCAATCGCCAGTTTAAGTGAGGGATTGTATTGTGCCTTTTCCAGTCGCATAATTGTTTCTCGCCGCACGCCTACCTGTGCCGCTAACTGCTCTTGTGTCAAATCCTTTAATAGCCTGTACTTTTTTAATCTACATTCAAAATCCGGCACGCTTATTCCTCGCTTTCATCAAACTGTTCATCGTTATCATAATGATATAGCAGATATTCGCTAAGGAATATTTCAAGTGCTATGGAGAGAGCTATAACAATAACAAGAGCAATTAAGGTATATTCAAGGTTATCCATGAGCTTTCCCTGTCCCAAAATGAGTATTGCAAGAAAAATAATGGACAGAGAAGTTTTGTTCGCTACACTTTGCGCTTTCATTTTGTTTTCTTTGTATCGTTCATCTATAAGAGTATTTGACATTTTTCCCTCATAGAAAAATCCAAAAAAGCCGAAAAACAGGAAAAACACAAAAGGAAAAATTGTCTTGTCAACGCTGTAAGTCCAAAATCCCAAAAATCCGGCAAATCCTAATAAACCTAAAAAACCCAGTTTGGGATTTATTGTTCTGGTGGATTGCAAGGTTAATTCCCTACGCCTGTTTGTTTTAATAGATTCCAAAAACAACACAACAATATTCACAATATACAAGGTAAGAAGTACGCCGGAAATAATCATAGGCAGGTCTTGCACTCTGAAAACATATTCAGATAAATCCATAGGCACAATAAACCTTGAATTGTTAAATGCTATCGTGTACCATGAAGATATTGCTACCAGCAAAGCGCATATCACGCCTAGGCAAATTGTGAGTTTCGTTCTTTTTTTCATAATGGTGTCCTCTGATGAGATAAATTTGTCGCTTGACAAGATAAATATATCACCTCAAAGGCTGGCCGTCAATAGGAAAGATACAAATACATCACTTTTTCAAAAATGCTTAGAAAGACAAAAGCTGATATAGGAAAATCCCCACATCAGCTTTTCGTATTGGTCTGTGTTTCGGAAATAGTGGCTGCTGTCTATCAAATTATCATTTGTTACTTTACCGCACATGAGCATTGGCGGAGGGATTATCGCCGCCGTAACCTTCCATCAGGTTCACGGCACCCCACACACCCAGACCAGCACCCAAAGCCACTAGTCAAACTGGCTTCGTCTACGCAGTTGTTATAAAATCGACTCATATAGATTTTCTCCATATCGGTATTTTGATGGGAAATGTAAAACCACCAGCCGAGAAATCCTCAACTGGTGGTTTGAAAAATACTGTTTTTCTCCTATTTGTCCTCGACACCCCGGAGGTGGGAACTTTTCAGCGGCGGATTTGCACCGCTCCATTGGCATCTCAGCCACCCCGTCTGCTTTCTGACCGGGCCGCGAATTACGGAAGTATCATTGTCTGGAAGTACCGAAAAGCTGCTTCTTCAATTTTCAAGGTACACGGTACAGTTTCGGACTTGTCGCCCCCCTGTGAGAGGGGCTGCCTTTGCTGTGACCATAGTGTACTTGAAAACTGAAGTTCTCGTTAGGAACCAGTAGTTCCGGTTTTGCCATTTTCACCGGAACCAATCGTTCCGGTTTACAACAGTAAAGCGTTTGATCAAGCAGATTCGCCCAGCATTTCCAGCATAACAAGAATCCGCCGCTGCATTTCTTTCAGTTCTTTGCGGAGCATTTGCAGCTGATCTTGCAGTTCCTGCTCCCGCTGGGACGCAGACACACCTAAGACGATGTAGTCCAGCGAGGAGCCAAATCGCTCCCGCAGCTCCACAAAGAGGTCGACAGACGGAACTTTCTCACCCTTCTCCAGATTTCTCATGTAGCGGTCACTGATGTTCAGGTCGATGGCAAGCTGTTCTTGTGTCACTTCACGGTCTTTTCGGAGGTTTTGGATTCGTTCACCCGTTGCAGCAGGATCATAATACATCACTCCCTCCGTTTCTTCCGCCGGGAGTGGGCGGAGCTTCATCTCCCATGCCGGATACGGCCAGCACATGATTTTTCACCAACATGAAAATACGGTCGGCATCAGCACTATGATTTTTGGTGCGCTTTTTGACGTTGGAAACTTCCAGCAATCGAGGCAGTCGGAAGTACCATGTGGTCATCTTGAACCACGGAAGCAAATAGGTCGATACACCTGCTTATTTTGCGTTACAAAACGCTTGTTGGGGAACACCCCAAGCCCCTTTGATCTGCATTTTCCAATGCAGGCTGCGCGTCCCGACGGGACGCTTTTTTACCCGGTGATATGCTCCGGGTCGTTTAGGACTTGCATGAGGAAGGAAGCGGCTTCTGCCAAAAAGCATACTTCATCTGTTCCGGCACAGTCGTGTTCAGAAGCGAAACGCCCCACACCTGCATACAGTCCGCAAGTTCTTTCTGTGCCTGCAATGCCGCCACCTTACGCACATCCGGGGTGGTTTCTGCATCCAGAACGTAGGCTGTGGAGTATTTTCCGTTGCAATTTTCTGTCAACTGCACCATGGAGTAGTGCTCATCCCAAAAGTGACAGAAGCAAACCCTGCCACCGATGTTCTCCATTTCGATACACAGTTCTTCTTCGCCGCTCCATTGCGGAGTCTCGGACAAAATGCGATTCAATTCCGAAAGAGCCTGCCGTTCTTCAGCCGATAACCTCCTAGACATGAAAAGCCCCGGCCTTTTCTGGCCGAGGCTTGATAGTTGCGGAGCAGAATGTAATCTGTTCGCTTCCGCTGACAGGGAGGGCAATCCATAGCTTAGGGTTCCACCCGCACCGTCAGGCGGGAGGCGTGCAATCCACCGTGGTATACCCGGTTATGGGCCACCACGATCCGGGCGGAAGCAAAACCTTCCCGGGTGTTGCTGTTGGGGAAGATGAAATTCTTGGCGCTAGAGGTGACAGTCACCCGGATGCGGTGGCCTTTCCGGAAGCAATTGGACAACTTGGTGGTGCGGATCTTCAGGCAGACGATCTCGCCTTCCTGCAAAAACTCCGACCGGGCAAAGCCATTACGGTATCGGGCGCTGAGCAGGCCATCCGCCAGTTTGATGGACCGGCCGTTCTCATCCACGTCGGTAACACGCACCACAAAGTCGGTATCCGGCGCGTCAGAAGAAATATACAACTCCGCCGTCATATCACCGGTCAGAACCAGGTTTTCCTTCAGCACAGGGGAGGTGTAGCACAGCAGGTCCTGACGCAGTTCCTCCCGGGTGTAGTCCTCTGGCACTTCGATCTCGTTCTCCGACATATCGATGATGTGCTGGGACGGATGTTCGGGGTCATAGGCGTAACCATCGCAGTTCTCCCGCTCCGGCCTGGCAAAAGTCAGTCGCCCGTCCCCGGCAGAGGTGTTGGCATGGCCGTCACTATCCAGATACAGGTGGGTGACCCGGGTCTCGGGCACTGGCCAGTTTTCGGCGGTCTTCCATACCTCCTGGCCCAGAGTGTAGTATTCTACCGGGGCAGTCTGGTCGATGCCGTTGTCCACTTCCTTGAGGTGATGCTCAAACCATCGGAAATACAGCCAGTCCAGATCAAAGCGCAGCGCCTGGCTGCCGAAGGATACCCCGTGCATGTCGTACTTACTGTTGCCGCTGTGCTGCCAGGGCCCCAGAATGGCCTTGCGCATGCCCCGAGGGAAGTCATGGACCAGTTCCAGAGCTTCGGTGGTACCCATGCCGTTGTCGTCAAACCAGCCGGACTGAATCAGCGCCGGGATCTGCGCCCCGACGGAGCGTTCCTGCCAGTTGGACATACGCCAGAAATCGTTGTAGTCACTGGGTTCCAGCCACCGTGTGATGAAGGGCACATCGTACCCCAGAGCCTTTTTCGGCAGGTCGGTCAGGGGGCGGATGTTCAGCACTTCCTCCCAGTCATCGCGTTCCATCAGCTCAGGGTGGAAGGTTTTCTGAGACACCGCAAAGGCCCAGGCCAGCATGCCCGAGGTGAAAGACCCACCCCGGCGGGGCAGATCCACAAAGGAGCTGCCCGCGCAGACTACGCTGATCAGAGCTTTCAGGTGGGGGTTGCCGCTGGCAGCGGCCGCCCACTGTACATAACCCAGGTAGGACCCGCCCACCATACCGATGCGTCCGCTGCACCATGGCTGGGCGGCGATCCAGTTCAGAGTATCGTCGCCGTCCTCCACCTCGTGGTAGTTGGGCAGCCATTCGCCTTCACTGGCGTTTCGGCCGCGCACATCCTGTACTACCACCGCGTAGCCGCGCTGAACGTAACGGTAGTATACCTCACAGCCGTCCTCTTTGCCGTAGGGGGTGCGTACCAGCACTGCGGGCACAGGGGTACTGCAGTTTTTAGGCAGGTATACGTCGGTGGAAAGATGTACCCCGTCCCGCATGGGCACTGGGAAGGTCAGCACATGTTCTACCGGGAACAACTGTTCCTCCGGCCAGGTCGAGCGCCACAGGCGCAGGATGGTCTCCTCCTCGGCACCGGGTTCCACCAGCACCGTGACCATCTCCCGGGCAGGGCAGGTGACGGCGATCAGCCGCCCTTCTTTCATCTGTTTGTTGTTGGGAAATTTTACATCCCGCTGCAGGTAGCTGCAGCCGTCTTCGCTGGTGTAGCGCTCGCCGCACAGGGAAACTTCCCCGGTGCCATGCAGCCCCGACTCGTAATGGGACAGGTTCTGCCCCAGGGCGGCAAAGTCCATCTTCACAAAGAAACGGTAAAAATCCCGGTCCTGTTCAGTCAGGTCCTGCCAGTCCAGCAGCGCGCCGGTATGCACGTCCAGTTTCTGGATCTGGGATGTGCCGTCGCCCAGCCGCAGTCTGCCGTACAGGATGCCTGAAACATATAAGTCAAAATTACGCATTTCCGTTTCTCCCGTTTTCTGTTCAGGCGCCGATGAAAGCACGGATGGCATAGGCTACACCGATGCCCACATAGTTGCCCAGGGCACCGGCCAGTACGCCCATGAGCAAGCCGATGTTGATAAGGGTCTTCCACTGGGCGCTGGAGGCGATGAGGGCGGCGGTGGGGCCATCTGAGATACAGCCTACGATGGACAGCAGCACATACTCAAAACGGACTTTCAGCAGCCGGGTGATGAGCAGGTGCAGCAGAATGGAACAGACGATGACACAGAAGCAGAACAGGGTGATGTAGAAGGTGGATCCGAAGAACTGCTTCAGGTCCACCGCAAAGCCGATGGTCACCAGGAACAGCAACGCTACGAAAAGGCCCAGGTCAAAGTTGCCGCGCAGCTTGCGGACGGCTGGCACCTGTGCCAGGATGATGGAGAAGGTGGTGATGAGCAGGATGCGGCCTGCACTGCGGAACCCTGCTCCGAATACCATCGAGGAGATGCTGGTGGCAGCCCACACGGTGCCAAAACCGATGGCCAGCAACCAGGCGATTTCCTGGATGGACCATTCCTTGGAAGTCATCAGTTCCTCGTGGTTGCCATCTCCCAGCAGTTCCGGCTCGCTCATTTCATAGGGCCACAGCTTTTTCAGCCATTTGGAGCTCTTGTACAGGGCGGGGGTAGCAAACATCAGGATCAGCGTGGGGATGCCCACCACATAGTCGGCGGCATTGGCCGAGGCGATGGTGGTCTTGCTGGCATCCAGGCCTACAGCGATGGCGGTCAGGTTGGAACTGCCGCCGGTGTAGGTGCCCACGAACATACCGGCCACCTTCCAGCCCTCGTTGATTTTGTCGGCGAATAGTACGCCGAACACCAAAGCTGCCACGCAGACGCTGAATATGGCCGAGATCAACGCAATGACCGGTTCCTTGGATAATTTGCGCATCTGTTTCAGGTCCAGGCTCAGCAGGCAGATGGAAATGGACAACGGCACACAATAGCTGCTGACGGCATCATAGGTAGCACTGGAGGTAGGCACGATCCGCAGGTTGGACAGCACGATACCCATGATGATAACCGTCAGGGCCGGACCCAGCGTTTTGAACGCCTTGAACCGCTGCAGCCAGAATCCCAGTGCGACCATGGCGACCATGATGAACAGGAGCGCGCCTTCGGAGGAAAAAATCGTATTCGGCATAATACACCTCTCTGCGGGATCCCGCTTAAAAATCAATATCGATGCCAAGGCCCGGTTTGTCGGACAGGGTGTAGACACCGCCATTCACGGCAAAACCTCCGGGCATACCCATCTCGGGGTCCACGGCGTACATAAAGCTATCGCAGTCCGCCTCAGTGATGTTCTGCTTGGCGGCAACCAGACCCACACCGGCAGCAATGGCCACCTTGGTCTCCAGCATGCAGCCCACCATGCACTGCACATGATTTGCCTCGGCAATGGCGTTGATCTTTTCCGCCGGGTACAGGCCGCCGCACTTCATCAGTTTGATGTTGATAATGTCTGCAGCATCGATCTTGCAGGCCTTTGCTGCGTCGATGGGGGTGTGGACCGACTCATCCAGCATGACCTGCAAGTCCACCTTGGAACGCACAAAGCGCATACCGTCCAGATCCCAGCTGGGCAGACACTGTTCCACCGCTTCCACGCCCAGCTTTTCAAAGGCTTTCAGGGTGCGCACCGCATCGCTGACAGTGTAACCCTGGTTGGCGTCCACACGCAGGCGGATGTTGGGACCCACCGCCTGACGGATCAGGGTCAATGCCTGGATATCCTCGATCGGGTTGATGCCGGCCTTGATTTTCAGAATGGTGAAGCCATCCTTTTCCACCCGTTCCCGGGCTTCGGCGGCCATAGCTTCCGGTGTGTCAATGCCCACCGTCATGTCAGTGACGATCTGGTTCACGCTGCCACCCAGCACCTTGTACAGAGGCTGACCCATCAGTTTGCCCTTGATATCGTACAGGGCAATATCCACCGCGGCCTTTGCCGAGGTGTTGCCTGACAGCAGGCGGTCCATCATCCTGTGGATGCCCTCAATATCCAGCGGATCCATGCCGATCAATCCGGTGCGGAACAGTTTCAGCGCTTCCAGAACGGTGGCCGCGCTCTCGCCGGTCACCGGTTCAAAGGGCGCGGCCTCACCGATGCCCCACAGACCTTCGTCGGTGGAGATCTTCACCAGCACATTCAGCGAATGATCCTGTACCGCAAAAGCAATACGGAAGGGCTTTTTCATGGGGATACGGATGGTTTCTACCTTTACATCTGTGATTTTCATAGGGTTCCTCCTGCACGATAATTTTTATAAATTTTTTATGAATTTTTATAGAAATTTTACTATTTCTAAAATTTTTGTCAAGAGCTTTTCTGTTTTTTTCACATTTTTCAGAGTATTTTGTATGACAAGCACGAAATTATCTGATTTCCTTTGTAAAACTTTTATAAATATCGAATATTTTCTCGCTTATTTACGTACAGGGCATTTTGTGATATACTGTAAATAAACTTTTTACGAAAAAGCGGGAGGTCTTATGCTGGGCGAACACGTTCGAAATATTCGGAAAAAGCGGGGAATCACCCTCAAAGAACTGGCCGAAAAGACTGGTTTGTCCATCGGGTATATCTCCCAAATCGAGCGCAATCTCACCGACCCGTCCCTGTCCACCCTGCGCAAACTCAGCGCCGCTCTGGACATCCCCACCTATCTGTTTATGGGAGGTGAGCACAGCACTGGCCTGACAACCCGTCAGGCGGATATGATGATCCTCTCCCAGCCCAATTCCAATATACGGTATCATCTGCTTACGCCCATGCCCAACGGAGATTTTGTACCTCAGTCGTTGGTCATACGCTTTGAGCTGGAACCCCACTGCAAGGACGGCGACCTGCCGGTGATCCATCCCAGTGAGGAAATCCTGCTGCTGGAACAGGGGCAGCTGGATGTACTGGTGGAGTCCGAGACCATCCGCCTGAACGCCGGAGACACCACTGTGGTGCAGTCCAACCTGCCTCACATCGTTTCCAACCCCGGGGATACCACAGCGGTGGGACTGGCTGTGTTCACCCCTGCCATTTGGTTTCCCAACAACCGGCGCAGTTTTAACCGCGGTGGCGAAACCTGAATCTTCGCATAGGAATACCAAAAAGAAGTACAGCCATTGCCTGTACTTCAGACTATTGAAAAAGGTCACCGGAAGGTGGCCTTTTTCTCGTAAATGGGAAGAAAACGAGATGCCTGTCGCAATTTTTGTTATACACAATCCATTTGTGTTCATTCAACGCTATTCGGGTAATTTCAAGGTGGAAAATTTTTGTGAGTATCTTTGGTCAAAAGGCAACGGTCTTTTGGTGGCAGTCCGTGGTAAACAGAAGCAGGTTGATCATCTGCGTAATGAAGTTGAAGAACTAAAACATCAATTGGATGCGGAACGAGCAAAGAATGACGCATTAAAAGCAAAAATCACGGCATATCAGAAAAATGATTTAAGTGCAGTAAAGAAAGTGGAAGCACGTTATGAAGAACAACTAAGGATTCTTAACGAGTAAATTAGGGATTATGAGCAAATGAAACCCGAACTCGAACGGCTGCGAAACTTTTTCTTTGAACAAAATATTGGCGCAGATGAATCTGATGTTCAGGCAGTAGAAAGTGACAAACAAGAGGAGATTGCCAAGTACAAGATTATTACTGTTGGAGGACACGAGCAACTAAGAAAGAACATCAAAGATGCATATCCATCGATAATGGTACTAGATGGTACACCAAAAAGTCAAGATTTTCATCCTGTAGAAAATTCAGACTATGTATTTATCCTTACGCAGCATATGAGCCATGGCCGTCGATGCCATCGTACTACGATTGTTTTCAAAAAGTTCTGTATCACTACTCGCACCAGACAAGGAAGATCCAAACCTTTTCTCGAAAGAGAAGGGGTCGGATTTTTTGTTTTTGGCGGCGTGCCCCGCCGCACAACAAAAGCATCCGCAGCGCATGGCCGGGCTGCTTCAGCTCAGGCGCAGTGCGCTGCGGATGCTTATTTTTTATGCCGCGCCCCCTCTCCTGATGGGAGAGTCAGGGCATCGGCTGCGTTTTGATGTCATTTGCCGGAACACGCCCGCGTTCTTGGCTCTCCGGTCAGGGGAGCTGCCGGGCGAAGCGAGACTGAGAGGTTTTATCCTGCCAGCTTGCGGTAGGCGTTCAGCACCTGATAGGCCGGGATGCTGCTGCCCGGGGCAAATTTGCCGTTCAGGCGGCGCTTCATCAGCCCTTGCTCCACGCACCACTGGGCTGCCTTAGCGGTATCCGGGTCTGCCACGTCTGCAAAGGCCGGGGCCTCGGCAGGCTCGGGACGGCCTGCGGTGTTCCACAGCAGCAGCGCGGTCTGGGCGCGGTTCTCGGGTGCAGCCACGCCTTCCGGCAGCAGGGCTTGCAGCTTCTGGCCGGAAACATAGTTGTACACGCCGTAGCCCACAACGCCAGCCACCGCTGCGCCAGCTGCCGCCACGATGACGATTGCACCGCCGCCGTCACCGCCGCCGGTAGAGCCGCCCGGGGTAGAGCCGCCCGGGTTATCGCCGCCGGAGGGAGGCGTTACCGGGGGAACGGTGCCGCCGGTGCCAGTCACATCCAATTTGAAACTTACTTCCAGCTTACCAGTTATGCACCGATAACTATAGTACACTACGTTTGTGTCTTCATTGACCGTCAGAATGTTCCCGTTGGCTTTGCCATTGACCCATCCTGTAACCCGGTTTATATCAAAGCCCTCGGGCAGATTTCGCAGGTCAAACGTACGGTCAGGGTTCAGGGTAACGGTGTAAACATTATTAAAATCGGAACTGTAAATATCCGTAATACTGAAATTGAGATTCGGGTTGTTGTCCAAATTCAGGCTGGTGAGATGGTTATTCTTAAGCCACAATGTAGTCAATTCTGGACTATCGCTGACATCCAACACGGTCAGCTGGTTGTTGGCGCAGTTCAGTTCCTTTAAGGAAATCATATTGTTCAAATTCAGCTGGGTCAACTGGTTATGGGCACAATTCAGTTTCTTCAGCAGTTTATTTTGGCCCAGAATCAGCGATGTCAGCTGGTTGTTTTGGCATTCTACCCTTTCCAGATTGGGTTTATGAGTCACATCTACGTCCAGCACTGTCAACTCATTCTTGGAACAGTCGAGTTCTCTCAGCCACTTACTATTTTTGACATCCAGTTGCTCCAGATCATTGTGCGAGCAATAGAGATACTCCAACTTCAGATGCGACACGTCCAGCTGTTCCAACTGGTTCTCGGAACAATTCAGATAGTCGATATCCGGGTTCTTGCTCAGGTCCAGCTGGGTCAGTTGATTCTTATTGCATTTCAACGTTATCAGCATTGGATTCTGTCTCAGGTCTAATTTCTGGATAGAATTGTTTCCGCAATCCAATTCGGTCAGGTTAGGGAACGCCTCAATGCCTTTTAAGTCACTGATATCCTTTTTATTGATATTGATTATTTTGACTTTGCTTCGTTCTTCCACCGTGAGGACATCTCTGCCACCTGCTATGTTGCCCTTGATGTACTTTCTAAAGTTAGCGTCGGGGAAATTTTTCTCATTGATGGGCAGACTGGTTTCAAAGATGAATTTGGGGTTTACTCCATTGCCGCAATCGTATTGGTAGCTCACCTCATCCTTGCCATTTTCCACTGTCAGAATCGTGCCAGAAACAGAGCCGCCGTTCCAGAAGATTGCCTTGCTCACGTCAAAGCCGGGCAGTGTGGTCAAGTCAAACGTTCCGTCTGTACGGACAGCAATGGGACACCTGTTGCCATCAGCTATTATCGTGCCGCTGATTCCAGTAACGTCCAAACAAGCCAACCGGTTCTTTGCACAATTCAGATGACTCAAACTGAGATTTTGGCTCAGGTCCAGCGTTTTCAGCTGATTATCATTGCATATCAAAGATGTCAAGCCGCCATTCTGTTTCACGTTCAGTTCCGTCAATTTATTTTTGCTACAATCCAGCTGTTTCAGCTGCGTCTGGCTACTGACATCCAACTCCATCAATTGATTTCCAGAGCAATTCAGTTCTTTCAGCTTGAAGCATTGGCTGACATCCAACGTCATCAGGTCGTTGTTGGAACAATCAAATTTGACCAGTTCCCCCACGCTATCCATTACGATATTCCTTATTTCGTTATTGGAGCAATTCACCTCTTCAAGATTCAGCCCATAGAGAATGCCCAGATTCATGTAGGTCAGTTTATTATTGGAGCAATTCAGTTTTTTCAGTCCGCTTGAAAGAATAGGATAAGACTCTTTCAGTTGATTATCGGAACAATCCAGCTCCTCCAGTTTGAAATTTTTGCCAACATTAAGTGTTGTCAAGCCAATACCGTGGCAATCCAGCTTTTCGAGATCTTCAAAGAACTCGATTCCCTTAAGCCTTTTGATTGCATAACTGGCTGGAATCGTCATACTCTTGATATCCACATCGAGCTTGCCATCGCCGTTTTTGTCACAGCATTCTTTGAGAAAACGCCGAAATTCCTCATCCGGGAAATTAAGCTTAAAATCCGGCGAATTAAAATCAATTTCTGTGTTCGCCGCAAAGGCACTGAAGGGCAAAAAGGTAAGCACCATTGCCAGCGTCAACAAGGCGCTGACAAGACGCGTTCGTTTTGAGAATCGCTGTTTCATGGGGCACTCCTTTCGTTTTATGCGTTGTTTTTACTGTGCGGCAAAGGGGTTCAGCCGGTCTGCCCGGTAGAAGGCAGGATGGTCATTCTGCCGTCCACGGCGGCATCCAGCATCTCGTGCTCCCGGAAATACTCCATCAGGATATCCTGACAGGAGGTTGCCACGCTGCGGGGCTTCTGGATCTTGCAAAGGGTGTCGTAGGAGATATTGAAAAAGCTTTCGATGTTTTTAAAGTGGTAGTTCTGCAAGCCCACGGTAAACAGGGCGTCATCGCCGATCTCTTTGCCCACCTCCCTGCCGCAGTAGGTAAAGTAATCAAAATCGCCCTTGCGGCGGTCGTACCGCAGGCGCAGGGTGGAGGGCAGCTGGTAGAACTCCGTATGGCCGGTGTAGGCTTCCTCCCGCAGCATGTAATGGAGCATCTGGCGCAGCTGCTGGCCGGTCACCTTGAACATGAATACGCCGTCATCGTAGGGGAAACCCTCGATAAGGTCGCCGTAGGTAACGATGGGGCCCAGCTTTTCGGCCCGGATGCTGCCGGAGCCGATCAGCATCACATCCACCCCAAGGCTGCGGGTAAAGATATCGGCAAACAGGTTGCCAAGCTCGGTCTCCTGCGTGCGCTGGGGGTGGGTAAGCTCCCGGCGGAAGCGCCCTACGATGTGGCTGTACTTTTCGTCCACCTGACTGGTGAAGCGGTGCAGTACCTGCTCCATGGCGGGGTTGCGGGGGCAGGTCTCGGCGCAGATGGGCACGGTGCGCCATGTGTAGGAATCGATGCAGTTGTTGTCCGTGTCCACGATGATGTCAAAGCGCCCGATCTGGTCGGTGCCGGTGCCCGCCTGCGCAATGACCACGCCGTTTTCCTCCACCGCGTGCTCCGGCAGGGTGTGGCTGTGCCCGCCGATGATCAGATCCACTCCCCACGCCGGGTCCAGCTGGCGCGCCAGATGGCGGTCCTCCTCAAAGCCGATGTGGGTCAGCAGCACGGTAAAATCAATATCGATGCTGTTGTGGGCGTTGCAGATCTTGCCCACCTCGGCGGCAGCGGCGGCGGTGTCCACAAAGGACCCCACCAGCGATTCGGACTTGGTCTGGTTGATGACGTCCTGCGTGATGATGCCGATAAAGAGGATGTTCATCCCGTCCACCCGCAGGATCTTGTAGGGGGTAAACAGCCGGGTGGGGGTGTTTTTGATGTAGAGGTTTGCGTTGATGATGGGAAAGCGCGCGCATTTTTCGATGAACAGCAGATGCGCGATGCCGTAGTCCACCTCGTGGTTGCCTATGGTAACCACGTCCGGGGCAAGGGCGTTCATGATCTCGATGGTGGAAAGCCCCTTGTATTCGGAATCAATGACCGAGCCCCGGAACATATCACCTGCAATGGCGTAGATGGTGTTGGGCTGTTCTGCCCGCACCTTTTCGATGTAGCCGGACAGCATGGAAACGCCGCCCACCAGTTTTTCGTCCACCTGCTCTGCCAGAAAGTCTCCGTGCAGGTCGTTGGAGTGGAGGATGGTGATCTTTTTGGTTTGTTTCATGGTGCATTCCTCCCGGTGTTGGGGTGCGCGCCGGTCAGCCCATGGCCTCTTGCCGTGCAAAGTAGACAGTGTTGACAAGGCTCAGGTAGCTCTCCCCGCCGTCCAGATAGAACTTCAGGGCAAGGGTGTCCTCGTCCTCCAGCGTGACGGCGTAGCGGGAGCCGTCCTCCCCGGTAAAGGTGGCGTACCACTCCTGATTAGAGCGGAAGGGTACCTCCGGGGTGCCCTCCTGATAGAACAGGTCGGCTTCCTCCACGTTCAGCTCCGGGTAGGAGGTGATGTAGCTGGCGGTCAGGGGCAGCTGGCTGCCCTCGGTGTCGGCATCGGTGGGCAAAAAGCACATCCGGTCGGCGTCTGCGGGGTCGGTGTCAAAATAGCCCTCGTCGGTGTCGCGGCCGGTCTCCAGCCAGTTGCCTTCCAATGACCACGGGCTGGTGTCGGTCTCCCAGTCGTCTCCCTCCGGGTAGATGGTAAAATCGCACACGCCCTCGGCTTCCACCACATGGCCGTTCTCGCCGGAAAGGAAGGGGCTGAATACCAGCTCTTCGCCGGTGCTGGGGTACAGCTCCACCTCGGTGTTGGGGGCGATATCGCTGATGTTGCACAGCAGCAGGATGGGCTGACCGTCCTCACTGTAATAGAGCTGTTTACCGCGCTGGAGCGGGTTTTCGGCATCGTCTGTCAGGCTCGTCTCGTAGACGAACAGGGTGGCCTGCGCCTCCTGCGGGAAGATGCAGTACAGGTCGCACCCGCCATCCGGTGCCACGACCCAGTGATCCTGCGGGATGTCATAGACGAAGCCCCACAGATTCCGCAGATCGGTCTGGCTGTCCAGCACCTTCTGCACATCGGTAGTCACCTCGTAGGAGCCGCCCAGATACAGCACACAGGCGCGGTATTCGTCCTCCCCTGCCAGAAGGCGCATGTAGGTCACGTCCTCCGGCTCTTCGTATTCCTGCTCTTGGGTGCTGGGTGCGGTCATGCCGTCACCGTCCAGCTTATTTTTGGATGTAGAACTGGCCGGGCTGCCGCCCTTGGACGACCCGCCGCAGCCTGCAAGGCCGATGGTCAGCGCCAGCAGGGCTGCCAAAAGTTTAATCTTTTTCATAGGTTCTCCTTTCTCGCACCCATGGGGTCGGGAGCGCTGTTATAGTAGTCAATGGTCAGCAGCGGGTTTCAATCCGGCAGAAAAGTCCGCCACGCCCTCCACCTGCACCGGCTGCCCGGTGCTGCCGGAAAGCTGCGGGTTCCAGTCCAGTGAGCGTCCGGTGCTGCAATAGACCGTTACCATGGTGTCGGTGTCCTCCCTGCTGCCGTTGCACAGCAGCAGAATGGGCTGGCCACCCTGCCTGCCGTAAAGCTCCTTGCCCGTCTCGTTCGGGTACTGAGGATCCTGCTTTTCATAGACAAAAAGTGTATCCTCCCTGCGCACGGCAAAGATGCAGTACAGCTCCCGCCCGCCGCCCGGCGCTGCGACCCAGCGGTCTGCCGGGATGTCCGCAACGAACTGCCACGGCTGTTCCGGTAAGCTGTCCAGCACGGCATGCACATCGGTGGTGCGCTCCGGGACGCTGCCCAGATAGAGCACCCCGGCAAGGTCTCCGTTTTCCCCGGCCAGCTGCCGCATTGCGGCAAGCTGCTCCGGCTCAGTAGAATCGGCACCGGAAGCCGCTGTGCTGCTGCCCTGCCCGGCGCTGCCGGGAGCGGGGCGGACGGGGTCGCCGTCCACCGCACCGCACCCTGCCAGACTGAAAGCCAGTGCAAGCAGTGCTGCAAAAGTTTTCATGGCTTTCATGTCAGCCCCTTTGTTTTATGCCCACGGGTCGGCAGACGCCGGGATGCGGATGCCGGTCATCAGGTATTGCTCCCACAAGAACCACTGCCCGTCGCCCTTGCGGCGCAGCTTGATGGGGCGGGGGCTGTCGGCGCCGCCGCAGGGGATGAACAGCTTGCAGTAGCCCTCCTCGGTGTTGGAGGTGTGGTTGCTGCCCACCAACAGGGTGAAGGGCTGGCGGGGGGTATAGCCGTTTTCCGGCGACGCACCCACAAAGTAGGAGAACGGGATATAGCTCTTGCCGTCCCGAAAGCGGTCGTTCAGGAAGGAGATCTCCTGCCCGTTCAGCGGGCGGGGGCCGCGCAACCAGTTGAGCATCTCCAGCCCGATGTTTTTATCGGCACCGTAGGCGCACAGTGCGCAGACGGTGAGGGCTGCGGTCTTAAAGGGGGTGTCCAGACTGGCCTCCGGCAGTGCCTGCATCTGGGCAAGGCTTTCCGGCAGAGCCTGAAAGGTAAAGGTGACGGTCTGGTTGCCGGAAACATTTGCGGCGGCCTGCTTCATCTTATCAAAAAGTCCCATGAAAATACTCCTTTCTGTTTCAGCTGTGAGGGTTCAGCTCCGATTCGGGTCATGGCGGGGCACGGTCCGCCTGCGGACGATCTTCTGGTTCATATCCAGACTGAGGTTTGCAAAATAGCCGTTTTCAAAATACCATGCAAGGTCTTTAGTGTCCATGCCAACGCTGTTGCACAGCCACCGCAGAGGCACCTCCGGCCCGGAGTAGCTCTCCACCCTGCGGGCGATGGTTCTTGCATGGTAGCGGCGTTTTTCGTTGCGTGCGAACAGAACAAGGGGCACTGCGCCCACCACGATCCAGAACACATAGCCTCCGATGTGGGAATAGTCCTTATCCTGCAAACTCAGGCAGAGGGTATACAGCCCACCAAAGGAGCAGAACACGCAGAAGGCAAGCCCCGCGTTCCGCAGCCATTTGAGGACACGGGGAATCTCGCCGCGGGCTTTTTCCGAAAGATACGGGTTCATAAACATACTCCTTTCAGAACGAGCCGCCTCCACCGCCGTGGGTGGTGCCGCTGGAAGAGGTGTGGGTGGAGCTGCCGCCGGAATCGCTGGAGCTGGACTCCTTTGGCCGCTCGGTGCGGTGCACGTCACGGTACAGGAACAGATCCCGCTGGTTGGTCAGCTTCATGCTGCCCTCCCGCACATAGCTGGCGGCATTCTCCTGGAACGCCACGCTGCGCAGCTGGCTTTTCATCACATGGACGACGACCCATGCCAGCGCAAGGCCGATGCCCAGCGCAAGGAACAGGTACATGAGAGACAGCGGCTCCCGGGGCAGGTTATTCACATCGTAGGGGTGGCCCGCCCGGGCAGCGTCGATGTAAGTATCCGACCATTGGACAAAGGTGCGGAAGGCACCGGCGTAGTCTCCATCGGCCATGAAGGGGGTCATCTGCTCGCCAAGGTACTGGATGCCTGCATCCGTAAAGGCGGTGATGCCGTAGCCGCAGGTGGAGATGTGCCATTTGCGGTCGCCCACGCTCACCAGCAGAAGCACGCCGTCCATATCGGAGCCGTAGCCGAACTGGCAGAAGTCATACAGGTCGTCGGCATAGGCCTCCATGTCGTCGTAGTCCACGCTTTCCAGCGACTCGATGGTGGCAATGACCACATCAAAGCTCTGGCGGACGCTCAGCTCCTCCAGCGAAGCCTCCAGTTCATTATCCTCGTCCTCGGTCAGAACTTCTGCGCTGTCGTTCATGCGGTAGTACAGGTCGGCAAAGCCGCCCTCCACCGCAAAGGCCGGAACAGCCAGCGCCGCCGCAAGAATCAGTGCTGCCAGCGCCGCAAAGAGGGAGTGCAGTCGGTTGGAAGTCTTTTTCATCGTTCGTCCCTCCTTTACAGGATCCGTGCCAGCCACAGCAGCCACATCACGCCATAGGACGCGGCGGAAAGGGCAGCCGTAAGGCCCAGCATCCACTTGCGGGCAGCGCCCTTGTCCACGGGCAGGTCACCCACGAATTTGCCGGTCTGACCATTCATGGCAAACAGATAGTTTTCACCCCGCCAGCTGGTGCTCAGCAGCCAGACCGGGAACAGAGCGTACTTTGCCTTGCCGCCGTGCAGCTGGATGCTGCTGTTATCCACCTTGACCGAATCGTAGCCGGTAACGGTCTGCTGGAACGTCTCCTCGGTGGAGCGGCGGATGCGCTTGTTGGCCCGCTCGATGCTGTCCTCGGCGCTCACATCGTATTTATCCGCCACATAGCCCGCCAGATAGGCCGTCTGGAAGGGGATGGCGTCCTGCATGGCAAAGGGCTCGATGGACTCCATCAGGTCGTCCTCGATCTTGGACGAGCCGTCCACCGGCACTGCATCAAAGCCCAGTGTGCCGTCCCGCCGGACGGAGTAGTAGTTGGTCTCGGTATAATCGTAGTCGTCATCCGACCAGCAGCGGGTGCGGGTGGCGGTGAACCGCAGCTGAGCGTCGGCATCGCTGTCAAAGAGCCAGAAGGGCACATACACGCCCTTGATCTCATCGATGTGGTTCTGGCTGCGGAACACCCGGGGCAGCAGGGTCTTGCCCTTGAGGTGCTCCTGCAGCTTTTCCTTTGCGGCCTTTTTGTCCAGTTTGAAGGGGATGATGAGGTCGGGGCGCAGGTCTCCGGCAAACTGTCCGGTGAGGACGATGGGGTTGCCGCAGAAGGGGCAGGCGGACGCACCCATGGTGTCGTCGCCCACGATCTCGCCGCCGCAGCTCTTGCAGCTGTAAGTATGCAGACCGGCGGTCTCCCCTTCTGCCCAGCTGCCGCCGGGGGTCGCCCACTCCATCTCGCTGGGCTTTTCGTCCTTCAGCTCCTCGTCATAGCCCTTGAGGGTATCCACGTCGAACTCGGTGTCGCAGTAGGGGCATTTCATCTTCTGGGTGGCGCTGTCAAACTGAATGGCGCCATCGCAGCAGGGGCACTTGTATTCCAGCATTCCTGCCATAGCGTTTCCTCCTGTTGTTTCAAAGGGGGCCGGGGGCTCTTCCCCGGCCCCGCTGTTTTTGCGTTGGTCTCCCCCGCCGAAGCGGTCGACTCAGAAATCGGTGGTGATGCGGAACACCACCGGTTCGTCCGGCTCGGTGGCTTTGCCGTGGTGGCCCACTGCCAGGAAAGCGTTTTCCTCCAGCGGCAGGAAAACATCAAAGGTGCAGAAGTCGCCGCACAGCTGGCACAGGGTCTCGCGCTCGCCCACGGGAAAGGACTTTTCCAAAAAAGTGCCGTCCGGCGCGTACAGCTCCCACATATAGCCTGTGTCCAGCAGATAGCCGTTGGGGCGCTTCATCATCACGGCGTCAAAGCTGCCCACCGGCTGCGAGCTGCGGGCCAGCTCATTGCCGTCCAGATCAAAGGCGGCAAAGTAGTAGTCGCCGCTGGAGTCCGGCTCGCCCACCGTCAGCAGCTCGTCTCCGCTGAGGTTCAGGGAGGGCATGCTGCAGAAGGGGCCGATCTCGTTGTCGCCCTCCAGCGTCAGCTCAGTGTACTCACCGTCCTGCACCAGCACCGGTGCGGAGTCGGTCCAGTAGATTACGGTCAGATCCCGATCCTTGGAGGAATAGCAGCTGCCCATGTAGTCCAGTGCGTCGCCGGGCTCTTCCGGGTCGCTGCTGTTCAGATCGTAGCAGTAGACATCAAAGGGATCCATGGCGTACAGGATGCCATTGCGGTCGATGCTGAGGGCGTTGCTTCCGTCAATGTTGTACTCTGCCACCGGGGTCATCCGGTCGTCCTTGATGGCATACTCGAAGATTTTAGCAGACTGCTCTTCATCGTCCTCGTTGTAGAAGCTGAAGAAGTAATTGCCCCGGTAGCTGTCCGCATGGATGCAGTGATGCGCTCCGTCCAGTTCCCGGCGGACGTCAAAGGGGATGTACTGCGCCTTGAAGGTGTATTCGCCGATGGTCAGCTCCCCGGTCTGGAACTGGGTCACAGGGGCCCCTGCAGGGGCGGCTTTGTCCACTGCTGATTCCGGCTGTGCCAAAGCGGACGGGGCACTGCTGCTGGAAGCCGGTGCGCTGGAAACGCTGGATGCGCTGGCGGCACCGGAGCCGCCGCAGGCGGTCAGCCCGAGGGCGGCGGTGGCAAGGCCCATGGCCTTGAGGAAATCTCTGCGCTGGATCTTTCTCATATCCGTTCCTCCTTTTGGGGTCACTGCACTTTTGCAAAGGCTTCGTCGGCGCGGCGGCTGTACACTGCCATGCCGCCGGTCTGGGCGTCGTTTGCCAGATTGATGTTCTCCACAAAGCGGGCCTTTTCCTGCTCAGAGAGCTGCCCGCCCTTCATGGCGGCGGATGCCACGGCACCCATGGCACCAATCATGCCCATCTGGCCCTTCAGCTCCCGTTCCTCGGCCTTGGACATCCGGCGGCCGAACAGGCTCGTCTCGTTGTCGTGGACTCCGAAGATGTGATCCAGATGCTGCCGTGCGATGTGGGCATAGCCGATCTCCCGCCGGTCCCGCTTGCTGAAGCAGATGACCAATTCCTGCTTGATGTAGGGGTGGGGATGCATGCCCCGCTGGGTCTGGGCCTCGGTGATGCTGCGGGGCTGCACCAGCTTCAGCTTCAGGCCGCCGCCGTTGAGGGTGGGTTCCTGGCCCGGCTCCTTGGCGGGGGTCTCGTCCAGATACTCCTCATAGCTGGCGATCTGGTCGTAGCGGATCAGCTCCGGCATCTTGCCCCGTCCGCCGGTGCGATCGTCGATGTACAGCATTCCAAGCTCATCGCAGAACACCAGCCCCATTTGCGTCGGGGTGGAGGGGTATGCGTTGACCCGGAACTCGGTCTTGTCGAACACCTCGTCGAATACCCGCTTCATCCGAGCCATGTACTCCATGTGCTCCTTGGCCTCGTCCAACGTCAGCTCACTGAGCCGGATATATTTGGAGCACTTGTTGCCGCAGTCGTCGCAGAGGAACTGTCCGTCCCGGAGCTTGGAGCGGTGCAGGGTGCCGCACTCCTTACCGCAGACGGCACAGTTCTGTTTTGCGAACAGGTTGGAAAAGAATCCCATCATGGTATGCTCCTTTCATTGCTCTGTATTGTCAGGTCCGGTCGCTGTCGTCAAAGAGGTCGCCGCACTCCGGGCAAAACTTGGGCGGGTGAGCGGGGTCTGCCGGCTCCCAGCCGCATTTGTCGCACTTATATTTGGGCGTACCGGCGGGCTTGGGTTTGCCGCACTCGGAGCAGAACTTGCCTTTGTTCACCGCGCCGCAGCTGCAAGTCCAGCCTTCTGCTGCCGCCGGGCGGGGCTTGCCGCACTCCGGGCAGAACTTGCCCGTAACGGTAGCACCACAGCTGCAGGTCCAGCTGTCCGCAGCGGGCTTCGGCTCCGGCTTTTTGCTGCCACATTCCGGGCAGAATTTGCCGGTAACGGTAGCACCGCAGCTGCACTTCCAGCTGTCTGCCGGGGCGGGTGCGGGGCGGCTGACCTGCTGGGGCGCGTCCACGCTGTCCGGACGGGCCTGCTGGCCCATGGCAAACAGGTTCTGGGCGCTCATGCCGCCCATACCGCCTGCACCGGCTGCCATGCCCATGCCCATAAAGCCGGTCATGGCACCGGCGGTGTTGCCGGCGGCGGTCTTCATGGCATCGATCTGGCCGCCCACCAGACGAGCTGCGGCGGTGGTGGGGTCGGTGGTCATGGCGTTTTCTTCCCATTCGGTGATCTTCTTCTGCTGCTCCTCCGGGATGGACAGGGAGTTGATGTTGAAGGAGAACACTTCAATACCGCGCTTTTTGCGCCAGACATTGGACAGCTGCTCGTTGAGGGCGTCCGAGATCTCCAGCGTGTGGGCGGGGATCTCGTAATACTGCACCTTGTTGGCAGAAAGAGTAGCCAGCGCGGGCTGCAAAGCGTTCAGCAACTCACTCTTCAGGCGGGGAGCGATCTCGGATGCGTCATACTGGGTGGAGACGTTGCTGCACACGTTGGTGTAGAACAGCAGCGGGTCGCAGATGCGGCAGGTGAAGCTGCCGTTGCACCGCAGGTTCACCGAGAGCTTGTAGCCCCGCTCCTCGCTGACTACCACCCGGAACGGAATGGGGGTGGCGGTGCCGTACAGGATCTCGCCCAGCTCCTTGGTGTTGATGTAGTACACCCGCTGATCCTTGCCGGTGTCGCCGCCGTAGGTAAAGCGCTTGGCTACGGTCTGGAAGGTTGCCGCCAGACTATCGCCAAAGTTGCCGGTGAACACGCTGGGCTCGGTGGATGCGTCAAAGGTGAATTCGCCCGGTTCGGCGCACACCTCCACCACGCGGCCCTGCTCCACAATGAGCATACACTGTCCGTCTGCCACGGCGATGCCGCTGCCGTTGGTGATGATGTTGTCCTCGCCGTTGTTGGAGCTGCGGCGGGAGGTGCGCTTCTGGCCCTTTACCATCAGCACATCTTTGTCCAGAGAATCGCAGTAGAAAAATTCCTTCCACTGGTCTGCAAGAGTTCCGCCCAGTGCGCCCATACCTGCTTTGATAAGACCCATAGTAATTTCCTCCTGTATGTTTTATTTGTGCAAACGATAACTTTCTGTTATCGCACGGTTTCCGGTTTTGGTCACGGTTCAAGGGTAAGTTCCGGGGAGTCGTTTTTCCAGTAAGCGGGACGTGTGTCCCGGTCAAACAACTGCTCTCCGGCGCGGTATTTCAGGCTGCAGCCGCTGGGGCTGCCGTCATCGTTCAGCAAAATGGCCCAGAACTCGCACGGTCTGCCATCCGTGTCGGTCAGCGTGAAGTGCAGCTCGGTGCCGTCCTCGGTGCGGCCCTGTGTTCCCTCGGCGGTGCCGGTCAGAATGCCGTTCCACCCGACCCATTCCACGCTCATGCAGCAGCTGCCGTCCGGCAGGAAGGTCATCCAGCGGATGCCCTTTGCGGACTCGTCTCCGGCGCGGTAAGTGCCCCACAGCCTGCGGGGGATGGCGGTGTAGCCGATATCGTCCCACGCCTCGGTGCGCTGAAAAACGTACCAGACCTCACTGCCCTTTTTGGGGCCGGTGGACTGCATCCGCAGCGAACCGTCCTCCATCATGGAGATGGTCCAGCAGCTTCTGCTGTCCTCGCTGAGGCTTGTCAGGTTCCAGCCCTGACTTTTTTTCCCGTCCCAGCCGGTCACAGCGCCGGCATTCAGCTCTCCGGTGCGGGTCTCGGCAGCGGACTGGATCTGCGGGCTGACGTATGTTTCCCGGGTGAAGGAGACGGTCACCGTGCCGGTGATCTCGGCCTTTTCCAGCCGCAGGGTAAAGCTTTCGTTGCGGTCGGCGGGGGCATAGCTTTCACCCTGCGTCACCGCCGTGACTGCCATCCACTCGGTTAGCACCTGCTGCTCCCAGTCCTGCGGCAGCGGCTGCGCGTCCAGCGGGATGGTTGGGGCATCGTTCACATACTGCTCCCCGGCCGCGCTGAACCTGCGGATCACAAAGGAGATGTTCCCTTTTCCGTCCAGCGAAAAAGGCAGTTCGTCCAGCGAAGCCCACCATGCAGTGTTTCCCGCTTTCACCTCGCCGGGGGGCAGCAGCCCCCGCTCACAGGCGGCCTGCCGGTCCAGCTCATCCCGGCGCTTCACGTCGCGGTACAGTGCTTCTTCCAGCGCGGCGGGGTCTGCCCCCATGCGCTGCAGCAGCTGGGTGGCGGTGAGCTGGCTCCCGCTTTCAAAGTCGAAGCACCAGCCCTGATAGAAGGGTGCATCGGTACCGCCGTAGCAGCTGCTGACCACAAGGCTGACGCAGTCACCGTACCAGCTGGCGTTCCAGTTCATCTCAATGCAGATGTCCCACGATTCCGGGTCGGCTGCCGCCGGGCAGTCTACGTACTCCTGCACATCGTATTCGTAGTAGCGGGCGATCTCGGCGTTGATGCGGGCGGCATCGGCGCTGTCGCACTCCAGCCGGGGCAGATGGATGTTCAGCCGAACCTTGCCGCCGTTTTCCGCCTGCACCACCTTTTCAAGGGTGTACTGCTCAGTAATCGCCGCGGTGGCGTGCATGGAATCCGGCGGGGTCGATTTCAGTTCCCGGCTGCCAGCCGGGCGGGCAGAGGCTGCGGCCCTTGCCCCGCAGCCTGCCAGCAGCGCTGCCAGCAAAACTGCCGGTATCCAGCGGAATGCTTTGTGTTTCATGGTGGTTCTCCTGTGTTCTCAGCGGCTCCCGCCGTGGTCAGTTATCCGGGCAGCGGGTCAGCTGCAGCTGGGTCTTTCCCTCGGCAAAGGGGTTCTGCCCGTCGATCATGGTAAGGTTCAGGGTCTCGTTGTACAGGTCGTACTTCACCGCCGCCACAAAGGTGATGCCCGGCATCCCGTCTGCCGTCTCGCTGGTAGAGACGCCCAGCACCATGCCCTCCGGCACCACGCCCAGATAGTCGGCGTAGCCCTGATAGAAAACGTTGTTGTCCTGCACGCCCATCTGGACGCAACCATTGCTTTCCACGTCCATCCAGTCAAACTGGTTGTCAGACATGTCGTTGAAGGCACCGACAGCCTCCGAGGGGATCTCCTGCGCGTTCCACTCTTCCGTCAGGGGAGCAAGTTCCAGCACAGAGCCATCCTCCTGATGCAGAATTACCTCTTTGCCGCTGCGTTCCAGCGCCACGCCGTTGTTTGCAATATAGATGGGGTCCTGACAGACCAGAACATTTCCGGATATAAGGCAGCGCAGCACGTCCACATATTCCACCACGCCGTCCTTCGTCAGCAGATAGACCACCGGGTGGAAGGATGCGCCGATTTCTCCGATGCACACGTCGATATATTCATTATAAGTGCCTAGGATGGGGTAGGTGCGGTCCTGTTCCAGCCGGATGCCGTAATCCGCGTCCCATGCGGCGGTCTCCGGCGTGCGGCGGAGGGTGATGGTGCCCTGCGTTCCTTCCAGCTGCACCGAAGCGCTGCCGTAGGTATCGGTCAGCACCGTCTGCGGCTGCGGGTCAGCAGCCTGCAGCGGGATCTCCACATCCAGCTGCCGCCAGCCGCTGCCGGCAGTGGAGCTGCACCCGCCCCGGAGCACCAGCCGGTTTTGTTCCGGCAGCAGCAGGCACAGGTCCTCCAGCTGGTTGTTTTCCAGCGTGTTCATCCGCATGCTTGCCAGATTGCCGCCGCTGCGCAGGCCCTCGTAGTAGCCGCCCTGCGCCATGTGCCGGTCAAAGGTCTGCATGGCCTCGCGCAGCATCTGCTGCTGCACGGCGTCCGGGTCCAGCCCCATGCGCTGCAGCATTTCCGTCACGGAGACCTGCTTTCCGGTGGCAAAATCGAAGCACCAGCCCCGGGAATACCCCGGGTCGGTACCGCCGTCGTAGCGGAACACCACAAGGCTTACGCAGTCGCCGTACCAGTAGGCGTCCCAGTTGATATAAATCTCCGGGCTCCACTCGTCCTGCTGCGGCTCGATCTCCGGGCTGTCCTCGTACTGTCGGAAGTCTGCCGCATACATGGCGGCAAGCTCATCGTTAAGATAAGCAGCGTCCGGGCCGTCGCACACCAGCTGCGGCACATGGATGGTCAGCTTCTGTGCGCTGCCCCACTCGTACAGCTGGATGGTCTTTTCCAGCGTGAACTGCTCGGTGATGCGGTCTTTTTGTGCTGTCTGCACCACCGTATCTGCGGCGCTTTGGGAAGCTGCGCCGGAGCCTGCGGGGGCAGCGGGAGCCGCCGCGCCGCCGCAGCCGGTCAGCCAGAGAGCCGCCGCCAGCACTGCAGCGGCAAGGCGTTTGTGTTTCATGGTCGTTCTCCTGTGATCTCAGCCGTAGCTGCGGGTCATCTGCAGCTGGGTCTCCCCCTCGGCAAAGGGGTTTTGCCCGGCGATCATGGTCAGGGTCAGGTTCTCGTTGTACAGGTCGTTCTTGAACGCCGCCACAAATTCGAGTTCCTCATCGGCAGCGATGCCCAGCACCACGCCCTCGGGCACCACGCCCAGATACGCGGCGTCGCCCTGATCCATGCGGCTGTTGTCCTGAATGCCCATCTGGACGCTGCCGTCGCTGGTCAGGTCCATCCAGCTCCAGCCGTTTTCGTCGGTGTAGTTGTAAGAGCCGGTGACGGAATAGGGGATCTCCTGCACGCTCCACTCTGACGACAGTTCGGCCAGCTCCAGCACAGAGCCATCCTTCCGACGCAGGTTTACTTTACTATTGCCGCTGCGCTCCAGCGACACGCCGTTGTTGGCAAAGTAGATGGGGTCCTGACAGATCATGGCATTTCCAAGCAAAAGGCAGCGCAGCACGTCCACATACTCCACCACGCCGTCTTTGGTCAGCAGATAGATCACCGGATGGAACACCGAGTCGGTCTGCTGCCCGATGCACACGTCCACATATTCATTATAAGAGCCAAGGATGGGATAGGTGTGCGCCTGTTCCAGCCGGAGGTTGAGTTCCGTGTCCCAAGTGGCGGTTTTGGGTGCAGGGCTCAGGGTGATGGTGGCCTGCGTTCCCTCCAGCTGCACCTGCACACCATCGTAGGTATCGGTCAGCACCGGGGTGTCAGCGGGGGGCAGCGAGAGCTCCATATCCAGCTGCTGCCAGCCTTCTTCGCAGCTGTACTTTCCCCGGAGCACCAGTTGATCCTGCTCCGGCAAAAGCAGGCACAGGTTTTCCAGTTCATTGTATTCCAGCGTATCCATCCGCATTTGCGAAAGCTCTCCGCCGAGACGCAGGCCCTCGTAATACGCGCCCTGCGCCATCTCCCGGTCAAAGGCCTGCATGGCCTGTCGCTGCACCTGCGCCTGCACTTCGTCCGGGTCCAGCCCCATCCGCTGCAGCATCTCGGCTGTGGTGATCTGCCTGCCGGTAGAAAAATCGAAGCACCAGCCGCTGTAACGCCACGGGGCGGTGCCGCCGTAGCGGCTGCGCACCACCAGACTGACGCAATCGCCGTACCACCAGTCATCCCAGCCCACACCGATCAGCTCGCTCCCCGGCTGCCCGGCCTCCTCGTAGTTCTCATATTCCCGGAAATCTGCCGCATAGATGGCATTCAGCTCATCGTTGATGTAGGCGGCGTCCGGGCTGTCGCATTCCAGCTTGGGCACATGGACGGAAATGCACTGCACCGCTTCCTCCCCCCACACGCCCGAAACGTTCTTTTCCAGCGTGTACTGGTCGGTGATGCGGTCTGTCTGGGCGGCCTGCGCCACCGCGCTGGGGGTGCTTCGGCTGCTGTCGGAGCTTTGGTCGGCAGCAGCGCTGGGGCTGCTCTGGGTGCCGCCGCAGCCGGTCAGCAGCAGCGCCGCAGCCAGAACCACAGCAGCAAAACGTTTGTGTTTCATGGCTGTCTCCTTTTCGTCATTCATCGTTGGCGGGGTCCTGTGGTGTACGCATGATATAGGCCCCCCAGTAGGTCTTGCCCTGAACATCCGCCACAGTGATGCCGATGTCGTATTTCCTCACTTCCGGAGAGTCCAGCATATTGGGGTCCGGGGCGTGATTGAATTTTCCTTCCAGCTCATCCATCAGGGCCTTGAACTGGGCCTGATTGGCCGGGTAGGGCCGGTCCAGATAGTAGCGTTTCTCTTTGTAATCGTCCAGCTGGATGCCATAGCAGTCGTGGTGGATGCCCCGGATAAAGGCGGTGGAGCCTTTGCCCCATCCATAGCCGCCCTCCTCAAAGCCAGCCCACATTCCATCCACATAGTCTCCGTTCATCCGGGCTTCCAGACCCTCCTTCGCGGGGAAGGAAGGGGTGTCGTAGTCCACAAACATCTGCATCTCGGACTGAATGGAGTGTTCCAAGCCCGCATTGTACTGCATTTTGAAGTACTGCACCTTCCGCCGGGTCAGCTCGGCATTGATGATCTCAAAGATCTTTCTGCCGTCCCGGATCACCGGAATCGGGGGCGAATCGGGAGCCTCCGGAAGCGGAGGGCCAAGGGTGGTGATCTCCTCACTGTGAAAGGGGTCGTAGGTAGAGGGGTCGATGGAGCTGCCGGAGTCCGGGATATCCGGGGCACCGGAGCCGCAGAAGCCCTCGTCCTCACAGCCAGCCAACGCCAGCATCACCGCCGATGCGCCGGAGAGCTTCAGGAAAGTCCGTCGGTCATATCGTTTCATGGGGGTGCTCCTTTCTATAAAGCCCCGGGCACAGGGGGAGTGCGCCCGGGGCAAACAGGGGGTTAAATGGGAATTGTTGTTTTTACGGAGTCACTTTGCCTTTGGAAACGACTGCGACCCAGTATTTCGCACCGCCATACTCGAACAACTGAATCGCAATCAGACGGGCCGATTTCAGAGCTTCCTTAGCGGTATCGTCCACCTGAGACGGAAGATTTAGTGCCATCTTCTCTACGTCCTCCAAGTATATACATACCGGAGTTACATTCATGTGCTCATCATCGTTTTCCATACGGACGCCGATCGGAGCGCTAAGATCAGGATAGAGCTTCATTATCTCACTAAGATCTCCTATGACGTCTTCATATTTCTTGTCGCCCTTTGCGACCTCCGCCACAAGTTCAACTGCGGGCTTCAGGCCGTCATCCAGTGTGATCTGTTCCGTCACCCCGGCTGCTGCGCGGTATTTTTTGATGGCTTCCAGCACCTTGGCTTCCTTGCCGGTGGGCACTGCGGGAGGTGCGGGAGGTGCGGAGGGCCCGCCGCAGCCTGCCAGCGAGAGCGCCACAACGGCTGCGCCGGAAAGGGTGAGGAATTCGCGTCGGTTCATCTCTTTCATGGGGGTGCTCCTTTCTTCTTATAAAGCCCCCGGGCAGATCAGTCTGCCGTGCCCGGGGCGGGTGATGTGCTTTAAAAAATCAGCTGCGGCTCAGCGCAGTTCCGACAGGGGCGTTACAACTACTTGTTGTGCCGCCTATCCGACAGAGGCACTATCACGATATAGTCCGTTCCCGCAACGGTGGGGCAGTAGATGCCGAGATCTCTGGTTTCCATGTCCATCTTGTTGAGCATCTTAATGAACGCATTCTTGAAATTCTCGCCGCTCAGTTCATACGGGATCGTCAGCTCCATGTTATAGTCATGGAGTGCAGGGTAGCCCAGCACATAGTTGCACCCAATGACCCCCTCATCCAGAGATGCGTATGATCCGTACTTTTTGCGGAGGGCAGCCAGTCGTTCCTGCATCTCATTTTCAAAGGCAGCGTTCTGCTCCGGGGTCATCTTCACCTCTGCCTTGTCCGCCTGCACGCAGGGACTGACAAAGTCTCTCGCGAAGTCGGATGCATCCTGACTGTAGCTCAGCGCTCTGATCTTGCTAGGATCTCCCAGTTCAGTCCAATGGGCCTCGAGCGTCCGGTTGAGGGCCTTAAGGAGGTCCAGCTCCTTTTGGGTGGGTGCTGCGGGTGCGGGAGGTGCGGAGGGCCCACCGCAACCTGCCAGCGAGAGCGCCACAACGGCTGCGCCGGTAAGGGTGAGGAATTCGCGTCTGTTCAGTTCTTTCATGGGAATGCTCCTTTCTGTTTGTCCCCCTGCTTTTTAGGGGGCTCTGGTTTGGGTATTCTCTGCACTTGCAGTCCGCTCCATCTTATGCTATTCTTATGAATAGAATTTACAGATGCCTGTTGACGCGTTTTGTGCACAGCGACAGGCTTTCTGCACCGGCGCGGGACCTCTTCTGTTTGTACTGTATCATATCCGGGAAAAAATTGCCCCCTCAAAAAAGCCGTTTTTTGGGGGGAAGCTCCAAAAAAATTTTTAGGAGGTTTTCCCTTTTTCTACCCATTTCCCCCCAAAAAGGGCCGTTTTTGGGGGGAAAATGGGGGTTTGGGAAGGGTCTCGTCCAACCAGGCCCTTGCGGGCTGCGGCGGCAGCGGCCTCCCCCGCCCCTTTGGCTGCAACTTGCGGAAAGGAAGCATGAAAATGGAACGAAGGACATTTTTGAAGCTTGCGGCGCTCGTCCCCGGTCTGGCGCTTGCGGGCTGCGGCGGCAGTAAGACCCTGCTCTCGCCCAAGGACCCCACCATGCTCAGCATCTGGCATGTATACGGCGAACAGGCCGACTCGCCCATGAACCGCCTGCTGACCGAGTTCAACGACACGGTGGGCAGGGAGAAGGGCATCCTGCTCAACGTGACCAACATGACCAACAGCGCCGCCATCGGCGGCCAGCTGCAGGACGCCAAGGCCGGCAAGCCCGGCGCGCTGGACCTGCCGGACCTGTTCTCGGCCCACCCCGCGGACGCTAGCGCTCTGGGCATTGAGAACCTTGTGGACTGGAACGACTGGTTCACCGCCGAGGACATGGCGGCCTATGTGCCCGGCTTTGTGCAGGACGGCATCATTGAGGGGCGGCAGGTGGTGTTCCCGGTGTCCAAATCCACCCAGCTCATCTTTTTGAACGGCTCCCAGTACGCCCGCTTTGCGGCGGACACCGGGGCGCAGCTTTCCACCCTTGCCACATGGGACGGATTTTTTGAAATGGCGGGTGCCTACCGGCAGTGGTCGCAGGGCAAGCCCTTCTGCGCGCTGGACTACCCCCTGCGTCTGGTGGAGCTGAACGCGCTGGAGCAGGGCAGCGGCGAGCTGTACAAGGGCAGCTGGTACGATCTGACCAACGAGACCTTCCGCGCCTCGTGGATGGAGTTTGCCCGGGCGCTGGTGCAGGGCGATATTCTGGTGTCGGACCTGTACTCCAACACGCAGGTGATGACCGGCGAAACGCTGGCGGGCCTTGGCAGCTCTGCGGCCATCCTTTATTACAATGATTTCGTCACCTACCCGGACAACACCACCGAGCCCACCGACCTGCTGCTGGCTCCCCTGCCCCACGCCGCAGGTACCGTCACGCCCCTGATGCCGCAGGCCGGTGTGGGCCTGTGCGCCTTCAAGACCACCGACCAGAAAGCCGAAGCCGCCGCCGTGTTCCTACGCTGGCTCACCGAACAGCAGCGCAATCTGGAATTTGCCGCCGATACCGGCTACATGCCGGTGTCCAGCGCCGCCTTTGACGCCATTGCGGACTATCCCTTTGAGCAGCAGAGCTATCAGCGGCTGTACGACGTCTACAACGAAATGCGCATCCAGAACACCCCCCTGTCCGAACCGGGCATCGTGGGGTACCACGCCAAGGCCAAAACCTTGTACGACAGCCTGCGCCAGCGCCAGAAGGACTACCCCCAGCGCCTTGCGGACGGCGAAACGCTGGAAGCCCTTGCCGAGGAAACATGGCAGCTGCTGTGTGACAATGCCTGAGCCTGCCGCTCAGCCGGAAAGGAGGGACTTTGATGCACTTTGTTGACCGGCACCGTGAAAAGATCCGCCAAAGCCCCATGAGCAGCCGGCTGCTGTGGGCCTGCCTGCTGCTGGTGGTGCTGCTGGTGTTGACCTTTGGTGCGGCGCTGTTCCTGTTTGCCAGCCTGCACAACACCAAAAAGGACATCAGCCGCAGTTTGCAGATCCAGTTTTCGGTGTTCCAGAACGATATGGAGCGCTATTTTGAGCAGCTGGCGGTCATGGGCGTGAACCTGTCCGAGGACATGAGCGCAGAGGTGGACAAGGAGCTTGCTCTGCGGCAGATGTCCTTTGCCCAGCTGAACGACTCCCCCGAGGTGCTGAACGCGCTGGAGGAGAAAATGCTCGAGCCGCTGTGCCGCTGTCTGCGCCAGACCGGCTGTTCCGGCGCTTTTGTGCTGCTGGATGCCACCGTCAACACCCGCATGGAGGGAGCAGAGCATTCCCGCGCCGGGCTGTATGTGCAGAAAAGCGGTGCCGACACCCCCACCGTGCCCCTGCTGCTGTACCGAGGCAGTGCGGAGGTGGGCAAGGCCCACAGCGTGATGCCCCACCGCAAGTGGCGCATGGAGTTTCAGACCGACCAGTTCCCGGACTACGACCGCTGGATGACCCCCGGCAGCGCCCCGCTGTACCAGTCTTACACGCTGACCGAGCGGTTCGAGCTGCCCGGCACCTCGGAGGAGGTGCAGTTGTTTTTGCTGCCCCTGCGGGGGCGGGACGGCACAATGTACGGGCTGTGCGGCTTTGAGATCAGCGAGAGCTACTTCAAGCAGAACTTTGCCCAGCCCACCGGCTTTGACCGGCTGAGCTGCCTGCTGGCCCCGGCGGGGGACGGCCTTGCCGCCGATGCCGCCCTCAGCAGCGGCACCACCGGCGGCTACTACCATGCCCCCCGGAACACGCTGGTGCTGCGCAGCATGGGCGGCGGGCTGACCCAGTTGACCGGCCCCGACAGCGCCTATGCGGGCATCTCCCAGCTGTGCCGCCTGAGCGAGAGTCAGTCCTACCGGCTGGCGGTGTGCATCCCCATGGCAGACTACCGGAGACTGGTCTTTTCCGGCAATCTGCAGATGCTGCTCATCGGCCTGTTCATCGCCTTTTTCGTGGTGTTCTGCTGCATGAACTTCCACCGGCGCATCCTCTCGCCTGCGTTCCGGCAGTTCGAGGAGGACCGGCGGGAGTCCCGGCGGCGGATGGACGAGCTGCAGCTGGAGCGCCAGCAGATGCAGACTGAGCTGTCCCGGCTGGCGGACGTGTGCCGCAACGAGTCGGTGCCCGATGCCTTCCAGACCTTTGTGGCGGGCATCCCCACCCTGACCAAGACCGAACGCCGCATCTTTGACGGCTACGCCGCCGGGCTGCGCACCCGGGAGATCGTGGAGCAGCTGGACATCAAAGACAGTACTCTGCGCTTCCACAACAAGAACATCTACGAAAAACTGGGTGTAAGCTCCCTCAAGCAGCTGCAGCAGTTCGTGGCGATCCTGAACTCCGGCAGCGGCAGCGCCCCGGACGAAAGCGACCCCAAGAAGGCCCGCTGAATGGAACGTTCCCGCACCGCAGCTTTCACCGGAAACAAGCAAAAATGAAGGGGCTATTGCAAAATAGCCCCAACGAATAAAAACGCAGCGCACCCCAATTCTATGGGCTGCACTGCGTCTGGCGTCTGGCTTGATTCAATTATTCTGCTATTCTGCCGCCAATTTCAAAAATTTCTTGTCCGACTGGATGCTCTGGGTCACAAATTTGCCATCCCGGAACAATGCGTATGTTGTGACAGGTGCAGGCACATTCTGTGCCGTCTCTTTCTCTGTGATGTGGATGGCTTTGAACGGGATCCCATGTTCCTTTGCAGCCTCCTGCACCTTTGGAACCCAGTAATAGGTGTAGGGGCACTGGTCGGTATAGTAGAGGACAAAGCCATTTTCCTCCACCTTGGGATGCTTGGCATAGTCTTTGAATCTTGGCGGCTGGGCGCTCTCTGCAAGGGGCAGATACATGAGATTGATCCCGCAATCGGAGATGTCCGAAACCTTAAAGCCCTTATGGGTCAAAAACTTGGGGTCAGCGAGGAACTCCCGTTTGCGCCCCTCGGCACACAGAATGCAAACGCCGTTTTTGCCCTGTGCCTTGGCATCCCGAAGGCATTCTTCCAGCAGGTCGCTGGAATAGCCGTGCCCTTTCAGGGAGCCGGAGACCCACAGACAGTTGATATAAAGCCAGCCTGCCGCATCAATGGGCACCCATGCGTTTTCTGCCGGGATGTACTCGATAAAGCATTTGCCGCGCTCCGCACTGCGGTAAAAAACAAGCCCCTCCGCAAAGCGCTGCTTGAGCCATTCCTTCTTGGCAAGGCTCTGTTGGCCGGACATGGCACAACAGATGTGTTCCTTGTCGATGTTTTCTTTTGTGATTCGGATATACTCCATCTTGCAGTTCCTCCTGCGGCTTACCGCATCCGTCCATCACCGCCCATCAAGGCGGTCATTTCCTCAATATAGTCCAGCGGGAACGGCGGAGAGCACAGCGGCTTCATGGCAATGCTCATGAGCTTCATGGGGTTGTCGTCTGCCGCCACCCGGTTGGAGCTGAGCTTTCCGCAGCGTTTGCAGCGGTGGATGATGGCCCACTCGCCGCCTTTGCGTACCCAGACGGCCACCGGCTACATGATGACGCCGAAGTTGTCTCCAAAATCGCATCAAAAATGGCCTGTTTACTGGGGAAATGGTTGTAAAGTGACGGAGCCTTGATGCCGACCGCCTTTGCAATTTCGCCCACGCTGACCGCATCATACCCTTTGGTCGAAAACAGTTCCAGAGATTTTTCCAGAATGCGCTGCTTGGTATCTTCCATTTTCCTTTGCCTTTCGCTAACTAACATTTGTTAGTTTTACTATAATCAAAAAAAGTTTCCATTGTCAAGAGGTTTCAAAGACAATGGAAATAAAATCGTGCCCGCAGCCTAGCGGCATCCATGATTGATTCAACACCCTCCACCGGCTGGCATCCCCAGTTATGTTCCGGGGATCAAGATTCCCCCAGAATGCGTGTTGCATCATATAGTATCTCCTTGCGGCTATTTACAGCTAACCCTATAAAAAGCATCCTACGCTCCGGCAAAAAGGTCAAGGGCTTTGCAGCAGAGCGGGTGCGGGCGGCTTCTTCTTCCGAAAAATTAGCTTCCATAAACATCCCTGCTTTTTCTTGACATCCCTTTGTATGCGTGTTATCTTAATTTCCGTCAATTAGCTTACCCTAACCATCTGAGGGGCTTTGCCCCGCAGGTTTTTCTTTGCGCGCAATGTTAGGAGCAGCTAACTGTATGGCAACGATTTTCTGCCACTGCGATAAGCTGCCAGCTGCCGGAGGGCACTGACGGCACCGGCTACTGGACCATCACCATCCGCGCACTGGGCTACGCCGACACGGTGGTCAAGTTCCAGACCACTGCCGAGAACCTTGCCAAGCATGAGCTGGCAAGCGATGCCGACCGCGCCGCCCTGCAGGCTGTGGTCGCCGAAGCACAGAGCAAGGCAAAGGCCGCTTACACCGCCGACAGCTATGCCAATCTGGAGACCGAGCTGGCCGAGAGCGTGGAGCTTTTGAGCCGCGAGACCCTGTATAAGGCCGCTGCACTGGAGCAGGTGACCCACCTGACCGATGCCGTGCAGAACCTGAAAGCTGCCTGATCCGGCAAAAAACAGAACATCAAAAAGGCAAGGTCGCTTTATGCAGGCGGCCTTGCTTTTCCGTGTCAGGAGGAGTTGGAATGAACAAAAAACGATGCAACACACTGCTGCCACTGGTGCAGCTGCTCCCGGCGGTGGCAGCAGCGGCAGCTGTGCTTTTTGCGCTGCCGCGCACCGCGCCGGTGCTGGCTGCCGTACCGGAAAGGCTGACAGCCGTGGTGGAGCAGCCGGTGGAAGCCGCTTCCGTTGAAGCGGAGGAAGAAGCCCTGCCCAAGCTGCCCTATGCCGACGGCGTTTACGTTGGCTCTTCCCGGGGCTACGGCGGTGCCGTCCGGGTGCAGGTGACCATGGAAAACGGCAGCATCGCGGAGGTCGAGATTCTGGATGCTTCCCACGAGACCAAGCAGTTTCTGCGGCGCGCAAAGCGGCTTTTGACCACCGTAATGGATGCCCAGAGCTGGGAGGTGGACGCCGTTTCCGAGGCGACCTACACCAGTCGGGGCATTCTGGGCGCGGTACAGAACGCCCTGACCGGCGAGGTGGTGAATAATCCCCTGCCGCCGCAGCCAAAGCCTTCCGCACCGCTGGTGGTGGAGGAATTTACTGCACCATCCACCTACCGTGACGGCATCTACACTGCCGAAGCCATAGGCTTTGAGGGCAAAATTACGGTACAGGTCACGGTGGCAGAGGATAAGATCACCGATATCACGGTTTTGAGTGCTGAGGATGAAGAAGAATATCTCTCCCGGGCAAAGCGGGTCATCCCCGCCATTCTGGAGGGACAAAGTCCCAACGTGGATGCCGTTTCCGGTGCCACCTACTCCTCCACCGGCATCCTGAACGCGGTCAAGCTGGCGCTGGCAAAGGCAGCGGTTGCCCCGGCAGAGGAAACCACCCCGGAGCAGACAGCATCGGAAGAAGTGGTGGAAGAAGCCGCGCCGTCCGAAGCGGCAGAACCCGAGGAAACGCCGGTCACTGCGCCCACCGTGGAGGTGGTGCAGCCGAAGGAAAAGCGCACCGTTCCTGCATGGCTCAAGGAAGTATGGCAGCAGCTTTTCCCGGCAGAAACACCGGACGATTCTGAACCGGAACCGGCATCTTCTGCGGAGGTGCTGCTGGCATCCGAGGCGGTGCTGCCGCCGGAAGAAACCGAACCTGAAACGGAAGGAGCAGCGGAATGAAATACAAGAATTTTCTCCTCCGGGCGGTGAACCTGCTGCTGATTCTGGGGATTCTGTGGCAATACCAGCAGGTGGCGTTAGTCCGGGCTGCGGCGGTGAGCCAGCGCAAGCAGGAGATTGCCGAGGTAGAAGCCTACAACACTTCCGTTTTGCAGGCGCAGAGCGCAGCGCAGGCAGAGCAGACCCAAAGCGGCTACCAGGACGGCACCTACGAGGGCAGCGCCTTTGGCTTTGGCGATGTCATCCGGGTGTCGGTGACCATCCAGAACGGAAAAATGACCGATATTGCGGTGCTGGACGCTTCCGGTGAAGATAAGCCCTACTATAAACAGGCACTGCCTTTGCTGGACGAGATGCTGGATGTGCAGTCTGCCGAGGTGGATACCGTTTCCGGCGCTACCCTCACGGCAGAAGGACTTATCGGTGCAGTAGAGGACGCACTGGGAAAGGCGGCAACATAATGGAAAAAACACAGACAAAGCCTTTAACGGCGGCGCAGCAGCGTCAGCGGGACAAAAAGCACCGCACATGGCTGCGCGCCGGGGTGCAGCTTTTCTTCTTTGTGACCATGCCGGGCGCATTCGTAGCTGGTTTTTCCGGGGTAAAACAGATCTTTCTGCACATCGGTGCGGGCGAGGTTCTCTCGGCAGATAGCTTCACGCTTTCCCTGCTGGGGCTGTGTGGCTTCACCCTTTTGTTCGACCGGTTTTTCTGCGGGTACGCCTGCGCCTTTGGCAGCTTGGGCGATGCCGTCTGGGTGCTTTCTGGCCTTATCCAGAAAAAGCTGCTCCGCCGCAAAAAGCAGCTCCGGCTGCCGGAGCGGGCGGTGCTTTGGGGGCAGAAGGTCAAATATCTGCTGCTGGCAGGGCTGGTGGCGCTGTATGTGACCTGGCAGGAAAAGCTGCTGACCGGCGCAAGCCCGTGGGAGGTATTTTCCCGCCTGACGGCTCTGCGTCTGCCGCCGGAGGGCTTCGGCGTGGGCATCGCGCTGCTTGTGCTCATTTTGCTGGGCATGGCGGTGCAGCACCGGTTCTTCTGTCAGTTTCTCTGCCCCATGGGTGCGGTGTTCGCCCTGCTGCCGGTGCTGCCCTTTGCGCGGCTGCACCGGCAGAACGATGGCTGCATCCCGGGCTGCAACGCCTGCAAGCAGCAGTGCCCGGTGTGCCTGAAGCTGGAGGAAAGCAGCCTGCGCAGCGGGGAGTGCATCGCCTGTGAAGCCTGCGTGGGCACCTGCCCCAAGCAGAACATCCACCGGTGGGATTTGGCTCTTTGCAAGCACCCGTGGCTGCCGGTGCTGGGTAAGGCGCTGCTCTTCTTCCTGCTGGGCTGCTGGCTGGGCTTCTGCCGGTTTATCTGAAACAAAAAAGGGAGGCCGCCGCACAATATCGTGCAGCGCCTCCCTTTTGGCTAAGACGATTTTGAATGCCCTCCGCTATGCTCTGGGCATTTTCATCGGAAAAACTATTTATAATTTCGGAACGCCGGAGCGTCTGCGGACGCTCCGGCGTTCCATTTTCACGGTAAAGGCTTCTGCTCCAACAGGTCTGTCATGCTGCGCAGACTGATGCCAAGGGTAGAAAGGTTATGCAGCATCGCGCTGGTAGCCGGGGGCAGAATGCCCAGTGCGCCCAGAAGAATGAGCGCGGAGTTGAAGCTGAGGACGAACCGGTAATTGCTGCCCACCCGCTTTTGCAGGGCGTTGGCAATGGCTTTTAAAGTCACCAGCTCTTCCAGACTGTCTGCGCGGATGGTCACATCGGCGATCTCCCGGGCGATGGCGGCACCGGAATGGATGGCGATGCCGATATCTGCCGCCGACAAGGCGGGCGAATCGTTGATGCCGTCGCCGATCATCACTACCGTATGTCCCTCGGCCTTGGCGTCGCGGACAAAGGCGGCTTTATCCTCCGGCAGCACCTCCGCAAAGCAGCGGTCCACCCCCACCTGCGCCGCAATGGCGCGGGCAGTGCGGTCGCTGTCGCCGGTCATCATGACCGTCTGGGCAATGCCCAGTCTCCGAAGCTTATGCAGAACCTGTGCCGCCTCCGGGCGCAGGGGGTCTGCGATGCAGATGACCCCCGCCAGCACCCCGGAAGCAGCCAGATACAGGTGGGAATACCGGGGGTCCAGCGCATCGAACTTTGCCTGTTCCCCTGCCGGGATGGTGCAGCCCTCGTCCTCAAAAATGAAGTGGGCGCTGCCAATGACCACCCGCGTGCCGCCCACCCGGCTGGCAATGCCGTGCGCCACGATATACTCCACCTCGGAGTGCATCTCTTCGTGGGAGATGCCCCGCTCTCTGGCAGCACGGACAACGGCGTTTGCCATGGAATGGGGGAAGTGCTCTTCCAGACAGGCGGCAAGCTGCAATACCTCCCGCTCCTCACAGCCGGAGAAAGGCACTACCTGCACCACCTGCGGGGTGGCGCGGGTGAGAGTGCCGGTCTTATCGAACACGATGGTGTCCGCCTTTGCCAGCGCTTCCAGATACTTGCCGCCCTTTACGGTGATGTGGTATTCCCCGCACTCCCGCATGGCAGAAAGCACCGCCAGCGGCATGGAAAGCTTCAGCGCACAGGAAAAGTCCACCATCAAAATGGAGATGGCGCGGGTGACGTTGCGGGTAAAGGCGTAGGTAGCCACCGTACCGGCAAGGCACCACGGCACCAGACGGTCGGCCAGCTGCAAAGCCCGGTTCTCGGTACCGGACTTGAGCTTTTCCGATTCCTCGATCATCGCCACGATCTTATCGTAGCGGTTAGCACCGCCCTCTGCCTTGGCCACAAGGACGCATTCGCCCTCTTCCACCACCGTGCCGGCGTAGACGGTGGCGCCGGTGGTCTTGCGCACCGGCATGGACTCGCCGGTCAGGGCAGCCTGATTGACCATGGCCTCGCCCTCCAGCACCATACCGTCCAACGGGATCATGTTGCCGGAACGCACCACTACTTCGTCCCCGGCGTGAACGCGGGTCAACGGCACCAGTACCTCGCCCTGCGGGGTGCGCACCCAGACCTTGTCCACGTTCAGTGCCATGCTGCGGGCAAGGTCATCCAAGCTCTTTTTCCTTGTCCACTCTTCCAGCAAGCTGCTCACCGTCAGCAGGAACATCACCGACCCTGCGGTGCTGTAATCCCCCCGCAGGAGGGAGGCTGTGATGCTGAGCGCATCCAGCACCTCTACTTCCAGCTTGCGGTGCAGCAGGCAGCGGATCCCCTTCCAGATAAAGGCGATGGAGCGCCACACCGTATATGCCGCCGCGATGGGCGCGGGCAGGAACACCTTGCGGAACGCCCGCCCCGCCACAAGACCGACCATCTTTTCCTGATATTCCTGATTGATCTTCCGGCTGTCGTGAGAGGTGACCAGCACCTCCAATTCTTCGTTGTCAAAGCGGTAGGCCGCCAGCAGGGCGGCGGCGTCCTTCCGGCTGCCCCGGTAGGTCAGCACCACATCTCCGGTGCGCTCGTAGACGGTGGCTTTCTGGATATTGTCCTGCCCGTTCAGGTAGGCTTCCAGCACGTCTGCCCGGTGCAACGTCATGCGCACAGCGCAGACGTGCACCCGCATCCGCCCCTTCCCTTCATGTAGGATCGTACATTTCATTGCTTTTCTTACCCCTCTGTGCAAAAAGAGCCGCCCAAAGCGGCGGCTCTGCTGCGCTATATCACTGTGCGGTCTGCTCTGCGGGCTGCTCTTCTTCAGCCGTATCCTCGATGACCTCCTGTGCAGCCTCGGCGGCGCGGCTCTCGTTGATGGCCTTTGCATCGGCAAGGATGTCACCGGCCTCCTCCTGCACCTTATTCACGGTCTGCATGGTGCAGTCCTTCATCCGCAGCACCGCAGCGGTGGTCTGGGTGTAGACCTTTTTGGCGTCCTTACTGGACAGCACCTTGAAGCCGGCAGAGCCGAACACCACACCGCCCAAAAACAGTGCAAGCTTTTTTGTATCAAACATATTTACCCCTCGTTTCTGTATTTCCTATCTGAGCACCCATCCCCTTGAGCGGGGCAGGCTCTTTATCTTTATATATTAGCACGCTTTCGGGCTTTTTCAATGGTTTTCGACGATGTTAGGACGTATTAACATTGTTAGCAGCAGTTTGATGCGGAGGATCTTTTTGGTCATACTCCCTTGCAGAGAGCAGCAGGCCGCAGTCTATATTTGTTTTGGGTATGTAGAAAACCCTGCAAATTCCAACACCGTCGGAATCCGCAGGGTCGATTTCAAGCTATTTATGCGTTCAACGCCTTGTCGAGATAGCATTTCACTTCCTTCGGCTTCAGACCGGCTTCTTTCTCCAAAGCGGTGCGGATCACCTCCAGATAGTTCGGAGACGGTGCCTTCTGCGGGCGGGTCGTGCTGCTGATCAAGGTATAGACCGGCAGATTATCCTTGCCCATCCCCAGCAGGAACTGATGCCCGTACCAGTTGGCCGAGGCACCCTCCTGCCGCATGATGTCATGCAGCTGGTCCCTCGTAATGCGGTACAGCCGGAACAATACCGATTCATAACCCGCCGGGTCATAAAAAGCCACGCCGCCGTAATCCCAGCTGGGGCTTTCGTTGCCGAAATACAGTCTGCCGCGATAATCCGTCCAATACGATTCCTTCCACAGCGTAGTATCGTTACAGCCGTAGTAGTGTTTTCCGTTGGGCGCTACGCCGCCCTGCACATAGCATCGGAACCGTTCCTCGGACAGGTTGGAGCCGTAGCAGGCATACCAGACTTCTTCCTCATGCTTCGGCTGCCAGCAGGAACGCTCTAAACAGCCCTGCGTACCCTTATTATATAAGTAGGCTTCTGCACGAAGGCTGCCCTGCTCAGACTTCACCCACACCTCCCGGCGCAGATAGAGGTTGCCCTCGTCCTCATAGCTATCCATCTCTGCCATCATCTTCGGCGAGACAAAGTATACCTCACCCAGAACCGCTTCGTTTTTCTTCTGCACGATTCCGGGGTATGCGCCCAGATCCACCATGGTATGGTCGTGCAGGGTATACCGCCGGGAGTAGATCGAATCCTTCAACAGATCGTGGGCGGGCTGTTCCTGCATCAGCGTCCCATAAACAAAGAGCGTATGGGTCTTGCCGTGATAAGCTGCCACAACCTGTTCCAACTCTGCGGTGATCGGCACAGGCCACATTCCCATTTCCACCATCGACGTGTGGTTCTGCTTTGCCCTTACAATGTCGCGTTCGAACATCTGAATGGTGTCCCGCACCAATGCCGTGAACTCTGCGCAAAGATCACCGTTTTCCTCAACGAATGCCTTAACATCGGCCTTGGCCAGCAAGATCAGATTGCGGCGCTGCCCGGAGCCTGCATCCAGTCCATGGTCACGCAGTCCGCGCCCCGTGCAGCCATGCAGCAGGTTCTTGAAAAAAGCCGTCCGTGCTTCGTCAAAGATTTCCCGCATGGTCTGCCATGCGTAGATGGCTGCTGCCGCCGCATAGCTCGGATGGTACTGCAAATCCACCCGGCAATCGGATGGCATGGTTTTGTCGATCACCAGCGGGATCAAGCCCTCTTCAGTCTGGAGAACTGCAGCCGCATCCAGAAATGCAGCCATCTCTGTCCGGGAAAGGGTGCGGTAGCGCTCCTGCTCGGCTGCGAGGTACAAGGCCTCTGCGCAGTCAAATGCCTGCTGTACGCCGTTTTCCTGTTCAACTGAAAAGCGGCACAGAGGTTTCTTGTAAGCATTATCAAAATTCATCATGGTGTTCTCCTTTTATTGCGGTGTGTTTCGTTCTGACACCATGATAGCACTGGATTCATCAAATACGCGGTAATAGAGAGACGTCAGTTGTATCTAACTTTCAAAATCTCATCCAGCATGACCCTCTCCCCGATTTTTTCTTTTAGGATATACTCTTTGCCCAGTTTTTGATATTGCGCTTCGTCTACGACTGCAATTTCAAAAGGCTGGTATCTGGAAACAAAATAGAATCTGCACTTCGGAAAAAATTTATCCTTGCATTGAATCGTATAAACGTGTTCCATTCCGTAACGTGCATCTTTGAGGGCAAGCATCAGATCAATGCCGTCATCATAGCGGTTCAGCATCTCCGTCTCCGTAAAGAACTCGTCGACCCAATGCTCCGCTTTCCATTCCATCTTATTCAAAAACGCACCGAATGCCACCGCCTCTTTTTCTTCTGCCGCACTCCTATTCACATATCGTGTAACACGGTCCTCCGAAACATAGGCCTCTCGTATCCGCTTCTTTGCGTAAGGTGACAACTGACTCCATGGGGGATGTTCACCGCCTGCGCATAGTCCGGCGCGGCATTCAACACATCCCGCAGGATCTTCCAGATGTACACAAAGGGCACCAGTGCCACCAGTGCGCTGACCGCAGACAGTACCCACGAAGCGTAGGTGAAATATCGGTAGTTCTCAGCGTAACCCATCAGCCGGGAAAGATCGGACTGTTTTTTCACGAAAAAAACTCCTTCAAAAAATTTATGCAAAAATCGCATCGTCCGTCACCCTTTCTTTTTGTACCCGCAGTCGCAGTAGGGTCCGCCGGAGGCAAGGGTGTACTGCCGCACAAATTCGGTCACACCGCTCGCTTCGCTCATGGTGTAGTCCAGATGGCACAAAGCGGGGGTCAGGTCGTACAGACCCAGTTCCTTCATCAGCACACAGATGCCGCACTTGGTAAAGCGTCCCTCGTAGTCGCTGCCATCCGGGTATTCGTAAAACTCCATGTTCCACGAGTAGGGGTTGCGGTCGGCGGCTTTCAGGGCGGCAGTGGCTTTCATAGCGGCAATGTCCTTTGGGGTAAACTTGCTTTTTCCGCTTTTGCGGCAGAACCACTGCATGGGCTTTGTCATCATGGATCTTGCGTAGTAATCCGTCAGCCTGTCCACCTCTGGGCGTTGCGGCATGGAGAGAATGAACGCGCCGAGCATTGCGCAGTTGACGATGTTCATCTTGAAGCGGTCCGCTTTTTCAAACTCCGGCAGCCTGCGAATGATCTGCCGGTATTGCGGCTTTGCCTTTTTCGTGATGGCTTTTGCGGTAGCTGCATCATAGCCCAGCACAGCAGTCAGCTGCTTTTGAAAGGAACCGGCAAACAGCACCCACATTCCCATGGGCATCCCGGCATATTTCATTGTCTGTCTCCAAATCCGATTTTCACGATCTGCATTTTCATCCCGTTGTCTCCAACCTTTGCGAGGAATCGGAAAAAGTTGCTGACAGAAGGATCTTTCAAATCGTTATACCCCAGCATATAGCCCCGGCTGGACACTTGTAAGCGATTGTCCCACGGGGAAAGCTCGCTTTTCGCATCTGAAACCGCGAAATATGCTCCCACATCCTTGATTTTCGCCGTCCTGAGCCACGTTTTGGCGATCATCTTCACCGCCGTACGGTTGGCGGCATCGAACACCAGCACCCCGCCGGGAAAAGCGTCCGCCATCCCCTGCACCAGTTCCCGAACCTGCTCCGTCAGGAAGTAATAGAACACCCCGGAGGCAAAAAATACCGCCCCGCCGGAGGCATCGATCTTGTCAAACCATGCGGGGTCTTTCAGATCGCAGGGGATATTTTGTTCCCGTTCCCCGGCGGGCAGAAGCTGCTGCCGCAAGGCGATCACATCCGGGAAGTCCAGATTGTAGATTTTACAGCTGCCGTTGTCGCAGGCTCTGCCGGTGTTATCCAGCCCGCAGCCCAGATTGACCACTGCCGCGCAGGGGTGGTTTTTCAGGTACGCCTGCACCTCAAAGGCAAGGTCATTCTGCCGCATGGCGACCTCCAGCACACCAAAGCGCTGCATCAGGCTGCGGGAATTTTTCTCTGCCTGCGAAAAATCGTAGTCGATCTGGTCGAGCAGCCGAACCGCTGTTTCATCCCGGTAAAGGTTCGGATACAGCTCTGTGCACAACTTCCGGGAATACAGTGGGAGGATCAGCGTCTCCTGCACGGTGTTTTTCTCGATTTTGTATTTCATAGGTTCCTCCCTCAGTGAGTAAAAACAGTCATCATTGCCGCCAGCACCGCCGCTATGACTGCCATGCCCACCGTATAGTGCAGAGTGATTTTCGCCAGAATTTCCTTTTTGCAGGGTTTGGAATATAGCACATGGCAGCTACGGTCAATTTGTAATTCGCCGTCCTTCATCTTCCCACGCCTTTTAGAAAACCGCTCTTTGCATTTTCTTCGGTGTCGTCCGATTCGTCGTAGGCATCATAGGGCGCCGATGGGTCGTGTACTCGTTTTTTGAATGGTGAACGGCGCTTGTCTTTGTGGGCAAACGCAAAGGCAAAATTGTCCGTCCATCCCGTGTGACCGGTGATGAAATATGGATGCAGCCCACGTGCGCGCAGTTTCTGCTCCAGCTCCGCCAGTGACTGCACAGCCAGCTTATTGTCCTCCGCCAGCGAGGAAATGAAGCTGTAGCCGCCGTCCGCGCCAAACCACAGCGTGTCGCCGGTAAAGAGATATTTCCCGTCCACAAGGTATACCATGTGCCCCCATGTATGACCGGGAACCAGAAAACACTCGATCCTGACGCCGTCAATATCAAAGACCTCTCCATCGTGAAGCAGCTGCTTTTCGTTGTAGATGGTCACTTGCGGCAGCTTATAGAGATGATAAATAACCTTGCGGCGTGCTTCTCCAATCAGATACCGGTTCTCGATCTCGCCGATGTACAGATTCGCATTCCGGAACAGCCCCGGACTGTCTGCTTCCACCGCACCCACATGGTCGGTGTCCTGATGGGTGATAAGGATATGGTGTATCGACTTCGGATCAATCCCAAGCCAGCTCATTTTTTCGGCAAGGCGGTCGTAGTTATATCCCGCATCGACCATAATAGTCGTATCGCCTTTGCGGTAGAAGAAGATGTTCGCCACCCATTCGCGCACGCAGGCAACATTCTCGTCGATCCAGCCGGTGTTCAAAGGCTTGAAGATCTCCTTGCCCCGGTACATCCAGCTCATCGCTTTTCTTTGGAATTCCGTTGCTTTTTTCGACATGATCACACCTCATTTCTGTGCTGTGACGCACAGCCAGCCCCTTTTATTTTTGTGGCTTTGGATCTGACAAAATCCTGCTTTTTCCAGATACTCTTTCAGTGCAGTATCCGTATAGATGGTCATGCCATCGATGATCTGCGTCCATTTGTCGTCTTTTGTCGTTTCGCCGTTTGCTTCGTTACAGATGAAGAAGACCCCGCCGGGCTTCAGTACCCGATAGACCTCTCTGAAATTCTGTGCAAGCTCCGGCCAGAAATAGACCGTTTCAAAGGCGGTCACCACATCAAACTGCTCCGCTTCAAACGGCAGTTCTGCCACACTTGCCTGCTGCACAGTACACTGCCCTGCTGCAATGGCACCTGCATTGACCTTTCGCGCTTTTTCTACACTGACTGCCGAATAGTCGATGCCCTGCACCTTGCCGTTGGGGCACAGTTTCAACAGCGTTTTAATGTTCGCTCCACCGCCGCAGCCGCAGTCCAGCACCATGGCATCCGGGGCAGGCTGTAAAAAACGCAGCCCCCATTCTGCCATTGCGCTGTGTCCAAAGTTCATCATAGCAACCACGATCTTCCCGCCAAGGCCTACGGGCTTTCGGGTGTTTTCAAAGAAGGACATAACGCCACCCTCTTTCTGTTTACCGTTCACAATGCAATGCTTTTTACCAGATGCGCCCACTGCTCCGGGTGACAGGCCAGCAATTCCTCGTGCTGCAAGTTAGGCAGAGCTAACTTTTTTTGTTCTATAAAAAGCCGCTTCTCAGCGGTCTTTCTGCCAAAATAATACGCCCTGCCGTCTCCTCTGTCAAGAAGTTTAGGCATTTTCGGGAATTCCGAAAATGATTTCGCTTCCGTCCCCCAACCGTCACCCCAGTGCTACGTCCAGCACCATCATCACGCTGAAGCCCACCGCAAAAAATACCGTACCAACGTTGGAGTGCTGCCCCTGCGACATTTCCGGGATCAGTTCCTCCACCACCACATACAGCATGGCTCCGGCGGCAAAGCTGAGCAGATAGGGCAAAGCAGGCACCACGATGCCTGCCGCCAGAATCGTCAGCACTGCCCCGATGGGCTCTACGATGCCGGACAGCACACCGCCCCAGAACGCCCGACCTTTTTTCATTCCTTCCGCCCGCAGTGGCATGGAGATGATAGCACCCTCCGGGAAGTTCTGGATAGCAATGCCAAGGGAAAGTGCCAGCGCCCCGGCGGCAGTGATCTGAGCCGTTCCGGCAAGGTAACCGGCATAGACTACGCCCACTGCCATGCCCTCCGGGATGTTGTGCAGCGTTACCGCCAGAACCATCATGGTGGTGCGCTGGAGCTGGCTTTTTGGCCCTTCGGCCTGCAAACTGTTCTGGTGCAGATGCGGAATGAGATGGTCCAGCAGCAGCAAAAACAGGATACCCAGCCAGAAACCCACCGCCGCCGGGAAAAACGCCAGCCTGCCCAGATCTGCAGCCTGTTCCATGGCTGGGATCAGCAAGCTCCATACCGATGCCGCCACCATCACTCCGGCGGCAAAGCCGGTGAGGGCGCGCTGGATGCCGTCACGCAGAGAGTTTTTCAAAAAGAACACACAGCCCGCTCCAAGGCTTGTGCCCAGAAAAGGGATCAAGATCCCCCAGAATGCGTCTTGTATCATGTAGTACCTCCTTGTGGTTAAATGTAACTAACCATACAGGCAGTATACTGCGCTCCGGCAAAAAGGTCAAGGGCTTTGCGGTATAGAGGATGCAGATCGTTTCCTGCACCGAAAAATTTACCTCTGCAAACTTGCCGGTTTCTGCTTGACAACGCCCTGTGGGAGTGCTATTTTTACTTTGTGAATTTGTTTTGCCTAACTATCTGAGGGGTTTTCCCCCTGCATTTTTTTGCGCCAATTGTTAGGTAAAGCTAACTATTTTTTCAAAACTGAGATAGAGGTGTGTTACCATGAGATTGAAAAAAGTATTTGCAGGTGCACTTGCGGCCGCTATG